>JALOOO010000136.1 GCA_025454375.1 Leptolyngbya sp. Prado105 | reverse complement strand
TCACCGTCGAAGATCGAAGCACGATCGTCGATCGTCAAAGCACCGAAACCGTGGGCAATATCGATATCCAGACCGACGCGCTGAAGGTCGATCTCGGACGCATCTCTGCCGAAACTGCCAGCACTGACGGAGGAAACATTAATCTAGGAGTGCGGGATGTACTGCTATTGCGGAACGGGGGACTAATATCGACCAATGCTGGAACGGCTCAAGCAGGCGGCAATGGAGGCAACATCACTGTTAACAGTAACTTCATTGTGGCGGTGGCGGAAGAAAACAGTAATATCACAGCGAATGCCTTCACGGGTCGTGGCGGCAACATTCGTATCACGACTGAAGGACTGCTTGGGATTGAACCTCGTGCAAGTGCCACCACGGGATTGAGCAGCATTACCGCAAGTTCTCAATTTGGCATCAGTGGCACGATCGTGCTGAATACTCCTGATGTTGATCCGAGTCAAGGCTTAGCGCAGTTGCCCACGGATCTGCAAGATACGAGTGGATTAATTGCCTCAACCTGTCCAGCAGATGAAGGGAATTCCTTTGCGATCACGGGACGCGGCGGAATTCCCGAAGATCCACGACAACCCTTGATGGGCAACGCGGTTTGGCTAGACGATCGCGCTCCAACACAATCTTCACTTTCTAATCCTCAAACTGTTCCAACGACCCTAGAAGCACAAGGCTGGATTAAGCAACCAGACGGCAGCATTCATCTGGTTGCAACCTATCCAAGCGGCACATCGCAAGCGTTTCGCTCTCTTCTGTGTGCAGTCCGATCGAACTGAGGTTAAGCTAACCGACTGCTTTAACGAAAGGCTTTTCCGATCCGCTAAAGGCTTCAAAGGTCTGTTGAGCTAAAACATCCAAATCCGCATCAGAAATGTCGCCTTGTCGCTGAGCCACTCGATCGCGTAACACCTCCGCCGAAACATCACAGTGCAGAATCTCAATTTCGATTCCTGCTGCCTGAGCTTTCTCAATTACCGGAGCGCGTAAAGCTTGTCGATCGTACTTCGCATCCAAAATCACGGTATAGCCTTGAGAAGCTAAAGTTGAGCCAAGCTCTAGTAAGCGATCGTAAGTTTTCTGCGTCATTTCAGCACTATAAAGTGAAGCATCGCCTTTCTCATCTAAAGCAATGCCACCTAAATGCTTGCGAACTGCATCCGAGCGGATTTGAATCGCTCCCGTTTCACGAGCGAGTTTAGACGCGATCGTACTTTTTCCAGATCCGGAAAGTCCCGACATCAAAACAATCTTGCCTTGTCTAGGTTGCGTATATTCCCAAGACAACCGATAGTAACGACTCGCAGTTTCTTTCGATTCTGCCTTCACGGATTCTGGAATACTCGGATCACTCAGCAAGAATGAAGTGACTTTTGCTCGAACATAAGACTGACGACTATTGTAGAGTGGCAAAACTTGTAAGCCTTCCCAGTCTCCCGATTGTTCGAGGTAAGCATTCAAAAACAGATTGCTCAGATCCCGACGATTCCGAGCATCAAAATCCATAATGATGTAAGCAACGTCGAACATCGTATCGACGAATCGGAACGGCTCATTAAACTCAATGCAATCGAACAAAAGAATTTTGTTATTCCAGAAGCAGATGTTTCTCAAATGAACATCGCCATGACATTCCCGGATAAATTTATTTTCGACGCGGCTCTTGAAGAGGGCTTCACTCTCAGCAAACAGCTTATCGGTGTAAGCTTTGGTTTGATCAAATTGTGCTTGAGTCTGAGCAACTCCGATATAGCCGACGGTTTGATCATAGTTTTCGTCGATCGCTTGTCGAATCTGCGCCACTTCTCCAAAACTCAGAATGTAATCATTGGTCGGAGCAGACTTGTGAAATGCCGCTAACACCTTTGCCAAATCAAGTAAATGCTGCTCGGTCAGTTCTCCGCGATCGTACATCGCACTCAGCAACGTCTCTTGTGGAAACTGCTGCATTTTCACCACATAATCCACGACTTCGCCTGAGCCATTCAGCACAAACCTGTCACCGTCTTGTGTAATCGGCACAATGCCCAAATACAATTCTGCTGCACCGCGTTTGTTCAGCCGCAACTCTTCCTCACAGAAATGTTTGCGCTTGTCCAAAGTGGAATAGTCCAAAAAACCAAAATTCACAGGTTTTTTCAGCTTATAAACATAGTCTCCCGTGAGAAAAACATAGGAAACGTGAGTTTGAATTAATTCGATCTCACCTTTAACCGGATGGTCATACATTCCGGGATTGAGCAGCGCTTCAACGATCGGGGGAAGAGTCGTAGTCGTCATAAGTTACATCTACACAGAAGGACGGAAATTCGAGAGGCATGAAAAAAGCCAGGGATCTCTCCCTAGCTTTATATACATCACATTTATCAGCAAGCGGCAAAGCCTAACCTTTTTGAGCAAAAAAGCTGATGTGATACAGCGAACCCTTCCAAGGATGGGTCTGCACTTCACGCATGACGGTCTTGCCATTCCAAGACAATTCTGGAATATTCACTTCGACGACAGAACGATTCGGTGCAGCATCGCGGACTAAGAACCCAGCTAACTTTGCATCTACAACCAATTGGATGGACTCAGCACCATTGTGACCATACAAAGTTGCAGGAATCTTGCCATCGCGACGCAGCGCATTCGGCTTACTTCCTTCAGGACGTTTTTGAGCTTCGATCGAGAACGGCATAATTCAAACCTAAAATCTACTAAACGTTTGCAGGTTGGGGCGTTCCGTTGGTATACAACAACGCCCGTTTCGGTCCATGAATGGGATCTTCAACAATGATCGTTTGATCGCGTTTTGCACCTAACGAAACAATCGCGATCGGCACATCCATTAATTCTGCCAGGAACTTGAGATATGAAAGCGCCTCTTTGGGCAAATCATCAAGCGATCGACAGGCTTCGGTCGATCGTTTCCATCCTGGCACCGTTTCGTAAATCGGCTTGCATTGAGCAAACAAGCGCGAATTACTGGGAAAATCTTCGCAGCGCTGCCCATCGATTTCGTAGGCAACACACACTTTGATTTCATCCATTTCGTCTAAAACATCTAGCTTGGTAATGGCTAGACAGTCCAGACCATTGATGCGAACGGCATAGCGTCCAATCACTGCATCAAACCAGCCACAGCGTCTTTGTCGTCCCGTCGTCGTGCCAAATTCAGCCCCACGATCGCACAACAATGCGCCTATTTCTTCATGTAACTCAGTCGGGAAAGGACCTTCTCCAACCCGAGTCGTATAGGCTTTCGCAACGCCAATCACACGATCGATCACCGTTGGTCCAATTCCGGTTCCCACACAAGCCCCACCCGAAACTGGGTTTGAGGAAGTGACATAAGGGTAGGTTCCGTGATCCAAGTCGAGGAGTGTGCCCTGTGCGCCTTCAAACAGGACATTCCGCTTACGGCGAATCGCATCGTAGATTTTTAGCGAACTATCAACCACGTGCGGACGTAAGCGATCGGCATAGCCCATATACTCTTCAAACACTTCATCTGCATTCAAGTGCGGCAGATCATAGAGTTTTTCGAGAATGACGTTCTTTTGCGCGATCGTCCATTTCAACTGTTCGCGGAATCCTTCAGAATTCATCAAATCCACGATCCGAACACCTGTACGCTCAGACTTATCCGCATAGGTCGGACCAATCCCGCGTCCAGTCGTACCAATTTTGTGAGTGCCGCGCTGTTCTTCGGCGGCTTTATCGATCAGACGGTGATAGGGCATCGTCACATGCGCCGTCTCAGAAATCAGCAAGTTCTGAGTCGTGATGCCAAGTGCCTCAAGCTGATCCAACTCTTGAATCAGCACCTTCGGATCAATTACCGTTCCACAGCCAATAATGCACTCCGTATCCGGGTACAAAATTCCAGACGGAATCAAATGAAGCTTAAAGGTCTGATCCTTGACAACGACCGTATGCCCTGCATTGACACCGCCTTGATAGCGCACAACAACATCCGCCGATTTGCTTAACAGATCGGTGATTTTGCCTTTACCTTCATCGCCCCACTGGGCGCCAATCACAACTACGTTAGCCAAGGGTTTTCAGGAGTCTAAAGTTTTAACAAACTCCCATTATCCTCATGAGGTGCGTTCTGTGTCAAATGGATCTTCAACAACAATTTGCCCATCATTCTGAACCCAGGCAATTCGGGCGACTCGACGCTGTTGAGCATAGTCCTGAATCTGTTCGCGAGTTCCCGTCTCCAAATTCATCTCAACGATCGCTCCTGATTCTCGCAATTTCTGAGCATGAGCAAAGGCAAGTTGAGGGGAATCAGAGACGACGAGCCAATCACTCGATCGAGTTTGTTTCGGCAGGTGTCCAGTTGATAACAAGAGTTGATGCAGATTTTCTAATTGCAGCGAAAATCCAATCCCAGGAATCGATTCTGCTTGGGGGTGAAATTGTCCCAGCAGTTGATCGTATCTCCCGCCTTGTCCAAGAACGATTTGACCCGATTGCGTCACGACTTCAAAGACGATCCCAGTGTAGTAATCAAAAGTCCGAATTAAGCTCAGATCCAGCACGATCGGAACAGTCAAACTTTCTTGCAGCAATTCAATCAGCGACTTGAGATTATTCACGATCGCTCTTTCGGATTCGTCTAGGTCTAAGCCGCTGACTTGCTGCAAGACATTACTCGGCTTGCCGCGCAAATCTAGAAGAAGTAAGGCACGCTCTTTTAATTCGTCAGACAGAGGTAAAGCTTCTAAACTCAATCGGTCTAAATTCGCGATCGCCCTGCGAACCTTCGCGCGACTCGGCTCTGGAAATCTCGCTAAGAGCGATTTTGTCAATCCCGCTTCACCTAAAATCAACTGGGTTGGCAGTTCCAAACTGTTTAGACAATCCATTGCCAGCAGCAAAATTTCTGCGTCAGAGCGAACTCCTTCGCCCCCGATCAATTCGACCCCAGCTTGATAAAATTCCTGCTGCCGACTATGACTCCCTTCTTGAGCGCGTCGAAATATATTCGCATTGTAGTAAAGTCGCTGCGGAAAGGTGCTATTGGCGAGTCGAGTCGCAACTGTTCGAGCGATCGAGGCGGTTAATTCTGGACGTAATCCTAGGGGATCTTCTTCAAGTTGGTGGAGTTGAATGACGGTAGAGCGCTCGATCGCACCCCCTGCCATTAGGGTATCTAAGCGTTCTAGCGTCGAAGTGATAATCCGGTGATAGCCCCAAGCGTGAAACACCTGCTGAAGCCGATCTTCAATCCAACGTTTTTGGGCGACATCGAGAGGCAGGAGGTCGCGTGCGCCTACGGGGGGCTGATAAACCATTTTGAGAAAAATTTAGCGTTACTTTTTCTTACCGAAAAGACCGCCAAACAGACCGCTACTAGGCTTAGATGGAGTTTGCTTTGTCGCATTGGATTTCCCAGTCGGCTTGTCCTTCGACGAACTAGGCGCAGAAGGATCAAGTCTTTGCTTGCCAATCAAGGCGCGCTCGTCTTGTGGATCGATCGACAACGCTTTCGTGAAATGAATTTTCGCCATCGTCGGTTGATTTTGTCGCAGATAAAGCATCCCCATTAAACTGTGACAGCGGCTACTGTTTGGCTCAATCTTTAGGGCATCTCGCAATTCTATCGTTGCTTGGGCATAATTTCCCTTCGCGGCGAATCCTTCTGCGCGACGATAATACTGATCGCAAAGCGTTTCGAGTTTGGCTTCAGGCTTTTGCGATCCTGCTTTTAGGGAATTTACGGAGGCGAAGGTTTTGGTTTTGGGCACTCCGACGGGATCGCTGATGGCTTCTCGACGAATTAAGTAGGCAAGATTCAGTTCACTAATTTGGGCGATCAGTTCGCACGCTTGATCTAAATGCTCATACTGTCGATTAGACAGGTCTTGCAGGGCTGTACTGTAGAAATGTTCAGGATTTGAAGCGCTCAAAAGCTGCTGAGCAAGACTGCTTAATACTTCGATCGTACTCGGACGGCGTGCGGCTCCTTGCCCTTTCATCTTGAGAACAATCAGATGGTCGGTTCTCGCTTTGTCTTGGGAGAGCTTTTCCCAGGCTGGATTAACCAGTTTCGATAAAAGTTGTGCAGCGAGTTCTCGATCTGCTTCGCCTGATGCAATGCAACTATCAGGATGTAAACGACGGGCAATTTTCAAGTAGCCTCTGCGAATCTCTTTAATATCGGCTTCAACTGAAACTCCTAAGATGGCATGAGAGTCGATAAAGTCTGAGAGAAATAGCCCGCGATCGATCTGGAAGCTCATGGGTTAACCTGTGATTTCAAGGAACGAGTTTAAGGAGAACTGAACCTGGTTGTGCGGCTTCAGTCCTTTTTTATAGTTCCTTGAAATCGCGAAAGCTCGACATCTAATTCTATTTTCGCCGCACGTCAGTGACCCGCCAACTGAGTTTGAGGTTGATCCAGAAATTCCAGAAGGTCACCAGCACGATCGCGATCAAATTCGCCACATAGCGATTGATCCCGAAGACGTTAAATAACAGATTCAAAATCAAGACGTTGAGGATTAACCCCATCAAGCAAATCACATTGAACTTGATAAAGCGCTTAAATCGCGTCCGGTTGCCATGCTGAGCGCGAGAGATATCGCCAAATGTCCAGAGATCATTCCAGAGAAAATTATTGATAATCGCTAATTCTGAGGCAATGATTTTACTGCGCGTCAGATTCCAAGCCAGCATCGTCGGATCGCTGAGCAGGTAAAACGCTGCCATATCGATGAATACGCCGCTAAAGCCAACCAGTCCAAAGCGTAAGAACCGCCCAAGCTGAAATTTCTCCCGCAATCGACTAATTCTACCGCGCGATCGCAGTTTGCCTAAGTGCATCAAATATTCAATATATTGCCGCCAAGTGACTTTACTCTCGCCTTCTTGCCGTTCTTGGAAGACGTAGCCCACTTCGGTGACTCGTCCAACCTGACCGCGACCAATCACTTCTAGGAGAATTTTGTAGCCGAGCGGACTCATCAGACAGTCGGCGATCGCGCTGCGTCTCACCATAAAATAGCCGCTCATGGGATCAGACACGCGACCGACTACACTCGGCAAGATCACCAATCCGAGCAATTGCGCTCCCCGCGATAAAAATCGTCGGATGAAGCCCCAATCACTGGTTCCGCCCCCTTCAATGTGCCGACTCGCGACGGCCAAATCTGCGCCATTCTTAATAGCTTGCAGGAGTTTCAACAACACTTCAGGCGGGTGCTGTAAATCCCCATCGATTACGCCTAAAACTTCGCCTCGTGCGGCTTGCCACCCGCGAATTACCGCAGTTGATAAGCCCCGCTCCGCCTGCCGCCGCATCACTCGTAAATTTGGGAAATCCACCATCATCTGCTGGGCGATTTCCCAGGTGAGATCGGGACTGTCATCATCGACGATAATCAACTCGTAATCGTTCGGCAATGCGTGATCTAACAATCCCGTGAGCACTCGAACGATTTGTTCTACGTTTCGCGCTTCATTGTAGGTTGGAACGATCAGCGAAAAGTAGATCGACTGAGATTGTCGCTCGATCGTCGTATTCGCATGTGGGATTTTTAATGCGCCAGAAGGCGGCGGGACGAGGGAGGGAGGCACAATCATGGATTCGAGGTTGGGTAGAACAACAAAAACGAAACTACGGAATGAGTCGGTACAGCTTTAATTGAAACTTGTCTAGGTTCATAGTTCCCTGAAGAGATTGAGTCTGCGAGATTGCAAAACGTTCCGCTAAGACCTGCTGAATGTTTTGGCGGTCTTGCTCAGTCGCGCTCGGCGACCAGATTGGGGCAGCACTCTCTAGCCAGAGAACCCGCTGATAGGGAGAATTTTTCAAAACGGTTTTCAAGGCTGTGCCTAATTTAGCCGCAGGTTGCGCTAAGAGATCAACTCGGTGATTGGGTCGAATGTAATAGGATAAGCGATTGACATGTCCCCAAGCTTGCGTATCCATTGCAATCAAGGTTGGAGCCGACTCCAGTTGAATCGTCTCTGATATTTGATGAAACATCGATCGAGATCTCAGGGTCAAATCGCCGACATCGATCGTGAGATAGAGCAATAATAAGCTTAAGGCGACAATGCCCTGACGTGCTTTAAGTTGGCGAATCGCGATCGTCATGAGTAAGAGAAACCCTGGCAATACAAACGTCAGCGCACGACCTTCCCCAAACCCCAGCGTATATTTTTGCGTGACAATATCAACGCAAAATGCCAGCAGAAGAGGAATAATACTCATCCCCAACCCTATCGTCAAGTTTATTGTTTGACTAGACCTCTGGAGATAGATTACAGACAGAATCAATCCGCTACTGGCAATTAATCCTAAGATCGCACTGATCCCCGTCGGTAAACTCGTCGTCCAATCTCCCGCGATTAACTGCGTTCCAATTGTTTGAAATAAGTCTTGAAGATGTAAAAAGAGAGGATTACCTTCGCGCACTCCAAAGCGATCGAAATCTGCATTTTGCAGTTGTTTTAACGTCCCCCAAACTGCCCAGGGCAAGGTGAGCAGTCCTGCAATGACCAGTCGCATCCCGTGTTGGAGCCAGTGACGACGATCGAGCAACAGAATCAGCGTGGTCACGACAACGATCCAATAGGCAAATAAATAGAAGGTTAATAAACCGCCTGCGATCGACAAAATGAATAGAACTTGCCAGATCAGTCGAGGATAAGCCCTGATTTCAAGCAGCGCCCAAATGCTTAGAATCGCCCAAAATACGAGCGGTGTATACATTCTCACATTGAGCGAATGAAACAGATAGAAAGGATTTGTCGCAATCAGGGCTGAGAAGAGGAGTCCTGCTCGATGATCGAGAAGTTTGCGTCCCAAACCGTAGGCAGCGGCAATCGCTCCCACACTCCACAACATCGGCAAGCTCCGCATCGCAATTTCGCTGTTGCCAAACAGACGCAGCCAGAAATGTTGAGCAAAGAAGAAAATCGGGGGATGCGGTTCTCCGGCGTACAGCCCCCGCAGTAACCCTTGAATCGTTTTGGCGAAGGATTCTTGAGGCAGATCGAGTAGAGGCGCAAGTTGAGACAATGCGATCGCGCCTTCTGCGGGTAGAGCATAGCGCGATCGTTGTCCCGTCGAGAGGAGAAGTGAGAGAACCTCGTCGTACCAAAATTCGCGCGATCCGAGATTGAGAATGCGGAGAAAAATCCCAAACGCGATCACACAACCGAACAAAATCTCGAGTGTGAGGCTTTTCTGACAGTAGAGCAGAAGACTGCGATTTAGCATAGCTCTTAAGTTTTTAGGGGCTACAAGTAGTCTTCCCGTTCAGTGTTTCTCGGCTATGATTATCGTGCTTAATTTGACAATAGTTATGCCTAAGAAGCGGAAAGGGAAAGTTGCAGAAGCAGAGTCAGGGTTATCGCTGAAAGAGCGTTTGGCAGAAAAACGCAGAGTCATGCTCGCCCGAAAAGCGGCTGTTAATTTTATTTCAATGTCCACGATGATCTCGATCGTTGTGGGATTGGCACTCTTTGCGGTAGGTGGAATAAAAGGGGCGGGGGGCGGTTTTGCAGGGGTGCTGACGCTGATGCTGTCTTTCAAATTTCCCTGGCACGCCCTTCATGCTTTTATGATTTACATGCCCTTTGGCGGAACGATTACCTACGCGACTGTGGGAAATAATCCGCTGATGCAGTTGGCAAAGGACGGGATGTATATTCCTGCATTAATCAGTATTTATCAGTACTGCAAGCAACGGGATCTAAAGATGCTGATCCCGAAAGCTATGAAAACGCCCATGATGCTGTTGCTAGTGTACTGTGTGTTGGTGCTGCTCTTTGTGAATGGGGCACAGCAGTTTGCAGGAGGTAAGCCGAATGAAAGACCTTTATTCATGGGGATTTTGGGCTTAAAAGTTTTACTAGGCTATGCGCCGTTGATTCCCTGTGCTTACTATTTGATGAAGAGAAAGCAAGATGTCTATAACTTCATGCGGATTACAGTCGTTGTTGTCATCATTTGCTGCGGGCTAGCTTTTGTGCAATATATGATGCTCAAGACAGGGCGTTGTAAAGGGACAGAGGGAACAGGAGCCGAATTGTTTAAAGCTTCACTGGATGCGCGTTGTTTTGTAGGGGGTGCATTACTTTACACGCCAGAGCAGGGTGTGATTCGGTTGCCGGGAACGTTTGTGGCTCCGTGGCAGTGGGGATGGTTTTTGATTTCGAGTGCGTTTACGACGTTTGCGGTAACTTTCTTCGATCGCAGTTTGATCTGGAAGGTCGTCGGGGGCATTGGGATGCTTGCAACGATCGTTATGGCAGTGATTTGTGGACAACGAATCGCGCTGATGCTAGTGCCTGTGATGATTGTGATTCAGTTGTTTACAACCGGACAGATTGCGAATTTGAAGCGGTTTTTGCCGATCGGGGTTGGGTTGGCAGGCGCGATCGTGGTTGCAATGGCATCGAATCCGACTGTTGTGCAGGAGCGGCTCGATAGTGCAGTCAGTCGCTGGAATGCTTCTCCGCCTGATGCGTTTATCAAAGAGCAATTTGAGACAGTGGTACAGGGAGCGAGTCTGCTCGGCAAGGGTTTGGGACGAGCCACAAACTCAGCACGAGCCATGGGCGATACGAAGCTGATTGAGACGTACTATCCCAAGGTGATGTATGAGATTGGCCCAATCGGAACGGTGTTGTTTCTAGTCTTGGTCACTGTTTTGACGATCGCTTGTTTTAGGGCGTATCGATCGGTGAAGGATAAGAATCTGCGCGGATATGGAGCCGTGCTTTGGACATTTGTTTTGGTGATTAGCTACAACACCTACTACTATCCGTTGGATGTTGATCCTGTGGCAGTGTATTACTGGTTTTTTGCTGGAATCGCGCTAAAGCTACCAGAACTCGATCGATTAGAACCGATCTTGATCGAAGATCCGAAAAAGAAGAAGAAACGAAAGCGATGAGTTGCTAGCTTCGTTTACCCACTAAGTTTTCTAGGGTTGCATTTGCTTTCGTTGCAGCTTTATCCATGAATCGATTGAGTTTTTGAGCGGGGCTAGGGGGCTTGAGCGATCGCGGTTTTTCGGTGGGATTTTTGAGAAAACGTTAGTAGAGAAAAATGTCCTGCTGTGGAATCTTGACATCTTCTCCTTGGCAGAGGCGGGCAAACTCGATCGAGGAATAACCCATTTAATGCAGGCGATGAATTGGCTTTAGTCCATCTTGATTGTAGAGAATATTGTCTTGATTGATAAATAGATCAACATTGGCACAGTTGCCCGTTCGATCTTGTCCGTCGGGGCTGAGGATGACTCCGCAACGGCGCACTTCTTGTCAAATTTGCCGCGAAATCAAAGGGATTCGTATTTCTCTGGCTTCAATTACGGACATTCTTTAGGGAAATCTGACAGATAAGCTCCCAAACTTCCCTACTGGTTCACAGCTAATGTTCAAGAAATCCTTTCAGTTTCAACTGCCGCAACATTGGCAATCGATTTTGCTTCGTCATCCTTCTCATACGATCGCAACGGCTGTGACTTCAACGATCGGGTGATTTGTCCTACAAGTTGCAATGAATTGGCGGACTTATGAGGATTTTACACGAATTCGGCAACGAGAACAGCGACTACAGCATCTCAGCGATAGAGCAATCGCTGCCTAAAGATCCAATGATTCGGATTCAGACGGATGTGATTGATCAAAAATGGGTGAGAATTGCGATCGCGGATAATGGATGTGGCATTCCTTTAGCAGAGCAGGCTAAGGTATTTGATCCGTTTTTCACAACGAAACCGATCGGCAAAGGTAAAGGGTTAGGCTTGTCGATTAGCTATCAGATTGTCACGGAATATCATCAAGGCAAGCTTTACTTAACTTCGAGTCAGGTAGAGGGCACAGAGTTTGTGATTGAAATTCCCCTTGTCTCTGAGCGCTAGTCGATCTCATTTTCCACCCTCCGTCGGAGGATTGTCGGGAAAATCAGCGTAAACCAATCTGCGGTTGCAATCCTGATTGACGGACAAAAAAAATTCGCTTCGGTGTCATCCCACCCGCAGATCAATCTCCGGGCTGATAGCGGAAAGTCCACTGAAGTGGAACTATAAAAGGTTCTTAACCCGTTTCAACGGGTTTCCCTCGATTAGCCCGGAACTTCAGTTCAGGGGCGGAGCGGCAACGCAGCGAAGGGATTTTCAAGAGTTTTGTCAGTTAACCAGAATGGTTGACTCATTCTTTTGCTCGTCCCACTCGAACTTCATAACCCAATTCTCTGTAGATTTTTGCCTGATACCCTTTAAGCATTCTCTGACAAACATCTTATCGATTCAACAAATTATACGATCGACATAACCAATACAATCCCCGTCGGCACCAATACAATCCCCGTCGTCACGAACACTAAAACTGTCGTCACAAATGGACAAGCGGTCGTCACGAACAAGTTAACGGTTTCAGTGAAAACCGCAGCGGTCGTCACGAATGGACAAGCGGTCGTCACGAACGGGTTAACGTTTGCCACGAACGGATTAATTTTTTCAGTGAAAACACCTCCTGATCCGCGTTGATACTGACGATACACTTCAAAACACGATCGCATCACTCTCCCCGGATTTCCCTGACTTTCCTCAACAATCCGCCCAATCTCTTGCTCAAGTCGTCACGGGCTGAAAATTCTTTGGCAATCCTTGAATCTCAGCAAAATTATTGTTCTGAAATTCCCCTTTCGTCTAGGGTTTAGAGTCTGCATCTCTGGGAACACTAACGGCGTTGTTTGCTAGCCCTGTTATGCCTCAGCCCTTTATCTCGGTCATCATTCCTACCTATGGGCGTGAAGAACCGCTGCGCGACACGATCATTGATGTTCTAAAACAAGATTATCCTCATTACGAAGTGCTAGTCGTCGATCAAACTCCCGTGCATGAACCCGATGTGCAGCAGTTCCTCGAAGACTTAGCAAAAGTACGGAAAATCCAATGGTTTAAGCTCAACTGGGCGAGCTTACCAGGAGCGAGAAACTATGCAGTCCGGCGATCGCAAGGCGAAATCCTACTCTTCATTGATGATGATGTGCAGTTAGAACCGGGGTATCTAGCAGCCCATGCAAAGAACTATCAGCGATCGGAGATTGGCGCGGTTGCAGGAAGAGTCTTCGATCGTATGAAGCTAGCAGATTTTGAGCAAGGCTTAGAGATTCAAGACTTGCCACCTGAAGCGCATGATCCTGGAATTGCTTGGTATCACTTGAACTTAGTTCATACGGTTAAACCGCAGCAGGTTCTGAGCGCTCGCGGCTGCAATATGTCCTATCGGCGCGAAGTCTTTGAGAAATATAGCATCTGGTTTGATGAACGGTTTCGAGGCAGTGCGGTGCGGGAGGAATCGGATTTCTGCTTGAAACTGCGGAAGACCGGATTGATCGTTTGGTATGACCCAGAAGCTTCACTGGTGCATTTAGGGGAAGAGACAGGAGGCTGTCACGATATTAGTACGAAGTCGCTGAAATATCAGATGACTTTCTATCACAATCATTTTCTTATGGGCTTGAACAATCTTACTGTTTCGCAAGCAGCGCGATTCTTTTTGCGATTGTTTGATTGTCATGTGTTGGGTCGTCCGCCTTGTCATAAAAGCGGTTCACCGATCAAAATCATTACGCGATTTGGGTTCTATACGTTGGGATTTTTGAGCGCGATCGTCACCGTTACTCGATCGCTCTGGAATGACGGACAGATTTACAGTCAGCAAGATGAAGCACGAAATTGATCATCGATCTCAGATCTAGTATTTGGAAACAAAAACCATTCCCCAGCACTATGAAAATTCTTGTTGCTAGTCATTCCTATATCGTCGATCTCAATTGTGAAAAGCTACGAGTTTTAGCAAACTTGGAACCCGGCATCGAAGTAACGATCATCGTTCCAAAACGTTGGAAACCGGGTGGCGTGATGAAAGATACGATCGAAACTCGAAGCCGAGAAGAAGGATCGTTTCGAGTTGTTCCTGTTTCTAATTTTAGTCAAAACAATCAAGGATTACTCACATTTGGCGCAGATTTAGTCTCACTGATCAAGTCATTTCAACCTGACATTATTCAAGTGGAGCAAGGCTCGAAATCTCTTGCCTATGCAGAGTTTATTACATTGAATCGCTTGTTGAATTTGAAGGCAAAGAATTTATTTTTTACCTGGTGGAATCTGCCCTATCACTTGAAGTTTCCAGTTTCATTACTTGAAGCCTATAACTTGAAAAATACAGATGGAATTGTGGTAGGGAATCAAGACGGTGCAGAGATTTTACGCGATCGAGGTTTCACCGGAAAGATGAGCGTCATGCCTCAATTAGGCGTAGACGATTCACTTTTCTGTCCTCAATCTCAGCCAGAACTTGCTGCAAAACTGGGCATTCAATCTGATGATTTTGTAGTTGGATTTGTGGGGCGATTCGTTCCTGAGAAAGGGATTCTGACTTTAGTAAAAGCATTAGAAAAACTCCGCGATCGCCGTTGGAAACTTCTCCTTTTAGGGCGGGGTGAACTGAAAGCTGAGATTCAAAAACAGGCTGAAGAATCTGGAGTGAGTAATCGTTTAATCTGGATTGAAAGTGTGCCTCATGCTGATGTTTATCGCTATATCAATTTGATGAATACGTTGGTTCTACCTTCTGAAACAACCGATCAATTTAAGACATTCACTTCAGCAGGTTGGAAAGAACAATTTGGACATGTCTTAATCGAAGCAATGGCTTGTCAAGTTCCCGTGATTGGATCAGATTCTGGTGAAATTCCAAATGTGATTGGAGATGCAGGTTTGGTATTTCCAGAAGGGAATGTGGAGGAATTGAGCGATCGACTCGCCCGATTAATCGACGATCGCGATTTTGCTTCGGATTTAGGACAGCAAGGCTATCAAAGAGCGATCGCGAAATATACAAATCGAGCATTGGCGAAGGAATTGTTGGAATTTTATCGATCGCTCTAAAACAATGAAAATCTTACAAATTGTCCCATCAATCTCCCTCGTCTACGGTGGTCCTAGCCAAATGGTATTGGGATTATCACAAGCATTAGCAAAAGCTGGCGTTGAAATTACTATCCTCACAACTAACTCCAACGGTGATGTCGGACAACCTCCGTTAGATGTCCCCCTCGGCGTTCCCATTTCTCAAAACGGCTACGAAATTTACTACTTCCAATGTTCTCCATTTCGGCGGTACAAATTCTCGATCGATCTTCTCCAATGGCTGCACAAAAACGCCAAAAGCTACGACCTCGCACATATTCATGCCCTATTCTCACCCGTTAGTTCCTGTTCAGCAGCAATTGCTCGATCGCAAAAACTCCCCTACATCCTTAGACCGCTTGGAACGCTCGATCCGGCTGACCTACAGAAAAAACGCCAACTCAAACTGCTCTATGCTGCTGCCTTAGAACGTCCAAATTTAGCAGGAGCCGCCGCAATTCATTTTACGAGCGATCAAGAAGCAAAAACCTCAGAACGGTTCAACACAATAACTCGCGATATTGTTCTGCCATTGGGAGTGAGCCTGCCGCTGTCAGAATCGCACTCAATTCGCGAAAAATATAGCATTCCAAGCGATAAACCGATTTTGCTATTCATGTCTCGAATCGACCCCAAAAAAGGATTAGATCTGCTTCTGCCTGCGCTGGAAAATCTGGATCAAGACTTTTACTTTGTCCTAGCAGGGGGCAATCCGCAAGATCCAGGCTACGAATCCACCATTCGCGATCGCATTGGGTCATCTAAGCTCAAAGACAAAACCTCGATCGTCGGATTCGTCACCGGAAGCGAAAAAACTGCACTGCTCGAAACCGCAGATTTATTCGTTCTCCCTTCCTACTACGAGAATTTTGGCATTGCTGTTGCAGAAGCGATGAGTGTCGGAACTCCGGTTGTTATTTCTGATCAAGTTCATATTTGGCAGGACATTGAGCAATCCCAATCCGGCTGGATCACTCAATGTAATATTGAAAGCTTGACTCAAATCTTAAAAGCAGCGCTTAGCGATCGTCAAGAACAACTTCAACGCGGCAAAAACGCGCAGAAATTTGCTCAGAAAAATTACAGTTGGGATGCGATCGCGCAGCAACTGATCACAATCTATCAAGCCTTGCACCCCTAATTCAAATCATCAATGCTAATTCGTGGATCAACGGCTTTCAACAGCAGATCAGCAAACAAATTACCCAAAATCAACATTACTGCACCCATCATCAAACTCGACATAATCAAGTAGAGATCCTGCGCCTGAACCGCTTGTAGAATCAATCTTCCAAGTCCCGGTAGATTGAAAAAATTCTCTGTAATAAACGCTCCACCGAGTAGCGAAGCAAACTCAAACCCGAGTAACGTAATCAAGGGATTGATCGCATTTCGCAAGGCATGGACGTAAATCACACGATTCTCAGGCAGTCCCTTTGCACGAGCCGTCTGCACATAATCTTGGCGCAGCACATCGAGCAGTTGACCCCGCATAATTCGCTGCAATCCCGCAAAACCCGCGATCGCTAACGCCAGGGTCGGCAAAATTAAATGCCATGCAACATCAAGAATCTTCCCAAACCAGGTCAAATCGGCAAAATCAATACTGGTCAGATCCCCCACCGGAAAAAGTGGCGAAGTGTTCTGAGCAAAAATCAACAAGAGCAAAGCAGTGACAAAACTTGGGAATCCTTGCCCCGCATAGCTCAACACTTGTAAAACTCGATCGATCCATTTCTGTTGCTTAATCGCGGCTAAAATCCCCAACGGAATCGCAACTCCCCAAGTCACAATCAGCGAAGTAACCGCGAGTAAAAGTGTCGGCGGGACTCGCTCCCAAAGCAGCGACACAACCGAGCGATTGTAAACAAAACTCGTACCAAAATCGCCTTTCGTAATGATGTTCCAGACCCACAAAAAGAACTGCTCAATCCAGGATTTATCTAAACCGTACTGTCGGCGCAGTTGATCGATTCGCTCTGGCGAAATTTTGGGATTTTCGCGCAGCGTATCGAGATAATCACCGGGAGCCAGTTGAATAATGAAAAAGCTCAATGCGGCTGCAAGTAAAAGCGTAAATAATGCTTGCAACAAACGCTTAATCACATAAATCGAAGTTTCGCTGGTTAAAACTTCAAGAATGCGATCGAAACCAGATTGGAATCTTCTAGGGGTTGAAGTAGTCATGTTGAAAACGTCTTCTGGATCGGTTACGTGATTATAGCGTTAGTATTCGACGAGCGTAACAATCGGGACTTGCGGCAAGCGATCGCGCCCGTTTAAGTCTTTTAATTCGATCACAAAGGCACAGCCGACTAGTTCGCAGCCAATTTGTTGAATCAGTTTTGCCGTTGCACCTGCGGTTCCACCTGTTGCGATCAGATCGTCCACAATTAAGATGCGGCTTCCAGGCTGTACTGCGTCTTGGTGCATTTCTAAGGTGTCTGTGCCATATTCCAGTACGTATTCGACAGAATGCACCGCAGCAGGCAATTTCCCCGGCTTACGAACGGGTACAAATCCAATGTTCATTCGGTAAGCGAGCGGTGCGCCGAAAATAAACCCTCGCGATTCCATCCCTACGATGTAGTCCGGCTTGAGGGGAGAACATTTCTCTTCAAATAACTCGATCGTTGCTCTCAATCCCGTTGGGTCTTGCAACAATGTCGTAATGTCTTTAAATAGAATACCGGGCTTTGGAAAATCTGGAATTTCGCGAATAAAGGGTTTGAGATCCATGACAAAATTTGAGAAAAAACGCGACTAAAAGACTGTATCTCATATAAGATAAGCTGGTTTGTGACGCGATCACATTTTCGATGACACTTCAGGAACAAATTCAGCAGCAGCGAGTTAAACATATCGTCAGTAGCTATCAGTTAGACAGCGAAAACATTGACCTATGTCAGACCTGTTTGTCTGAGTTATTTGAACTCTATCCCACGGCTCTGATTGAGTTAGCCCTCGTTGAGATGTTGGTGCAAAATTGGGCGCAAGTTCCCATGCCTCGCGGCATTGAATTCTTTCATCAAGTCCAAACACTCTTAACAAATTGGCAGTCTAACGAAATTGCGATCTCATTTAGCTCAACTGAATTTCAACTGATTACCGGACTTGATGCGACCCCAATTTTTGGCGTGCCTCCGACTCCTTCGATCGTGCAGCGATAATCCGCGCTATCCTAATTGTGAGGATTTATGAAGGTGCGATCGTGCAAGAGTTGAAGGCGCTTCTCTACGACTTAGATGGAACGATCTCTGATACTGATCCGATTCATTTCATCGCATGGCAGGACTGTTTGCGAGAATACGGCATTCAAATTAACGAAACGATTTACAAGCAGGAGATGAGTGGCAGTACAAATCCGCGCCTGGTTGCAAAATTTCTGCCGCAGTTAAATGCTGCTGAAGGTGAAGCATTTGCAGAGCGCAAAGAAGCTCGGTTTCGATTTCTGGCGCAACAATTGCCGCTGACCCCCGGCTTAACAGATTTAATCGAGTGGGCGAAGCAGCACCAGATCAAACAAGCTGTCGTCACGAATGCACCGCGTAAAAACGCGCATTTTATGCTGGAGGCTTTGAAATTAGACCAAACCTTCGATCGAGTGATTCTTGCTGATGATCTTGGCATCGGCAAGCCTGACCCTGCACCCTACACTCACGCATTAAAGGAATTTGGACTCGCAAGTGATCAAGCGATCGCATTTGAGGATTCGCCTTTGGGGATCAAGTCTGCAACGACTGCCGGGATTTTAACAATCGGCATCGCTTCGACTCAAACCCCAGAGGCTTTGATCAAGATGGGAACAACGCTGGCAATTAAAGACTTTACGGCTCCTGAACTTTGGGTACTTCTCGGTTAGCCTCGATCGGAATTCCCCAGCTATCTGCGATCGCATCGATCCATTCCAGACCCGGCGCGATCTCTTCTAAACTTAAAAAAGCATCAAACATTCCAGCAACCTCTCGAATGGGTGTTTCTTCTGATTCGGATTGGGGGCTACGTGGAACTTCGGATGGGGGGTTCATACAACTTTCCAAGAACGGTTCAGTACTTAATAACGTTCCTTCATCAATCTGGCATCACCCTTCTGTAATGGTACTGAGAGAGCGGGTTCGCGTCAATCCTTTCTAAGTTTTTCTTTTTTGAATATGAAGTTGTGCCGGACGTTCAGCCTGCACATTGTGTCAGATTGATAATGTTACACTCAGGACTGAAATAGTACTAGAATACTAAAAAATTCAACTTCACTTTTTCGATAGAGGAGTGATTTTTGCGAGTAAACTAAGCTCTGGTTGAAAATGGCAGAGGAATGGCAATGGATTCAGTGGCACAGTTGACCCCCGAAACTCAACAGCGTGTTCAGGAACTCAAACGCCTGTTACAGAAGGCGAGCTATGAGTACTATGTGCTGGATGCGCCGACGATGGAAGACGCAGTTTACGATCGACTCTACCGGGAACTACAAACGATCGAGTCACAGTATCCAGACTTGATCACACCTGACAGCCCAACCCAACGAGTCGGAGAGCGTCCTGCGAGTCAGTTCAAATCCATTAAGCACAACATTGCGCTCTACAGTTTGGAGAATGCTTTTGGCAATGAGGATTTAGCCAACTGGGAGCAACGGTGGCGCAAAGTTGCTCCAGAGGTGACGGAGTTTGATTACATTTGTGAATTGAAGATTGATGGCAATGCGCTGGCACTGACTTATGAAAATGGCGTACTAGTTAGAGGGGCAACTCGCGGAGATGGGGTGATTGGAGAAGAAATTACGCAGAATGTGCGGGCAATTCGATCGATTCCGCTGCGGCTAAATTTAGAGAATCCGCCTGCTGTTGTGGAAGTTCGAGGCGAGGCGTTTCTCTCATTAGATGTGTTCGAGCAGATGAATCGCGATCGTGAAAAAGCTGGAGAAACCCTCTTTGCCAATCCGCGCAATGCAACGGCGGGGACATTACGTCAGCTTGATTCGAGAATTGTCGCTCAACGTCAGCTTGATTTCTTTGCTTACACCTTACATTTTCCGGGCGAGCTAGCAACTCAGTGGGATGCGTTAGAACTCTTGAAACAAATGGGTTTTCGAGTGAATCCGGAGCGAGAACACTGTGCGAATTTGCAAGCGGTTCAGGACTATTGCGATCGCTGGTCGGTCGGTCGCACCCAACTGCGATATATGACAGATGGCGTTGTGATCAAAATAAATTCTTTAGCAGTACAAACTCGACTCGGATTTACTCAGAAATTTCCGCGTTGGGCGATCGCGCTAAAGTATCCGGCAGAAGAAGCTCCGACGATTTTAGAAAATATCAGCGTTAATGTAGGACGTACCGGGGCGATTACTCCCGTTGCCGAACTCAAACCTGTGCAATTAGCAGGCACAACTGTATCGCGAGCAACCTTACATAATCGCGATCGCATTGTCGAACTCGATTGCAGAATTGGTGACACTGTGATTGTTCGCAAAGCGGGTGAGATTATTCCTGAAGTGGTGCGAGTGTTGACAGAATTGCGTCCTGAGACGGCAAAACTGTTTGAGATGCCGACGCATTGCCCGGAGTGTCATGAGCCTGTTGTTAAACCGGAAGATGAAGCAGTGACTCGCTGTATTAATGTGTCTTGTCCGGCAATTTTGCGAGGTGCATTAACTCATTGGGCGAGTCGTGATGCTTTAGATATCAACGGGGTCGGTGAGAAATTAGTCGCTCAATTGGTCGATCAAAATCTTGTAGATTCTGTTGCAGGGTTGTATGACTTGACGATCGACAAGTTACTTACTCTCGATCGCATGGGCAAGAAATCTGCTGAAAAGATTGTCAATGCGATTGCAGAATCTAAATCTCAGCCTTGGTCACGAGTTTTGTACGGCTTAGGCATTCGGCATATTGGCAGTGTGAATGCTCAGACTTTGACCCAAGCATTTCCCAGTGTGGAGGAACTCTGTGCAGCGACTCCTGAACAGATTGAGGCAGTCCCAGGATTCGGGTCTGAGATTGCACAATCGGTGTCGCAGTGGTTTCAAAATCATGGCAATCAGGAATTAATCGATCGCCTACGTCAAGCAGGGATTCAACTCAAAGGTGAGGTTGCTCCTGTAGTACAAGCTGAGACTGCAATTTCTGGTAAGACCTTTGTGATTACTGGGACATTGCCCACTCTAAAACGAGATGAAGCACAAGCGTTAATTCAGCAAGCTGGAGGTAAAGTCACGGATTCGGTGAGTAAGAAGACTGACTACTTAGTTGCTGGAGAGAAGGCTGGCTCGAAGTTAGAGAAAGCTCAGACGTTAGGGATTACAATCCTTTCGGAAGCAGATTTAGTTCAACTCATTCAGGAATGAACTTCTAGGACGTGAGACAAACTTTGCTCTGAAGCATTCAGGCGCATTAGCAGCGTTTCAGGAAGATCGATCGTGATTTGCATAGGGATAATGAAATTGCCTCTACAATTATTTTGGCATGGCAAGTTGGTTTAGATAAGCACGATCGAGAATTTGAATGATTTGATCGGCTGTCCTGTGTTTAGAATACATCTCCTGCACATTAGAATTCATTGCGCTCTCGTTGCTGTCCGCCCGCGCGTAAACGGCGGGCTATTCGTTCAAGTCCACTGAACTGGACTGGGAACATTCAGCCTGGTTTAGCAGGGTTGTCCTGCTAGCCCGCCGTTTACGCGCGGGTGGGTGAATGCAGCAGACGAGATGAACCTAATCTGCAAGAAGTCTAATGAGCGAGAGTAAATTTGGTTACTTCGCGTGTATGACAGTACAGATGCAGATGATGGAAGCGTTCATTCAGCGATGGCAAAACGCTGGAGGGACGGAACGCGCAAACTATCAGATGTTTTTTGCTGAATTGTGTGATGCGTTGGGCGTGGAGCGTCCAAATCCACAAGGAGGCAAGGTCGCTTATGGGTTCGATCGCAGTTTAACGAGATTCCCTTCAGCGTGAAGTCAACTCTCCCTGCTGACCTCGATCGAACGTTAAATTCTCGCTATCATAGCGGGAGTGGATCACGATCGACATGATGAATAAAGTCGGCAAATCTTATGTCCTATGGTTAGGAGGGTTAGTGGGTCTAGCCGGACTTCACCGCCTCTATAATGGGCAGATTTTGACAGGATTTCTTTGGTTAGGAACATTTGGACTTTTTGGGTTTGGGCAATTGTTCGATCTGATCTTGATTCCTGACATGGTAGAGGCGCACAATCTTCGCCTTGGTGAATCGTACAAACTTTTACTAGACCAAAATCCGATCGCGCTGAAAATCGAGCAGATTCGAGTGCAATCCTCAAGATTTGCCGGGACGCGATCGCCAAAATTAATCGATCATCGCCCAATAATCTCTCAGCAACAGGCAACGATCGATCTCCTAAAAGCCGCAGAAACACGAAACGGAAAACTCTCCGTCACTCAAGGCGTAATGGCGACTGGACTCAGTTTTCAGCAAGTTGAAACACTGCTGAGCCAGATGCTAAAAAGTGGGTATGTCGAACTGAGTAACGACCCAGAAACAGGAATTGTCCTCTATGAGTTTCGGGAGCTATAAGACACGATTTCTATCTAAAATCTATACCCCAGCACAAAGGCAATCCATCCAACCATCATCCCCCCGATGACTAGCCACATTGCCCCCACCTGATACCGCATCACAAGCACCCCGCTGACAAGCGCGATCGCCCAACTCACCCAATCTCCCCATCTCCCTAACACCCCAATCCCCAACTGTGCCGTCACCCCGACCATTAGCCCCACCGCACTCACATTCACCGCATCTAAAAATGCTGAAGTCCAAGGCGATCGTCTCAACCAGGGCAACACCGGATTCAATGCTGCAACAAACAAAAACGAGGGCAAAAACATCCCAACGGTCGCCACAATTGCCCCTGGAATTCCCAAAATCACATAGCCGATAAATGTCGCCGTAGACAAAATTGGACCCGGCGTAAACTGCCCAATCGCGATCGCATCTAACAACTGCTGCTGAGTCAGCCAACCCCGTGTATCAACGAGTTCCCCCTGTACTAACGGCAACAGCACATACCCGCCTCCAAACAAAATGCTGCCAATCTTCAAAAACACACTCCCCAACTCCCACACCCCCGCCTGAGCTACCCCAGCAACTGCTGCTCCTGCCTTCCAAGCTGTTCCAACCGTCAATCCAGCAATCACAAGATTCGCCTCGTCTTGCGATCGCTCCTCCGGCAACCGCAGCCAGATCATGCCTAAAATCCCACCGATTAACAGCGCCAAGACTTCACTCATCCGCCCGACCCAGACCCAGAGCGCGACTCCGATCGCAATCACTGCTAATCGCCGCGACTTCACCGCCTTCTTCCCCAACCGCCACACCGCATCAACAATGATCGCCAACACCGCAGGCTTAATCCCGTATAGTAAAAATCCAACCTGCGGAACCGTGCCAAATGTCATATATACCCAAGCAAACGCTGCTGTGATTACAACCGCAGGTAAAATAAATCCGACTCCTGCCACAATCAGCCCGAGCCAACCTGCATACAGATAGCCAATATGAATTGCCATCTCCGTCGAATTCGGCCCTGGAATCAGATTTGTCGCTCCCAATAAGTCCAAAAACTGTTCCTGGGAAAGCCACGATCGCCGTTTCACGACCTCCTCTTCAATCATGGCAATATGCGCGTTTGGGCCGCCAAATCCAATCATTCCCAACCTAAAAAATAGCTTCGCAACCTCTGCAATCCGCCCCCAACCTGCCTGCGAGTCTCTCATACCCTACTCATTAGATCTCTGCTCTCCCCATTGAACCGCAAAACTCTACAATTCATTGTCTCGTACTAAACTTGACATCGGTTAAAAGCTCATAGAGCGTGCTGCTTTCGCTGATCAAATCCCTTCAAGGTGTAATCGCCTCAGCGATCGACAATCCCACACTGTGGTAAAGTTTGCCACAGTTACGTGAGGAAGTTGCTGTGAAGTCAGTTTGTGTCTTTTGTGGATCAAGCTTGGGGCGAAACCCAGCCTACACGCAATCCGCCGTTCAACTCGGAAGCGCGATTGCCCATCGAAACATGCGCTTGGTCTATGGGGGCGGCAATGTTGGGCTTATGGGCATTGTTGCAGATGCTGCTCTTGCTGCTGGAGGTGAAGTCTTCGGGGTTATTCCAGAATTTTTAGTGACGAAAGAGCTAGCTCATCAAGGACTGACAAAGCTCGAAACAGTCGTCTCCATGCACGATCGCAAAGCCAGAATGGCAGAATTATCAGACGCATTTATTGCGCTTCCAGGTGGGTATGGAACCCTCGAAGAATTTTGCGAAGTTCTCACCTGGGCACAGCTTGGACTGCATCAAAAACCACATGGCTTACTGAACATTGCGAATTATTATGATCCGCTGTTGCAATTTTTTGACCAAGCGGTGACTGAGAAGCTCGTTCGTCCTGTGCATCGCGCATTTATCCTAGAAGCAACCGAACCCGAACTCTTGCTCGATCGACTGTCCGCCTATGAGCCTCAAAACGTCGATAAATGGATTAAAAAAGCATCGATTTAAATTGCTTGCAGCCTTAAGGCGTTTTGATTGCAGTTACAAATGCTTGCTCCCTGCTCAGTTCGCCTTAAAATACAAACCTCCGCTCTGCGATAGATGTCTCAGCCTGCACAAATCCGTTAAACCTCCGACAGTTTATGTGAGGATCACCCTATGCGTCGATCGCTAAAACTGCTTGGAGTTCTAATCGCACTTTCAGGAATTACAATTCAACCTGCTCTCACTCAAGCTCAAACTAGCCCTGATCTGGTCAATCCTGCTGTCCCTTATGTTCCGACCCCGGTAGAGGTCGTTATGGGAATGCTGGAACTCGCTCAGGTTGGTAAGAATGATATTGTGTATGACCTTGGATCGGGAGATGGCAGACTCGTGATTACTGCGGCTCAAAAATTCGGCGCAAAACGAGGCGTTGGCGTTGAAATTAACCCCGGTCTGGTCAATCAAAGCAATGCTAATGCAAGACGCGAAGGAGTCAGCGATCGAGTTCGTTTTGTTCAGCAAGATCTGTTTCAAACTGACTTCAGCGAAGCTTCTGTCGTTACTTTATATCTCCTACCTAGGATCAATTTACAACTCAGACCCAAACTGATCAGCGAGCTAAAACCCGGAAGTCGCGTTGTTTCTCATGCCTTTGCCATGGGCGATTGGCAACCCGATCAGCGAGTTACAGTCAGAGATCGTACTGCCTACCTCTGGATTATCCCAGCTTCTGTTGAGGGAACTTGGACAGGTACACTTTCTAGCCCTTCTGGTCAGAGCATTCCCTACACCTTGCAGATGAAACAATCTTTTCAAAATGCTCGTGCAACCGCAGAAGTCGCAGGCACATCGATCAGCCTGCCACAGATCAAACTTACGGGGGATCGTCTCACATTTGAACATCGACAAAAATTGAAGGGTGAAGATGTTCGAGTTCGCGTCAATGCTCAGGTTGTTCAAAACACCCTGACGGGAACTGCTGAAGTGTTAAATGGAACTTCAACCCAGACCTTCACGCTCAACGCGAAGCGAACTTAACTGACATGATTTCTTCAAAACGTGATGCCAGCTGGATTGGAATTGTTCTTGCCTTCTATTCATTTATTGCGATCGGGATTGCAGAAGGTGGGCTGGGTGTATTACTTCCCTCGATTCTGCAAACCTTTCAACTCAATCCGGCTCGCATCACTTTCTTATTTCTTAGCCAAATCACAGGCTATGTGATTGCAGCCTTGAACAGTGGAACACTCGTAAGCCGCATCGGTCTAGCCCGCATGGTTTTACTTGCTGCAATTTCGCTCACCAGTGCCTTATCGATCTATGCTTCCACGACTCATTGGAGCATTATGGTGATCTCTGGGACATTTTTAGGATTAGGCATTGGACTGATCGACGCGGGGATCAATACTTTCATTGCTAGCGATCAGCGTAATGCAAACAAAATGGGCTTTCTCCACGCCTTCTATGGAATTGGAGCATTACTAGGACCAACGATCGCGACGACTCTCCTAGCACTACAGCTAACCTGGCGCACTATCTATCTTGTAATTGCTAGCGTGGTCAGTGTTGTGATTGTTGGAATGCTTTGGGCGATTTTTCATCACTATCGCCCACTGACTCAGCGCATTGAATCAACTGAATCGACTAGAACCAATCTCCGCACAATTTTTCAAACTCCCGCGATCGTGCTTTCAGCCCTCCTGCTTGCTATCTACGTGGGGACAGAAGCCTCGATCGGGAATTGGTCATACACCGTGCAAACCGTCGATCGCGGCACGACACCCTGGCTTGCAGGCTATAGCGGATGCTTTTAGAGCTATCTCAGCTGGTGAAGGTGATGTTTATATAGCTGGCGGCGTGGAAAGTATGTCGAGGGCGCCTTTCGTTATGGGAAAAAGTGAGACTCCCTTTGCACGCAACATGGAAGTTTTCGATACCACTATGGGCTGGCGTTTCATAAACACTGCGTTTAGTGCTCAGCACCATCCCTTTACAATGGGTGAAACGGCAGAAAATGTGGCTGCTAAATATAACATTTCAAGAGAAGCGCAAGATGCTTTTGCTTTGCAATCGCAGGAGCGTTGGGCGGCGGCACAGGCTGCTGATAAGTTTGCCAATGAGATTATCCCAATTCCTATTTTTCAAAAGGGCAAACAAGTTGATACCTTTAGTATGGATGAGCATCCTCGAGCTACTTCTATGGAGGCTCTTGGAAAATTAAAGCCTGCCTTTAAAACTGATGGTTCTGTAACTGCTGGTAACTCTTCGGGGATTAACGATGGTGCGGCGGCTTGCTTAATCGTGAGTGAGGCTTTTGTCAATAAGCATAATCTTAAGCCGATGGCCAGAATAGTGGGAGCCGCAGTTGCCGGTCTTGACCCTGCCATTATGGGTGTTGGCCCTATTCCGGCAGTGGAGAAGTTGCTTTCTCGCACG
>JALOOO010000135.1 GCA_025454375.1 Leptolyngbya sp. Prado105 | reverse complement strand
ACCGACGAAGACGAATCTGTCGCGTTTGAGCCAGTCATCGAGAGCGTCAAAGACTCCTCTCTGTGGCGCGCGACCTACTGCGATGGTCATGAATTAAAATCCTCTAGCTTAATAAAACTGCTGGCTTTCTAGAGTGAACGAGTTTATATGTCTATATATAATAAGAGAAATTAGAAAATTTACAAACCGATACGTCAAATCTCAGCTAAATTTTCTTGTACTTTTCTGCGACGTTCGACAAATGGGGATTTTTGGCATTTCATCAGTTGCTTCTGTTTATGAGAAGGTTCATTTGTCAATAGGTAACGATACTTATGTTTACTTGTCCTTAACAAAGCATTGCAGGCAGTATACTAATTAAGGTTGTTGATAAGATTGTAGACCGGGCTGGGATACGATTTGACGCGATCGATGAATCTGAAATTTTGTAATTTTTTTAGGTAGTAAAAGCGCTATGGCGGCACAAACCACTTCTTCAGAGAGCCTTGTTTTGCGGCAGTCAGTCTTGGGCGCAAGACGGTTCAGCAATTATTTCTGGGCAACGATCGTTTCGATGGGAGCGTCGGGATTTTTCCTGGCTTCGATCTCTAGCTATACCAAAACGAATTTTTTGCCGTTTTCTGATCCGACTCAGCTTGCTTTTGTGCCACAGGGATTGGTGATGGGATTCTATGGGACGGCGGGGTTGTTGTTAGCGACTTATTTGTGGCTCACGATTTCCTGGGATTTGGGAGGCGGTTACAACGAATTCAACAAGGAAAAAGGTGAAGTGAAAATTTTTCGCTGGGGCTATCCCGGGAAAAATCGCAAAGTCGAAGTGGATCTGAAGACTTCGGATGTTCAGTCGGTGAAGGTAACCTTGAGAGAGGGCGTGAATCCTCGCCGATCTCTATATCTGAAAGTGAAGGGAATGCGTGATATTCCTTTGACACGAGTGGGACAGCCGATGACGCTTGCTGAATTAGAAAATGAAGCGGCGGGACTTGCAAAGTTTCTGAGTGTTCCGCTTGAAGGCTTATAGGGTCTAATTTGCTTGAGATTGAATTTTGAAAAAGCTTGTAGGTGTCGATCTACAGGCTTTTTTCATGCTTCATCAAGGGCGAATATGCGTAAGATGTTAGTTGGCTTTTGTTGGAATAGGTATCTAGAAATGCAGACAAAACTCCAGAGTTGGCTTGTATGTTTTTTGTTCGTTACAATGTTTGCCCTAGTTGGGTGTAATCCTCAGCAGGAAACCTCTGCTGCACCAACCGGATCACCTACTCCAAGCAGCCCTTCTCCAACGGCACCGGCACCGAGTTCTCCATCAGCATCGGCACTACCTCGCTTAGAAGGAAAAGCAACGGTCGTAATGACCGTGAAAGGTGCGCCGATCACGATCGAAGTCGATGGAACGAGTGCGCCGATTACTGCTGGAAATTTTGTGGATTTGGTGAATCGTAAGGTTTATGACGGGTTGGTCTTTCATCGAGTGGTGAGAGAGCCGCAGCCCTTTGTGGTGCAGGGAGGCGATCCTCAAAGTAAAAATCCAAATGTGCCGCTCAATCGCTTAGGGACAGGTGGATTTATTGATCCGGCAACTCAACAAGCGCGGGATATTCCATTAGAGATTACGCCACAAAATGCAAAAGAGCCGATTTATAGCCGCACGCTGAGAGATGCCGGGGTGAATGTACCGCCAAAGCTGAAACATACTCGTGGAGCAGTTGCAATGGCGCGATCGCAGTTTCCTGATTCGGCTTCATCTCAGTTCTATTTTGCGTTGGCAGATTTGCAATTTCTTGATGGAGATTATGCCGTGTTTGGGTATGTGACGCAGGGGATGGAGACAGTAGATAAGATTCAGCAGGGCGATCGCATTGAGTCGGCGACGGTGACAAAGGGATTGGAGAGTTTGAAGGGGGGAGGTGCGGCGAGTCCGGCGGTAAGTCCGAGCCCTTCGCCGAGTCCGACGACTTCGCCATAGTGGGGAGTAGGGGGTGGGGAGTAGGAGGTAGGGAAGTAATTGTTGTAATCTTATTTCCCACTTCTTACCTTCTAAATTCAACTTGACGAAACACTAAATGAATGTCGTTGTTACTGGGATTGGTCTAGTCTCAGCATTTGGAAATTTGGCACAAAGTTGGAAGGGGTTGGTAGAGATGCGATCGGGCATTCGGTTCTACCAGCCTTTTTCGTGTTTGGAGTCGAAGCCGATCGGATTAATCGAGCCGCAGCCGAGTGAGCTTTTGACGTTGACGCGGCGGGTTGTGGCGGATGTGATCGAAGATGCGGAGTTAGAATTGCCCTTGTTCGATTGTGGGGTTGTGCTGGGATCGAGTCGCGGAAATCAGGCGCAGTGGGAGAAGTTGGCGGCAGGACAAGGGGAGATTTCAAATTGGTTGAATACCTTGCCGAATGTTGCAGCGGTTACAATGGCTCAGATGATTGGAACTCAGGGAATTGTTTTAGCCCCAATGGCAGCTTGTGCGACGGGGCTTTGGGCGATCGCGCGCGGGGCGGAATTAATTCAGAGTAGAAGGTGCGATCGGGTCATTTGTGGTGCGATCGAAGCACCGATTACGCCATTGACGCTGATTGGATTTGAGCGCATGGGAGCCTTGGCGAAAGACGGGTGTTTTCCGTTCGATCGCGATCGAACGGGTTTAGTTTTGGGAGAAGGGGGCGCGGTTTTTGTTCTGGAATCGGCAGAATTCGCCAAACAAAGGAATGCCAAGATTTATGGGCGGATTCTGGGCTTTGGGCTGACAGCAGATGGGTATCATGTCAGCGCTCCTGAACCTGAGAGTCGAGCAGCGATAGAAGCCGTGAAACAGTGTCTTAAGCGGAGTCAACTGAGGTCACAAGAGATTGATTACATTCACGCACATGGGACATCGACGCAGTTAAATGATCAAAATGAAGCGCATTTGATTCAAACATGTTTCTCAGATTCAGTTTGGGTCAGTTCAACAAAAGGAGCGACAGGACATACTTTAGGTGGATCGGGCGCTTTAGGGGCGGCATTTGCCTTAATGGCTTTGAAAGAGCAGACTGTGCCGCCGAACATAGGTTTGAGGGCATTGGAGTTTGATTTGAGAATTGCACGATCGCCACAGTCCGCGAAACTAGAGAAAGTGTTGTGTTTTAGTTTTGGGTTTGGGGGACAGAATGCGATCGTGGCATTCGATCAATCAACATGATCCATCTGAAAAAAAATTGGGGAGATGAATAAAAAAAATCGATGACAACGGGTTGGCTTATTTGATGACGCATCATAGTAGAGACGCGACTTATAGAATGATCAACCATTTTGGAACTGTGATTGAAATTACCCCACAAAATCATGCAATCGAGATTGGCATATGTCACTAACTGAGGAAATTCTTGCTCAAATTCCAGGTCATTCATTAGAAGGATTACGTCGAGTTGATAAACTTTGGCAGTCGGTTCGCGAAAATTCAATGCCTGTGCCGAATGTAGTCGCGGTGAGCGATCGACAGTTAGAACCCGATTATGATGTCATCATTTCTGGTGGAACCCTCGGCATTCTCTTAGGTGCAGCATTGGTTCGCAAAGGTTGGCGTGTGGCATTAATCGAGCGCGGAATTCTCAAAGGGCGAGATCAAGAATGGAACATTTCGCGCCGAGAGCTAGAAGTTTTTGTTGAATTGAAATTGTTAAGTGAAGCAGAGCTAGAAACTGCGATCGCGACTCAGTTTAATCCGGTTCGGGTCAGCTTCTCTGAAGACTTAAATATTTTTGTTAAAGACGTTCTCAATATTGGAGTTGATCCGGTTTACTTGCTTGAAACCTTAAAACAAGTGTTTCTTCAAAACGGGGGCACTCTGCTCGAAAATACCCCATTTGAAACGATCGAAGTTTGTGCAAATGGAGTTTGTGTCAATCGATCGATTACGGCTCGATTAATGCTAGATGCGATGGGGCACTTTTCTCCCATTGTTCGACAAGCGAGACAGGGACAAAAACCGGATGGAGTTTGCTTAGTTGTTGGAACCTGTGCAAAAGGATTTGAGCCGAATGAAGCGGGAGATTTGATTGCGTCTTTTACGCCTGTTCAGAAGCAATGTCAGTACTTTTGGGAAGCATTTCCTGCGAGAGACGGCAGAACGACTTATCTATTTACTTACTTGGATGCAGATCGCGATCGCTTTTCTTTAGAAGATCTCTTTGAAGACTATCTCAAACTTTTACCTGAATATCAGAACGTTGACCTTACACAGCTTGAATTTGTGCGGGCATTATTTGGCTTCTTTCCGTGCTATCAGCAGAGTCCTTTACAGATGAAATGGGATCGAATTTTGAGCGTTGGCGATAGTAGCGGAAGTCAGTCGCCTCTAAGCTTTGGAGGATTTGGAGCAATGGTGCGGCATTTGAAACGATTGACCAATGGGATCGATGAAGCGCTACGATATGAAATGCTGAATCATTCGGCTCTGTCCTTGCTGCAACCTTATCAACCTAATCTGTCGGTCACTTGGCTCTTTCAACGATCGATGAGTGTGGGGGTAAATCAGAAAATTGCTCCGGATCAGATCAATCAATTGTTGATCACCGTCTTTGGAGAAATGCAGCGATCGGGTGAGTCCGTGTTGAAGCCCTTTTTACAAGATGTTGTTCAATTTGTGCCGCTTTCTCAAACGTTACTTAAGACAGGACTTCTGCATCCCGGCTTAGTGTTAAAAATCATTCCACACGTTGGAGGTTTCGCTTTGCTAGATTGGATGCTGCACTATTTCAATTTGGCAACTTATACCGTTCTATATTCGATTTCACAGTCTTTTCACCCTTGGATTGCAAGCCTATCGCCAGCCCAACAATACATCTGGCACCGACGAATTGAAGCTTGGCAATTTGGCTCCGGAAAAGATTACGCAACTGATTAAGGATCCCAGTGATGCAATTCTCGTTCGCTCGACAACGGTTTTATCAAGAAGTACGTCAAGATGACGAGAGTATCAATCTTGAAAAAGCGGCTCTATACATTGCTCAAGAGGAATATCCTGATTTAGAAATCGAGAAGTATTTAGCTGAGATCGATCGCATAGCGTCGGAAATAAAAAATCGATTACCAGAAGCATCCTATCCGCTCAAGATTATCCAAACGATTAATCGCTATTTGTACGAAGAACTTGGCTTTTCAGGCAATTCTGACGATTACTACGATCCCTGTAATAGCTTTTTGAATGATGTCATCGATCGCCGAACGGGGATTCCGATCTCGCTTGCTTTACTGTATTTAGCAATCGCCGAGCGGATTGATTTTCCGATGGTTGGAATTGGAATGCCGGGGCATTTTTTGATTCGTCCGGCTGTGAATGATGAGATGGATATCTTCGTCGATGCGTTTCACAATGGCGAGATTTTATTTCCTCAAGATTGTCAGGAAAGACTGAATCAATTAGCAGGACAACCTGTTGAGATGCGTCCTCAGTTTTTGGAAGCCGTTTCTCCGAGACAGTTTCTTGCTCGAATGTTGACAAATCTAAAAGCAATTTATCTCAATCAAGGCAAGATCGAAAAATGCCTAGCGATGATTGAGCGAATTTTGATTTTGTTTCCAGATGCAGCCTATGAATTGCGCGATCGCGGAATCATTTACTTTCAAACGCATCGCTGGATTGAAGCGCGACAAGATTTAGAAAGTTATTTAGATCAAGTTCCAAGCGCGAACGATCGAGATTTGATTCAGCAATTGTTGGATCAAATTGAAGAAGACTGAAGCGAAATCTCTAACTGAATGACTCTGCCACTCGCTTCAATCGCTTCAATTGTGCCTCCATATCTTCCTGCGTCCACTTCGCCGCAAACTGATTAAACCCAAATCGAACGATCGCATTTGGGATCTCAAACTCAAATCGATTCAGCAATCTCGTCCCTTTTGATTCAGGACTGCACTCCCAGCGATCGCGTCCTTTGAAAAATCCCTCAAACTGCCAAACGACCAATCCCGGTTCTCGTTCGACGACCACGTTTTTTAGCGTCGGTCGTAGCACAGGAATCTGCACTACAAAGCGGCTCTCACTGCCCAGTTCTGTAGACCAAGCCTCGATCGGTTCACAGCGCAAAGCTGGATTTAACCATCGGTGCATCAAATTCAAATCGGTAAAACAGCGCTCTACGTCTGTAGTGCTTGCCTGAATGAGAACGGACTGCTCGAAAATTTGTGGTGATTCCATCTTTCCCCCGCAATCTTCACTCACGTTAAAAAAATTAAGCCTCGACCTTATTGTTCACTAAATCAGAAAAGTTAAACTTAACTGCGCAAATATCCTTCCCTAGAGAGAAGACCCCCAATTTATTGCATGAGATATTCTGCTATACGATGCGGCTCGGCACTTACAAGGTGCTAACTTGCACATCTCTTCATGTTCATCTCAGAATCTAAGACCTGAAGACTTTATGGAAAATTCAAAAAAGTGTTTCCAAGTGCTTTTCTCTTGTGAGAGATACGAGTAATCTATCTTAGGAGCGCAACTGTAAATTCCTGCATAACACGGAGAAATCTGCCGAATGTTTCAGTAGTTTCACAATTGATTTCACATTGTATTTACTTTCTGCGCTTATCGATTTCTACATCCATTGCACAAACTACACAAAAGCGATCTTAGAAGCGCTTTTTTCTTAAGCGAGAGGGGTTTATTAAACGACCATGAACGAAAGTTATCAGTTAGGGACAATGCAGCTACTCATGGGGAATCTGTCACTAGCTCAACTCCCCCCCGGAGAATCGCCATTTGGCGTGATTTCAGGCGTAAACATCGGGGATCTTATCGTTAAATTAGGCGGTGCGTTACTGGTTTTGCTCCTGGGCGCACTCATTGCCGCATTTGTTTCGAGCATTGTTCGTGGACTCTTAAAGCGGACTACATTTGACAATCAACTTGCAGGTTGGATCTCAGGCGGTCGTGGCGGAACAGATTTCAAAGTAGAAAAATTAATTTCATCGATCGTCTTCTGGATCATTATGGTCGTGGCACTGGTCGCGGCGTTGAATGTTCTCGGATTGACGACCGTTTCACAACCGTTAAACAATTTTCTCAACCAGATTTTTGCTTTTCTGCCTCAGTTGGGTGCGGCTGCACTTTTAGCAGGTGTCGCTTGGGTTGTGGCAACTTTAGCAAAAACGATCGTCGTGCGGACATCGCAGTCGTTTAATCTAGACGAGAAAATTTCCGATCCGGAAGATTCACTGGGCGGCAGTTCTTTCCGCCTGAGTGATACGTTAGGGAATGCAGTTTATTGGTTTGTTTTCCTATTTTTCTTACCGCTTATTCTGGGTGTTTTGAACCTACAGGGTCCGCTTCAGCCTGTGCAAAACTTGCTGAATGACATTTTAGGCGCACTACCAAACATTATTAAAGCGGCTGTAATCGGCGTAGTTGGCTGGTTTTTAGCGCGTACCGTGCGTGGAATTGTGACCAATTTGCTTGCAGCAACTGGAACGGACCAGATTGGCGCAAGAATGGGCTTGAATCGATCGCGAGGCGGACAATCTCTGTCCTGGTTATTGGGCACGATCGTCTATATCTTGATCTTGATCCCAACGATTACCGCAGCCTTAGATGCACTGCAAATTCCAGCGATTTCTGGACCTGCAACTGCAATGTTGAATCAGGTTCTGAATGCGTTGCCGTTGATCTTTACGGCGGCGGCAATTTTGGCAGTCTCCTATATCGTGGGTAAATTTATCAGCGATTTAGCGTCGGGCATCCTTGCAAGCGTTGGATTTGACAATCTCTTCTACTGGCTTGGATTGCAGTCGGCTCCGGTCACTCCATCTGTTGCTTCAGATCGCTACGATACCGAATTCCAAACAGGCGAAACGATGCTTCAGTCTGATGAGAAAACGAGTGTGCGTAGCCCCTCTGAGATTGCAGGAGTTGTCATCTTGGTCGGTGTGATGCTTCTGGCAACGGTTGCGGCAGTTGATGTGTTGAATATTCCAGCATTGACTGCGATCTTGTCAGGAATTCTGATCATCTTTGGTCGGATTCTGGCGGGGCTAGCTGTGTTTGCCGTCGGGCTTTACTTGGCGAATTTGGCGTATAGCTTGATTACCAGTTCTGGCAGTCGGCAGTCGAAATTGCTCGGTCAGACCGCTCGGATCGCGATCATTGGACTCGTTGCAGCGATGGCGCTTCAGCAAATGGGCATTGCGTCGAATATTGTCAATTTGGCGTTTGGTCTGTTGCTCGGTGCGGTGGCAGTGGCGATTGCGATCGCGTTTGGTCTGGGCGGTCGAGATGTGGCAGGCGAGCAGCTTCGCGATTGGCTCAAAGGCTTCAAAGGCTAGGATCTAATCTAATTCAACTTAAAAAGCGTCAGGGATTTTACCTGACGCTTTTTTATGGCTGACCGAGATTCTGCGGAGGGATGGAATCGATTGCGGGTGTACAAGAATGGAGTTGATTTCCCGTGCCAAGTCCTATGGCTTCAGTCCTGAATTCGCCTCAAGTCCCTACCCGTGAAGTCGATGCTGCTCAATCTCCCGCAGCGATGATCCAATTGCGTCAGGTAAGCAAAACTTATCCGAATGGCAGTTCGGCGCTGACGGGCATTTCGCTGTCTGTCAAGAAAGGCGATTTTTTATTTATTACAGGGCCGTCAGGCTCCGGGAAGTCAACGCTTCTTAAATTGCTCTATGGGGCTGAGCGTCCTTCAGAAGGAGAAATCCTCATCGATCGAGATAATCCGGCTCGGTTGAAGGGCAATAAACTCGCATTTTTAAGACGGCGAATTGGAGTCGTGTTCCAGGATTACAAATTGATCCCACGTCGAACGGTAGCGGAGAATGTTTCGTTTGTACTGTGGGCGCAGGGATATTCGCGCAGTGAGATCCAGCGTCGCTTACAGCCTGCGCTAAAAATGGTGGGCTTGGTTCACAAAGCTGAGAGTTTTCCAGAAGAATTGTCTGGAGGAGAACAGCAGCGAGTCAGCATTGCTCGTGCGATCGTCGGAACGCCTCCCATTTTGCTGGCTGATGAGCCGACTGGAAATCTTGACCCCGATAATTCGTGGCAGGTGATTAAGATTCTGAAAAAGCTAAATCAGATTGGCATCACAGTACTAGTCACGACGCATGATGAGAATTTGATTCGGATGGCAAACCATCCGGTTGTGCAGATTCGCGGCGGCAGACTGTATCGAGAAAGTTAAGCCTTTTCTAACCAATCAAAAATCTGATCCAATTGGCTTAGCGTGATTAAGCCATATTGCCAGAGTACCATCGGCAGCGGGGTATCCAGCGGGCTTTGACGCAATGCAAAATCGATCGCCGGAGTAGGGACTGCCAAGTCGTCTCGGAGAAACTGAATTAATTTCGATCGCTTTGCTTCCATCGTCCTGCCACCCATTTTCTGAGAATCACTTCAACTTATGTAAACAGATTCCTACAATCCTTGTATCATCCTAAAGTTCAGGATTTCCGACCTTAAACCCAGAGATCACTCTATCCCTGAAATTACGGAGATGCTTTTTGGCAGGTGGATGAGTTGCCCGAAATTACCGACTTTTCAAACCTGATCTGTGTCTAATCTGAGTAAACCAAATTAATTCAGCAGGATTATTAGAACTTGTTGAAACTTATCATTGATTTTCTCAGGAGATTTTGAGCATGGCATCACCGCAACTGACCATCTGGAGAAAACAAGCTGCCGATCGCGTGCAGCAAATTTTGCTCAACCTAACCAGCAGTGACTTACAGCCGATCGATGCACATGTCGATACATTGCTGCGCCAGTTGAGCAATCTTCCGGCACGTCCTAGCGATCGCGCTCCTTATCAAGGCAGTTTTCCAAATGAATCAGTGAGCGTTGCACGGGTAAAAACCGTAAATCGACTCAGACAGTTAATCATCAATATTAAAGGCTCAGAATTTCAGCCGCAGGATCAAGCCGTAGACTCAGCATTGCGATTGATGTTGAATATGCCTGAAAGGACGACGCAAAATCCATATGCGGAGATTCTTCCTGAAACGCCTTTACCTGCAATCACGATGAATCATCTATTGCAGATTGCACCTCATGCAGAGCCAAATCAACTCGCTTCATTGTTTCCGCATTTGTTATTGACGATGGCGGAATATGGGGTTTCGACTCCGATGCGTCAGGCTCATTTTCTCGCGCAGTTGATTCACGAATCGGGATCGTTCAACTATCTAGAAGAAATTGATCCAGGAGATTACCTAGAGGGTCGAGCAGATCTCGGCAATATTCATCCGGGAGATGGTCGCCGCTTCAAGGGCAGAGGGTTGATTCAGATTACAGGTCGTAACAATTATGAGGCTTGTGGTCATGCGCTCGGTGTGAATTTAATCGAAGCTCCAACTCGTCTGGCTGAGCATGATTTGGCATGTTTGAGTGCGGGTTGGTTTTGGTCAAAAAACGAGATTAATCAGTTTGCCGATCGCAACGATGTTGAAAGGGTGACTCGGACTATCAATGGTGGATTAAATGGATTTGACGATCGGCAATATTATCTTGGGATTGCCAAGGACGTATTGAACGTCTGATGCTCATTTCGGCTTCGCTCGTTGAAAAGATTTCTATCACAAGCGCAGAATATCTCTATTGATTGAGCGAAGCCGAACCTAACGAAATGACTTGAATTTAATTGTCTGAATTCTCAAACTCTGAATTCTCTAAACGGATGCGATCGACGAGAAGTTAAAATATCTCCGTCTTGATCGCATTCTTATGTTTTTATTTCTCTCAAAACTTCTACCCATATTTTTCTATCCATTGGGGTCGAGTTGCATTCTTCTCCTCGTTACGCTGGTTCTACTGTGGAAAAAGCGATCGCGACTTGCCTTAATTCCGGTGACGCTGACATTTTTGCTCTTATTTTTGAGTTCAAACCTGGCAGTGAGTCATGCGATCGTTGAATCTTTAGAATTTCAATACCTGCCGCAACAAATTCCCACCGCAGAGGCGATCGTCGTATTGGGCGGTGCAACCGAATCCGCAATTCCGCCGCGTCCGTGGATCGAATTAAAAGATGAAAGCGATCGCGTACTGTATGGTGCGAAATTATATCGAGACAAAAAAGCACCTCTGGTTATTTTGAGCGGTGGACGAGTCGATTGGCGACCCAGTAGTGCGTCTGAAGCGGAAGATATGGCAACCTTAATAGAAACGATGGGCGTTCCGCGATCGGCAATGTTGCTAGAACCAAATTCACTCAATACAAGAGAAAATGCAGTCAATACCTTGGAAATTTTGAAAACGCAGAAGATTCAAAAGATTTTGCTCGTGACATCAGCGATGCACATGCCGCGATCGATGATGATTTTCAAAAAACTTGGAGTCGATGCCATTCCAGCCCCAACCGATTACACGTCGATTCAAAATGATCAAGCGGCTCAATCCAGCACAGAGGCTGCAATTCTAGATTTCTTCCCAGATGCAGATCAAATGCGACGAACGACCCGTGCATTAAAAGAATACTTAGGAATTTTGGTTTATCGCTTGCGTGGATGGGCTTAAACCTTCTGCCAAACCGCAAAGACCTGTTGCAACTCTTAATAAAAGTGTGGCGAAGCGTTGCGAGAAGCTTGGTAGACTAGAAAGCGTATAAAATTTGTGGAAAGCTCACGGTGAAGCCGTTTGGTAGTTCCACGAATCGCACTTGAACCACACTGCGCGATCGTAAAACCCATGGTAGATTCTCTTAAAAAACCAGGCTTTGAAGAACTGCGTCCCGGAATTAAAGTTCCGGCGAAAGAAACGATTCTTACGCCGCGCTTCTACACCACCGACTTTGACGAGATGGCGCAGATGGATCTCTCTGTCAATGAGGAAGAATTTGAAGCCCTCGTGGCAGAACTGCGAAATGACTACAATCGTCACCACTTTGTGCGCGATCAAGAGTTTGAGCAATCCTGGGATCACATTGATGGCGACACTCGTAAAGTCTTTGTTGAGTTCTTAGAGCGCTCTTGCACGGCTGAATTTTCCGGCTTCTTGCTCTATAAAGAACTGTCTCGCAAACTAAAAGGACGCAATCCTTTACTGGCTGAAGGATTTGAACTGATGTCTCGCGATGAAGCGCGTCATGCGGGTTTTTTGAACAAAGCGCTATCGGATTTCAATCTTTCGCTTGACTTAGGTTTCTTAACCAAGAGCCGCAAGTACACTTTCTTCAAGCCGAAGTTCATTTTCTATGCAACCTACTTGTCAGAGAAGATTGGCTACTGGCGATACATCACGATTTTCCATCATTTGAATGCTCACCCTGAAGATCGGCTCTATCCGATTTTCAAGTTCTTCGACAACTGGTGTCAAGACGAGAACCGTCACGGGGACTTTTTTGATGCGTTGATGCGGACTCAGCCCCAATTCTTAAACGATTGGAAAGCGAAGCTCTGGTGTCGATTCTTCTTACTATCGGTGTTTGCGACGATGTTTTTGAATGACATTCAGCGCAGCGAATTTTATGAGGCGATCGGGTTAAATACTCGCGAATTTGAGTACACCGTGATTGAGAAAACGAATGAAACCGCAGGTCGCGTTTTCCCACTCGTTCTGGATGTGAAGCATCCTGAGTTCTACCCACGCTTAGAAAAATGTGTGCAGAACAATGAGAACTTAAGAGCGATCGACAGCACCAACGGATCGAAATTTGTGAAGACGCTGAAGAAACTGCCTTACTATCTCTCAAACGGAGTTCAATTAGCGAAGTTGTACTTCATCAAACCGATTGATGCAACAGCAATGCACGGTCAAGTTCGATAAGAATTAAACTCCCCCTCGGTTTGGAGCGGTTCTGTTACGGAGCCGCTTTTTTTAATGCGTTAATTTCGGCATGGAAACATCGCCAGAGTTTCTGTCTTCATTGTACGAGTGTTAAGGTAAGCCAGCTAGACGTGAGCGATCGAGAATGAAAGCCTCAATCATTGGGTTGGTGATGCTGGTTGGATCACCAGCATGTGCTGTGGAGCTAGATTTAGATCCGAAAGTGCTGCAAAACAGTCCAGTCTTGCAGCGTTGGCAGAAGCAAGTCCCGAATGTCGCAGATGAAATTCGCAATGATCCCAGTTTTCGGACGAGATTTCGGGTTGGGTATGCGTCAGAACTCTATGTCGGAGTTGAAGATTTGAGACTCGGTAGCTCAAACTTCACCGCCAGCGCTAACTATCAAGCCTCAAATTGGGGAGCCGATTTGCACTACTATATTCGACCTTTGGGAAGCTACATCAATGTTGCTCCGGTGATTGGATATCGACATTTAGAGGCAACAGAAGGTGCAAATTTAGGAATTCGAGCTTTATTTGCTCTGTCTCGTGGTGGGGGAGCCGATATTCGCTTGACTCAGAGTTGGGTCGCTCCCTTTAGTTCCGAAGAGACGGGGTTGACGACTTTATCGATCGGATATGCCCTCACACACCATCTCAGACTTTCGACCGACATTCAAAGACAGAATTCTCCGACTCGCAAAGAGAGCCGATTTGGAATTGGACTGGAATGGATGCCCTAAGATAAAAGATGTTCTGATTTGAATTGTGCGACCCGTGACTACTACTCCGCTCCCTCCTAATCGTTCTGTTTCGATCGAAAACCGTCCAGATGCACTTGGCAGATTTGGCAAATTTGGCGGCAAATATGTGCCGGAAACTTTGATGCCTGCCTTAGCAGAACTCGAAGCTGCATACAAAAAGTACAGTCAAGATCCCGAATTTCAAGCCGAACTTCAAGGCTTGCTGAAAGATTATGTCGGTCGTCCCAGTCCACTCTACTTTGCAGAACGTTTGACAGAGCATTATGCTCGTCCCGATGGCACAGGCGCACAGATTTATCTCAAGCGCGAAGATTTGAACCATACAGGCGCACACAAGATTAATAACGCGCTCGCTCAAGCCTTACTTGCAAAACGGATGGGCAAACAGCGCATCATTGCTGAAACCGGAGCAGGTCAGCACGGAGTCGCAACGGCTACCGTCTGCGCAAGATTTGGCTTGAAGTGCATTATTTATATGGGCGTTCACGATATGGAACGTCAATCGTTAAACGTGTTTAGAATGCGCTTAATGGGAGCAGAAGTCTGCCCCGTCGCATCGGGAACCGGGACATTGAAAGATGCGACTTCGGAAGCCATTCGCGATTGGGTGACGAATGTTGAGACGACGCATTATATTCTTGGATCAGTGGCAGGTCCGCATCCGTATCCGATGATGGTTCGAGACTTTCATGCAATTATTGGGCAGGAAACTCGCGCTCAGTGCTTAGAAAAATGGGGCGGATTGCCGGATATTCTCATGGCTTGCGTGGGAGGTGGCTCGAATGCAATGGGATTGTTCCATGAATTCATTCCCGATACGAGCATTCGGATGATTGGGATTGAAGCAGCAGGTCATGGTGTCCCCAGTGGGAAACATGCAGCGACCTTAACTGCCGGACGAGTGGGAGTGTTGCATGGAGCGATGAGCTACTTGCTCCAAGATGAGGATGGACAGGTGATTGAGCCGCATTCGATCAGTGCAGGGTTGGACTATCCCGGTGTGGGTCCTGAGCATAGCTTTTTGATGGAAGCAGGTCGGGCTGAGTACTATGGTGTGACGGATCAGCAAGCCTTAGATGCGTTCCAGAAATTGTCGCAGTTAGAAGGAATCATTCCCGCATTGGAGACTTCTCATGCGATCGCTTACCTTGAAACCCTTTGTCCGCAGCTTTCAGGCAGTCCTCGGATTGTAATTAACTGTTCGGGTCGCGGCGACAAAGATGTGCTGACGGTTTCCAAGATGTTGAATCCGTAGAGCCTGGTTGCAGTTTTGGATCGAGCATCTTGCCCGATCCAAAATTGCCAATAAAAAACCCTGGTCAGAAACCAGGGCAAATAATCAGGGTGCATCT
>JALOOO010000011.1 GCA_025454375.1 Leptolyngbya sp. Prado105 | reverse complement strand
GTTCGTTTAATTTGCTTTTCAGTTAAATGTTCGTTTTGTTCTGCCTCTACGTGGCAGTTGACCCTCCTGGGCGCTTTCGAAGGGTTTGCGATATGTCCACAGTGTCTTATTAGTGTGATTTGATGTTCCATAAATGCATATCAGATATGAGTGAACAGTCACGCTTGCCACGTGGTGAGTTCCGTCTTATCCACAAAACTGTCGCGCAACGCTCATGGGCCTACTAGTACAGAGGATTATAAATTTCCGTTCTTCAAAACATCACCTAAGTGTCAGTCTGCTTCGTAGCCTTGGCGATATTACGACACTATTCATAAATCTTGAGTTAAGTTGCATCATTACGTGTACAGTTAAGTTATATGTTGATAATAGTGGATGAACTTGTCAAGACATACTGTGAAGTTTGAAAATTGTGGGATCGAACACTGATGGCTCTGCAGATCGATTTCTTCACTTCAATTTCTTCTCAGTGGGAGTGTTTTTCTTTTGTTGGGTTCGATGGATGACATCTTCCATACAACCCCATCCACCCTTTAATCACTGGTCGGAGAGACCTATCCCCATCATTTTTACAAGTTTCTGAGGCGCATACCGCTTGACAGCACACTAAAACTTTCTTTGTAAATTTTGAGATAATTTCTCTCAATTTCCATTTTTGTTGGTTTTTTCGCTGTTTTCCTTCCATAGCAACCTTGCGAGATTTTAGCTTTTCTGCGGTTTCAACCCACAGGTAAAAATTGCCACGCTGCACGAAGTCCGCCGCGTCGTCAGAAATCCAAGTGCCATGCAGGATGTGCATCATCTGTCCCCAAATCGCTACTCTGACTTTATCAAAGTCGCACAGGATTTAGCAATTCTGAGATTCTGCACCTGATTGACTGACAAATCTCTTCGGGATTGCATGTCCTGTCCGCTTGTGAACGGCGGGCGGGTGGGACAACTAAATTGCTTCTGGATTGAGGTTGATTAATTTCCGTGTTGCGTAAGTCCCGATCGGACTCCATAAAAGATAGGGCAGTAACAGTAATCCTGCGCCTCCATGGATGAAACTCACCGCGATCGTGAGTAAGATGCCCAGACCCACGCCAACACCACCCAAAACCGTGCCAATTGCTAAGCTTTGAAGCCTCAGTGTTACAGGAATATAGGCAACCGTCACAATCTCTAGGAGTAAGTAGCTCGCCATGAGTAACCAGGTTCTGAGCGTCCCAGGATTTTGTTGCCAGATCAAAATCGCAGAACCCGCACCACAGGAAAATACGATCGTCCAAATCACGGGAATCGCGGGTTCAATCACCGCTAACCAACGGGGTAGATTCAATCGTTTCACCCAGCGCAAATCCTCGCGAGGTCGAATCAAGAAACTTCCAAGCGCAACTAAAGAGGTAATCCCCACAATCATCATCCAAGCTTTCATAACAATTCCGTGCCGATCTACTTTCTCTAATCTTAGGTCTGGACGCTTTGGGGTTCCTCACACTCAGGATTTACACTTGGGATAAGTTCCACCCCTCAATATCTAATCTGGGTAGGGTGGAACCCCTTCTTGTGCAAAATCTTGAGCCGATAATGGCAGGAGATGAGTTTATCAGTTTGCTTGTTCGATTAGTCCTCACTCTCTAACAGTTTTTTCGCTTCTAGAAGTTCTGTTCGATGCACATCGCTGACAGTTGGATAGGAAAGATTCATCGCTTTAAGCTTGCTGACAATAATGTCAGAGACAACTAAGCGAGTAAACCACTTATTATCAGCAGGAATGATATGCCAGGGTGCATAGTCCGTACTCGTATTACTAAAGACTGCTTCGTAAGCTTCCATGTATTCATCCCAATGCTGGCGCTCTTTGGCATCAAAGACGGAAAATTTCCAGTTCTTTTCGGGTTGGTTAATTCGATCGAGAAATCGTTTCTTCTGCTCCTTCTTGGACACATTGAGAAAGAATTTCAGCACAATCACCCCGTTATCGACTAAGTACTTTTCAAAATGATTAATCTGCTTGAAGCGCTTCTCCCAAATCTCTTTGCCGTTTGCCTCTGCGGGTAAAGTCTGCTTTGCGAGTAGCTCAGGATGAACCCGCACGACTAGCACTTCTTCATAGTAAGACCGATTGAAAATGCCAATTCGCCCCCGTTCGGGTAAAGCGCGATTTGTTCGCCAAAGATAATCATGGTCTAATTCTTCTGAAGAAGGGGATTTGAAGCTAAAAACTTGACATCCCTGAGGATTGACTCCTGACATTACATGTTTGATCGTGCTGTCTTTTCCGGCGGCATCCATTGCTTGGAAAACAATTAACAACGCATAGGAATTTTGAGCATAGAGAATGTCCTGATACTTCGCAAGTTTCTGCACCCCCTCTTTTAGTTCAGCTTGAGCCGCAGCTTTATCAGTTAAGCCATCGGTATAAGCAGGATCGTAGTCTTTTAACTTAATTGTTGTCTTCGATGGAACAATGAATCGATCGAGTTTCATGACAGACTATGGAGGTAATTCTCCATTATGGTCAATCTGTCTTGATCGAGGACATCATTGCAACGTTCTTTAAAAAATTCAGCGGGCGTAATTGTTTTAGAATCTCTAGCTTCTCAGCATTTGGAACTAAAAGCGCGCCTGCAAAAGCTAGAGAATTCACGCCAATCCCATTAAATCCCGCTTGCGATCTCGGAACGATCAACATCCATTCTCTGGTTGCTAATAAGTTGTAGGGAGCCGACTGCATCACCCGATTGGAGCGGATTCCAATCGTTTCTAGTAGCTGATAATAATATTGCAGCAAATCTTCAGGCTTTGTCTCTGGCTCAAACTTTGCTAGCGCATGGACAAAGGGAAATTCAGGAATTTGTGTAATGCGATCGTGATTTGAAATATTGTCGATCAAGGGATCAATCGGTAAGCGATGAATCTCTTTCTCAATCGGGAAAGGCACGAGTTGCAGATGCTTATGACGCTGACTTGCCCCAGCTTCTTTGCCTGCATTGTAGAAGGCTAAGCCCTCAACCTCTGACAAACATGCCCACATTGCAGTGAAATCCTGGAGTGTGAGGAGTGATTCTTGTTCTTCAAAGGCACGGGTCACAATCAAGAGATGGTGATCGACGACATTAAATTTATTTAAAAGGCAAACATGAGTCTCGGAAATATCCATCACGAATAAATCGCGCTCGTAAGGTAAGAACGGATTTACCGGATTGCCCGTTTTTTCTTCTTGTCTTTGCTTAAGATCCGAAGCTTCTTTGCGAATCAAATTGTTTACAATCCGCACGAGAAAGTGAACGCCTGATTGTTCAACAAACTCATGCCGAGTTGGAATCGAAAGCAATGCACCGCAAGCGAGAGCCTGTTCAGTTTGCGCGATCGTGCGTTGCCAGAGTGTTCCGGGATGCACGAGAAGCGGAAGATGCAATAACTCATTCATAGTGAAACAGGGAGATAAAACACTGTTCTACTATTCCACATCTTAGATGCGAGTTTGATATCTTGGGATTGTTTTAGGTAGAGGTTGCCCTGAGTTGAGTGCGAATCGATTCAATGCGTTGACGATTGATACCGAGGTCAGACTCTCCTAGACGAGATGCCGATCGTACTTGAATCACATGTGCAGGCTGATCGAGATAAAATTCTACGTCATCGACAAATCCCATCAGCTTGCTAGTAAATTCAGCGTAAAGATAGTTCTCTGTCGCTTCAATCACTTTTGCTCTGGGTTGAGCTTCGATAATTTGTTTGAGGTCGGTGAAAGCTCTTTCCAGGTCTGAAGCTTGGATCGGCTCGATCGTATGTGTCGAATCTGTACTAAAACTATTGACGCAATTTGGTGTACTAGGACAATCGCTCAATCGATCGTGGTTCACTCCCAAATTCATCGGACGACTCCCAGAGAAGGAAAAAATACTGGCATGAGCAGGCGAGATAGAGACAAGCCAGCAGCATGAGATCAGAAGGATAAGGGTGAAGGTTCTTAGCATAGGAATTGATTCTGCAAATTTCATGGATGAATGTAGGAGAGGGTCGAATGAATTCGCCAATCGCATCTTTCTCATCCGAGACGGGTCAAGCGATAAACGACTTCTTCTCAAACACTCTCTTAAAGTTTATTCACAATTTGGGTTCCTTGCATGTCGATCGCTAAACATTTCGCATCGACTCCAACCCCGAATCCTCTCCAAGCCTCCTCCATTGCCAGTCTGACAGACTCCGAACCGTCCTGATTCGCCAAGGCTAAAACCGTCGATCCGGCTCCACTAATCACCATTCCATAAGCTCCTGCCGCGATCGCAGCTTGTCTCACTGCGTCGTAGCCTTTGATCAATGTCTCGCGATAGGGCTGATGAATTCGGTCTTGTAGCGCCGCTTTTAACCAATCCGCATTTCCAGTCTCTAAGCCGCGAACTAAAAGTCCCAGATGGGCTGTATTAAAGATTGCATCAGCACGGCTATACGTTGCGGGTAAGACACTTCGCGCTTCAGCCGTCGAAAGTTCAAAATTTGGAATCGCAACGATCGGCACAACGCTCGAATGCCAGGGAATATCACAAATTTCCCACGCTCGATCGACTCCCGCTGCTGCCAATCGACATCCACCAATCAGAGCAGGCACAACATTATCCGGGTGTCCCTCGATCTCAGTCGCAAACGCCGCAATTTCATCCTGACTCATGGGAGTACCGGAGATCGCATTTGCCCCCACTAAGCCCCCGACAATCGCCGTCGCCGAACTTCCCAATCCTCTTGCAAGCGGCACATCCATCTTGATATCGATCTTCAAGGCAGGCATCGGTTGCTGAATGCGATCGAAGAATTTCACAACGGTCTGATAGACCATGTTGCTAGAATCAAGAGCAACGCGATCCGCTTCGGCTCCAGTTGCAGTAATGTTCAAACCAGATTCGATTTCAGAGAATTGGAATTCGTTGTAGAGCGTCAGGGCAGCGCCCAGACAATCAAATCCGGCTCCAAGGTTAGCAGTTGTCGCGGGGACACGAACGGTAATAGGCATGAGACGCGATCGCACTAAAATTTTGTTCAGTCCTTCATTGTAGTCCTGCGTGCGATGATTTTAAGATGGATGATTCCTGTAAGCCTATGACTGACTTCTCTACAAAAATTGACGCCCTGCTTCAGACCTATGAGCGTTTTGGAGTGCATCTAGGTCTAGAAGCAAGTGTGAAACTGCTCTCAGACTTAGGCAATCCTCAAGCCCAAGTCCCAATCATTCATGTGGCAGGAAGTAACGGCAAAGGCTCAGTCTGTGCCTACTTATCAAGCATTTTGACCGAAGCAGGCTATAAAACAGGTCGCTACACTTCACCGCATTTGATCGATTGGAACGAACGGATTTGTATTAACAATCAGCCAATTCCTTCGGAAACGTTGTATCACACGTTGTTAAAGGTACAATCTCGAATCGATCCGAATTTTTCACCGACTCAGTTTGAAGCAATTACCGCAGCAATGTGGCTGTACTTTGCTGAACAGCAGGTCGATATTGCTGTGATTGAGGTGGGACTGGGAGGACGATTAGATGCAACCAATGTGATTGATCGCCCTTTAGTCAGTGTGATTGTTTCGATTAGTCGAGAGCATTGGCAACGATTGGGATTCACGATCGCAAATATTGCCCGAGAGAAAGCTGGGATTCTAAAAGCGGGATGTCCCGCCGTAATTGGACAGTTACCAGAAGGTGCAAAAAATGTCGTCGATCGCCAAATTGCCGCACTCGGCTGTCCTGCCGTTTATCCTCAACCTGCTCAACTGATCGACGGTCGGGCAAATCAAGGATCGCTCAACTATCAACTCCCCCTCCAAGGCGAGATTCAACTGCATAATTCGGCATTAGCGATCGCGGCAATTCAGTTTCTACGTGAACAAGATTGGAACATCTCAGATGATGCGATTACGAATGGAATTGCAAACACAACATGGGCGGGGCGGATGCAATGGTACAAATGGAATGGAAATCAGATTTTAATCGATGGAGCGCATAACTCCGCAAGCGCGATCGCACTCCGGCAATTTATCGATACACTCGATCGTCCGGTTCATTGGGTGATGGGAATGCTGACGACGAAAGATCATGCCGATATTTTTAAGGCATTGTTGCGATCGCAAGATTCACTATTTTTGGTTCCGGTTCCAGGGCATAGCTCGGCTGCTCCAGATGAATTAGCGACGCTGGCGAAAGAAATTTGTCCGGGTTTAGAGGCATGTCAAGTGTATTCAGATGTTTTTGCTGGATTAGAGGCGGCACAGGCTGAGAATTTGACCGTACTGTGCGGTTCCTTGTATCTAATCGGCGACTTTTTTCACCAGGTCAGAGATCGCGCCTAAATTTGTTGTCAATTTTCGATACAATCTGATCTGCACAAAAATTTGCATTCTTGTGTTCAGACCTGATTCAACCTGAAATGTAACTGCCATGATCCACGAAATTTTTATGCCCGCTCTTAGCTCCACCATGACCGAAGGAAAAATCGTGTCCTGGCTGAAAGCTCCGGGCGACAAAGTTGAGAAAGGTGAAACCGTTGTGGTGGTTGAGTCTGATAAGGCTGACATGGATGTGGAGTCTTTTTATGAAGGCTTCTTAGCGACGATCGTGATCGAGGCAGGCAGTTCGGCTCCGGTTGGCTCTGCGATCGCGCTTTTAGCAGAAACCGAAGCGGAAATCGAAGCGGCAAAACAGCAAGCAACCCAAGCCGCACCCAGCGCTCCTGCGGCAACCTCTGCCGCGACAACTCCCACGCCCGAACCTGTTGCAGCGGCGGTGACGAATGGCTCCAGCACACCTGCTCAAAATGGGCGAATTGTGGCATCTCCACGGGCACGAAAACTGGCGAAAGATTTGAAAGTTGAACTGAGCGCGTTAGTTGGAAGCGGCCCTCATGGTCGGATTGTGGCAGAAGATGTCGAAAAGGCGGCTGGCAAGCCTCCGACAGTAAAACCTGCGGCAAAACCTGTTGCACCCGTTGCGACGATCGCTGCAACTCCTGCGCCTAGAGCGGTGGCTCCTGTGGCTCCTACCCAACCGGGTCAAATCAAGCCGATGACCACGCTGCAAACCGCCGTCGTCCGCAGCATGAATGCGAGCTTAGATGTCCCAGTATTCCGCGCTGCTTACACGATCACAACCGACGCGCTCGATAAGCTGTACAAGCAAGTAAAATCAAAGGGCGTAACAATGTCTGCGCTGCTCGCAAAAGCGATCGCGATGACGTTGCAAAAACATCCGCTTCTCTATGCAAGCTATGTTGAGAATGGTATTCACTTTAACGAATCGATCAATATTGCCGTTGCAGTTGCGATGGATGACGGGGGTCTAATCACGCCTGTCTTACAGAATGCAGACAAGCAAGACCTTTACTCGCTCTCTCGCAGTTGGAAAGATTTAGTCGATCGCGCTCGATCGAAGCAGCTTCAACCCGATGAATACAGTTCTGGCACATTCACGATCTCGAATCTTGGAATGTTCGGGGTTGATACCTTTGATGCAATTTTGCCACCGGGACAGGGATCAATCATTGCGATCGGGGCTTCTCGTGCCACTGTAGTTGCAACTGATGATGGAATGCTCGGCGTGCGGCGACAAATGCAGGTGAATATTACTTGTGATCACCGAATTATTTACGGTGCAGATGCGGCAGCTTTCTTACGCGATTTAGCAAAACTGATCGAAACCGATGTTCAATCCTTGACGCTATAACGCGGTCTTTGAACAGCCTGAGGACTTCCTTAAAGAAACTTTACAGGACTGTCTCCAGGACACTTTAGTTTTAGGGCGGTTCAGGCACTTGGGAGTCCCGGTTTATCGACGCTCAAGCGATTTTCATAAAAAACGCGATCGAAACGGTGCAGTTTCGATCGCAAATTAGCACAACACTGAAACTTTGAAATTCAATACTCCAGAAACAACGTATTTAATGCAGAATCAGGAGCAGAGTTTTTGGTCACAGGAGCCAACTTTGGTGCAGGGGTTTGCGAAGCTTGCTGCATTTCAGCGACCTGGCTTTCGAGAAAAGAAAGACGCTTTTGAATGCGATGACGACGCTGTTCAATTGAATCAAGTTCATATTGGAGACGCTTTTTCTCAATCGCTAACTTGTATAGATTGAGATAAGCCGTCGCTTCGGTCTGCGGGCGGGGCATTGTGCTGATCTTGGGGCGCGAGTCAGTCAAAGGAATAGGACGCATGAGAAGACCACCTTGATATTGTAAGTTTCCAGAACTTACGTTGTCGATCGCATTCGGATAGCAATTCACGCCTCACGAGGGCATTGAGATCGTTACGTAACTTCCTTATTCATAGATTGCCCTTGATGTTTTTATTTTCTAACAGATTCTCTTTATAATTTTTTCATAGTGACTTCTTATTACGTTTATGAGAAAGCTGTGTTAACTTAGTACACAAATACTATTAACTGTCTAGGCTTAAAACCTTGGCGATGTGATTTGTGATGCGAACACCGTTGCCTCCTGATTCTGTAATTGCCGATCGCTATGCTGTCCTGAGGGCGCTTTATTTTGGGACAGCAGGTTGGGTTTATTTCGCAATTGATCAGACGACGAAAAAGCCTTATGTTCTAGAAGCAACGCTGGCTGAGTCGAATGAGTTCCAGGAACTTTTAGCGAGTATAAAGGTGCGACATATCGCAAAGTATGAAGGTGCGATCGAGCATTCTGGGCAAGTTTATTTAGTTCGAGAACATTTCGCAGGACGCTCTTACGCGGAGTTACTAGAGCAGAAAAAGCGTTTTTCTGAAGCGGAAGTCATGCAGTTTTTGAAGCAGGTTTTGTCGATTCTGCGATCGCTGCATCGGCGCGAAATCGCCCATCAAAGTGTGTCGCTCAATTCGATCGTACAGCGTGAAGACGGAACCGTGACGCTAACAGAATTCACGCAAGCCAGCTTTTCTGAAAGGTTTGACATAGATCTGTACAACTTAGCGGTCATGACCCTTGCTTTACTCACAGGCTGCACACTTGAAGAGCTATACAATCAAGGGACTCAAAGATGGGAGTGGCACGATCGAGTGACGGTCAATCCTCGGCTTGCTAGAGTTCTCGATCGTATGTTATCGCATCATCAGAACTACCCAACTGCCACAGCAGCAATGCAAGCCTTATTTGCGCGAGATCTGACTTCGGTTATTTTTACTTTTACCTTGACTGGACTCGCCAGCCTCTTTGCTTTGCGTTTAGTCAATACCCTTTCTAATCCTCAACCTGCGATCGTTGCTCCTTCTATTTCAGTGGATGCGGCGGCTCCACGCGAAACTTATCCGCAACGTCTCAATCGCTTGAAAGTGCCACAACAGTTAGTTTCGCTCCTGGCAGAAGAAGCATCACAATCGGCAGAATCAGTTCTCAAACTGCTAGAACGCCTGAGTCAAGAAGCTCGTCGCGGCATGGGAACTTACAAGCGAGTCAACTATGATTCGTGGCTAAATCAGCGAAATTCAAACCTCAGCAGGCGAGCGATCGAAACGCTGACTGATGCTCAGTTTGTCGCACTCTTTCCCGATCACAAAGGCAAGATTCTCAATCCAAGAACATTCGGACAGGTTTGGTATGCGATCGCGTTCGATCAGATTAAACAAGCAAAACCTGAGACATTCTCTTCGAGTATCAGCGGCACACTGACCAATGGAGTTGGTAAAGTCTATCGATCGCGATTTAAGCAAGGGCAAACTGTGCAGCTAAGTCTTAATGCGCCTGCGAATCAGATTGCACTTTGGATCTTCTCATCAGAAGCGACCTTGCTTAAAGACTTTCAGCAAGCAAACTGGACTGGCAAAATTCAGCAGACAGGCTTTTATGAAATTGTGATTGCCCCGACGACCCTAACTGAAGTGAACTATGAGTTAGAACTCGAAGCTCAATAACGCTTCTGACGATATTGAGTTAAGTCCAACATCAAAAGCACAACTAATGCAATTCCAAATCCAAGTCCAGCCAGTTCCCCTCCGAACACTGAACCAAATGGCTCTAAGATCCACCAAATGACCATGCCTACTACGACTCCAATTATCGTAAACAGACCCATCTGATCCCACTTGATGGAGCCACGATTAAGTGGGTACGCCCGGTACCATAATGCTCCCGTCACTCCGCCACAAATTCCAGCATTGCGGATGAGTTCTAGCATGTTGTTTTTTAAGGGCAAGCTAGTTAAACCAAATATGATCCAGCAAACCACGATCGAGAAAAATATCATTAAGTTTTTCATCACAGTCTCACTGTTAAATCAGTTAAATCATCCAACATTTGCCCCCTGCCGTTTCTGTAATCTTGCGGCTAGATTCAGTTGATTCTTGTCTCAAGTGATACAAATTCGCGATCAAAATATTCGATTTTCTTGGGACAGTATGACCAGAGAAAAAAAATTCAAGTCATTCTCAATACATTAAATATCCTATATCTATTTTGAAGGAATAATCTTCGTATCTCTTATTTCATCGAGATAATTGCGCTGTTCTGCTTAGGTTGCTGATCGATTGACGGATTCAAAGTTTCGCATCAATCCTGACCATAGATAAAGCAAAATGCTGCTGTAATTGACAATACAGCAGCATTTCTAGATAGCGCGGAACTTCCGCCTTAGCGTACCTTAAAAGATTCGAGCCATGCCTGATGATGGCGTTGCGGGATGCGGCAACCGAGCGCTGCGATACGCTCGTGCAACAGAGAACACTTGAAGCTGACGACTCCTTAGCCAGATGCGCAGCAATCTACAGACCTAATGCAAGCTGCAATTCAGGAGATGCACTTGCAGTACTAGGCAAAGGAGCGGGTTCAAGATTTACTGCTGAACAGTAGCGAGAATATGCACAGCGATCGCATTGTTTGCCCGGTGTTGGCTCCCACGTCTCATCTTGACGCAGGCGCATTGCTAAATCTGAAATCACAGCTTGCACTTGCTTTTTATGGCGATCAGTTGCTTTGAAGCGAACCTTCTCAGCCGTTCTTAGAAAGAGCAAGCTTAGATATTTCAGACTTTGGTGGTAAGTCTGCTCCAATGCCAGGTAATACAATCCGATCTGCAAATCCATCTCATCGGATTCTGGCACTTTTAACTCCCGACTCGACTTGTAATCGATTAGCTCCAACCCATCATCGAGATAGTCAATACGATCGTAGCGTCCCGTAATACAGAATTCGAGGCTTTCCACTTGCAGAAAAGCTTGAATTCGTCCTTCAACCGCTAACGGTTTACGCAACGAATGCTGCTCATTTTGGATGAATGTCTCATAGTAGTTTTCCAAAATTGAGCGACCGTCTTCAAACTGATTGGTGGTTAAACTCTCTGAGGCTTCATCCCAACAGCGTAACACCCATGCTCGATCGGGAATCGAATCGTGGTAGTGCCAATCCCGATGAACCATTGCTAAAGCTTGGTGCAAAGCTGTTCCTAATGCGGCTGAACCAAAGAAATCGTTACTCGTCAGTCGTCGCTCGTACCGCAGATAGTACGCATAAGGGCAGCGACTATATGCCTGGAGTTTTGTGGCAGAAATCTGATAAGGCATGGCTAAGGCAAACAAGGTTAAAGACTGAAAAAACGAACCTAGACGATCGAACTAGATCTGCTCGACCGGACGCTTAAAAATCGAGTCTAGATAGATCCGTGCAGTTTGACGATCGTTCTGACGCTCATTTGCAGGGCGATTTTGCAGCAAGAACAATGACAAAGCAGCAGACATCACTCGGTCTTGATCCCAGTCTGGGCGGGTATCCAGAAAGGTTTGAAACGATTGATGCAGAGCTTCAGGAATTTCGACGAACAGGCTAATGTTGCTATCCATATTATTCAAACCTCAGAGGTGAAATCGCGAGAGTATCTTTGAAGCTATCCGATGTTCTGACTGTTTTTTTGCAGCAGAAATTTACGCTAGTCCGATCCCTTGCTCTGATTTCCCATCCAGATATGTGTTGTGGAAATCGCGCGGTTCAGGTCGGCTAAACGATGTTCGGTTAGTCGCTACATTCTGCGCGATCATCGCCAGAAGATCAACATCAAGAAAAGTAAACTCTAGCGATTAGATCAAAAATACCTAACGGCATAATCGGTATTTCAGCCGATTTTTCGTTACATTGCTTCACAAAATCAGCGTTTTTTAAGCTGCGATCGTCGGAGGCAACGACTTATCCACAGCTTGCCGAGAAATGCTGATTTTAGCTCGATCCTCTGTGGAAAACTTTCAATTTGATGTGGAAAAGGTGTGGATAAAGCTCTGAAAAACTGTGGAATGCCTGTGGAGAGCTTTGGGAAAACTCTGTCAATCGTAAAGTTTTGTAAAGATTTTCAGATCCTAGACTTTGGGCTGAAAGTTCGGGGATCAATCCGGGAATCCTGCAAAATTAATTGATTGATTTCCGTTTTAAACGTTAGGATCTAAACGCTTAATTTCCGGAAAGGTGTCAAAGTTTCGTCACACCCAGTCCATGCCAATTTCATGATTTAATTTGATAAGTTGCGGGCTGTCATCGCAGAGTTTACTGAGAATTTCTGCATCTTGTTCAACGACGGTTTCGACTAGACAGTCTGTTCTTCTTGCTGAATCCTCGTTCACCTTCAAATTTACGATCGTGATTCCACTGTCGAAGATAAGCTTTTCCCATCACTTACAAGTCGCCCATCTTCCATATAAACAATACGATCGGCAATATCTAAAATTCGATTATCATGCGTCACCAGCAAAATCGTACAGTGCTGCTCTTTCGCAAGTTTCTGCATAAGTTCGACCACATCTCGACCCGATTTTTTATCTAATGCAGCAGTCGGTTCGTCTGCTAGCACAATCTTTGGATGACTGATTAATGCTCGTGCGATCGCCACTCGCTGTTTTTGACCCCCAGAGAGTCCATCAGGATAGTAATCTGCTCGATGTCCAAGCCCAACGGATTCAAGCATTGAGACTGCGAGTGCGTCAAGATCTTGATTGAGATAGCGATCGTGCAGTTCTTTCAATTGCGTTACCGGGGGAGTGATCCTGTCAATTGGGATGGATATATTTGTGGTGAGCCTTTGTTGTTGGAAGCGGCTTATTTGGAGTCGTTGACGGAGGCAGGTATTGTTTGGGGATTTTTTAGTGGCGCAACACAGGGATCGGCACGGTATGTTTTGGAGAAGCGACTGGGCTTGATAGATCCTGTATTAGTTGCGATGGAGGATGCGCCTGGAAAGCCTGATCCGACGGGCTTGTTTTTGACGTTGGAGCGGTTGGAGTGTGGTGAATGTCCGGTGATCTATGTCGGAGACACAGTTGCGGATATGTATACGATCGCACAGGCAAGGGAGAGGGAGAAAGCGCGATTGTGGGTTGCAGTCGGAGTGTTACCGCCGCATGTTCAAGAGACGCAGGAGCGGAAGAATGCTTATCGGGAAACGCTAAGACAGGCGGGCGCGTCGATCGTTTTAGATTATGTTCAAGATCTCAAGCCGGAGATGATAAATCAGTTGATTGCATCAGTTTGAATCTTGGCATTGAATCGGCGATGAATCGCTTTTTATCGAGATCGCGGAATATCCCATCCGCCATGCGGTGGGGAGTGTCAATGCGCCTTGCCTAAATAATGTTCTAGGTATGGTGAAAATACCTCATAAATTAGGGTAAACGGCTTTCCATGATGCCAAAACAGATAATGTCGCCCCCAGAGCGGAGCGGATACTCCAAATGCGGTTTCCAGTGCAGTCGATCGCCCATAATGCAATCCTTTAATCTCGCGATATAACTCCATGCGCGATCGCGATAAATTTGCCCATATCGGTTGGGATCGATTCTGTAAGTATTCATCAATGTGACTCGACTCCCACCAGGAAGCGGCATACCCTAACCGTTGCCCTGAAGCCGTCCGCAACCAAATTTGTCGCCGCAATCGACCGCCTGGAATTTGCTCGATCGCAGGGGGCGCATTGTCCAATGAAAACCCGATCGACGACATATCTAGCACGTCTACTTCAGTCGGTTCCCCAGTGAGGAGTTGTAAATGCCGTGTCGGAGAACCATCTCCAAGCAACATCATCTGCCACGCAGGAGACAATTTGCTATGCGGTAATCCTTGCTGAATCTCAAGTTCGCTTGCTTCCCAGATGGGATCAAGATAGTGCCAAGTCGTCGGCAGAATTGCGCTATCAGAAGAACGAAAGGTCGCAGTCACGCTTGTTTACATAAGTTAACTTTTCCTTATCATAACACTGAGCGAAGGATGGGGAGTGGAGCGCGAAAGAGGAAGGGGATACATAAAAAATATGTATAATTTATATAATTAATAGTATAAAGATAAAGTCTAATCTGAAAGTTGCGAGACAGAGAGAGGCTGTGCTAGCTAGCATCGTCTAGTGTAAACCAGATGGAATGGACGAGCTTTGAATGCTGGGTGAGTTTGAGGATCTGTTCTCGAATGTGATCGAGAACGGCGTGAAACTCTTCTTGAATCCACAAATCTTGCTGTCTTGCCGTCATGTCTTCCAAAGATTGGAAGATGTAGGCACGATAAGCTTGAATGTCTCTTGCAAATTGCTGCTCCATTTGTTCAAAAGCAAGGTGCAACTGAGCAAAATTTGGGGAACAGGTCGTTCTTCCAATTTCATGTTGCTCGTCTAACCCATCTTTGAGAATTTCGATCGCTTCTTGAAATAATCGCAGGGATTCTTCCAAGTCGGAGAACCTTAGTTCTAGATCGCCTCGAACTTCGTCCATTCTTCGCTGACTCTCGGCGAGTTGATTGAGTCCTTGGCGCTCCGGTTGAGGAAGACACATGGCTAACGCATCTTGTAGTTCTCCGATCTGGGGATTTGTTAAGCCGAGATTGTACTCAAATCGGGCATCTTGAACGATCGCGCAACTGAAGTCTACATTGGATAGATCTGCTCCTGTTAGCTCTGCTCGCGTCAAATCTGTTTCATACAGCATCGCATTGCTAATGTAGGCTCGACGGAGAACTGCATTTTGTACATTTGCCTGATCGAGGTTTGATCTGAGTAAATTTACACCGCTCATTTCTGCAAAAGAGAGATGTGCTGCTGTGAGATTCACGGCACAACAGTATGCACGATTAAGATTTGCGCCGATCAAAGTGCAATGGCTCAGATCAGAATCTCGAAATGAAGCACGAGTTAATATTGCTCCGGTCAGATCTGCACGAGTTAGGGTTGCCGCCATTACTCGTGCACTGCTGAGTTTCGCCTGACTTAAATCTGCATCAGTTAGATCGGCTCCATTGAGTTCAACATTTCTAAGATTGGTTTGAATCAGACGAGCATGGCGAAGATTTGCAAAAGATAGATTTGCTCGACTGAATGAGGCTTGCTCTAGATTGGCATGGGTTAGATCAGAGCTTCTTAAGGTGGCTCCGTCTAGCTTTGCTTTGGAGAGATTGGCAGAGACGAGCTTTGCCCGACGAATGACGGCTGAATTGAGTTGGGCTTTTTCTAGATTGGCATGGCTGAGATCGGCTTGACTTAAGAGCGATCGACGTAGGATGGCTCGCTTGAGAGACGCATTCTTCAGATTGGCTCCGGTCAGGTTTGCCCCATAGAGGGAAGCGTCTTTGAACTCTGCGCCTTCCATCTGTGCATATTTTAAGGAAGCTCCGCTGAGAATTGTTCGATTGAGCTTGGCATCATTGAGAATTGCATCAGTGAGATCGCTTCCAGTCAGATCCGCTTCTGTAAGATTGGCTTGACTTAGATTCGTGCCTCGTAGGACTGCATTTTTCAAATCCGCTTTGAATAGCTCGGTTGTGTTTTGCATTTGCGCCCCACAAAGATCGACTCGCTCTAGAATGGCGTAGCTGAGGTTGGTTTGGGCAAAATGCGCTTCGGAGAGTTTTGATCCGGTTAAGTCTGCTTCCGACAGACAGGCATTGCTTAAGTCTGTTTTGCTGAGGTTGATTCTGCGTAGGATGGCGCGGGTGAGATTTGCGGCGCATAACTGACCTTCGATCAGTCTTGCTCCACCCAGATCAGCCTCTTCTAAATCCGCATTGCTAAAATTCGCTCTGACAAGATCAGTACGGGGCAGAATTGCTTTGCGTAGGTTTGCGCCCTGTAGATTTGCCCCTCGCAGAATTGCCCCTCGCAAGTTTGCGCCGCTTAAGTTTGTGCCTGAAAGATTTGCGCCGACAAGATTTGCCCCTGCAAGATTTATACCTGTAAGATTTGCCCCTGCAAGATTGGCGTAAGCTAGATCTGCTGTTTTGCACCAATCTTCAAAAGCGGGAGGGTTACTTTGTTTTTCTTCAGGATGTTGAAGATCACGTTCGGAGAACGTTGGGCGTTGAGAGCAATCACAGCAAAATTTTGGTTCAGAGTCGCCCTGAGCTAAATTGTCTACTCCGTATCTATCACTTGGCATCTTGCAAAAAATGATTAAATCGTGCAACTGAAAAAATCGTTAAGAGTTTGCGCTTATCTTGCAATTTAAGCGGATTAAATCGTGGGGGCTTCACCTCCAAAATGGGTCTGTAGGTGATCGAGTAAACAATACCACTCTCTTTCAGTTTCCTGTAGAGGATGCCTAGATTCTGCGATCGAAAAACACCGTTGCGATCAAGCAGGTACATGATCTCATCTTCACCTCAGCCTACGGTTTTTACTTGTTATATTTTTGTGACGTGTAATTTGTTTGGCAGGTCGCAGATTGCGCTTGAATGACTACGATCGATACAGTCCACTAGGATGGAGCAGCCATTCAACTAATTGCGCCTCCCACGGCATTCAGAATCTGATGAGAATTTGCAGAAGTTTCCAATTCTTCTAAAGCGCTTAGCAATGAAAGTCAAGTGGCAGACTGCATCCATTTGCCAACCTTTTCGCGCGCTAATAACCCTGACAACCGCTCGATCTCAGATTTCTAAAACAATAAAGTCTCGTATAGTTCTTGCCGGATTGGAGTGGCTCGATGTTTGGGGTCAGGGTGTTACTTTAACCGAAAAGACCTTGAATATAATCGCGAGTCCGAGAATTTGAGGCAGCATTGAAGATTTTCTCGGTATGATCGATTTCGATGAGTTGTCCAATGCGGCTCTCGTCAGTGCTAAAAAAAGCAGTACGATCGCTAATTCGCGCTGCTTGCTGCATATTGTGAGTCACAATGACGATCGTGAATTCCTGACGTAAAGAATTGATCAATTCTTCGATCTTCATTGTTGCGATCGGATCGAGTGCTGAGCAGGGTTCATCCATTAAAAGCACTTTCGGTTTTATGGCTAAAGCTCTGGCAATGCAAAGTCTTTGCTGCTGTCCACCGGATAGACTTAAGGCAGATTTTTTCAGATTATCTTTGACTTCATTCCACAGTGCAGCATCAGCTAAAGCTGTTTCGACAATCTCATCGAGAACAGAACGAGAAACGCGACTGAACACCCGAACACCATAGGCAACGTTATCGTAAATGCTCATCGGAAAAGGATTCGGTTTTTGAAACACCATGCCAATCTGACGACGCAGGCGATTGAGATTGACACGCGGATTGTAGATATCTTGTCCGAAAAATTGCACCTTCCCGGTGATTCGCATATTGCTTTCTAGTTCACCAATGCGATTGAGCGCTTTAATAAAGGTCGATTTACCGCAGCCAGAGGGTCCAATAATTGCAGTGACTTGACTGGGATAGATTTCCATTGAGACGGAGGAAAGCGCTTGACGATCGCCATAGTACACATCGACGTTTTGTGCCGAGAGTGCAAGATTAGAGGGACTGATTTCAGATTTCATGATTTTCGAGTAATCAGACGAGAGAGCAGATTAGTAACCGTAACAATTCCTAGTAATACAAGTGAGGCTGTCCAAGCAAGCTGAGTTTGTTCTGGAAAAGCAGAACTCGAATAGTTGTAAATCATGACAGAGAGCGAAGGAGCAGGGTTCAAGATTTTTTCCACCCAGCTTTGGCTAAACAATGCGGTGAAAATCAATGGAGCCGTTTCACCAGCAGCACGAGCGATCGCGAGGAGTACCCCAGTTGTAATGCTGGGTAGAGCAGAAGTCAGAACAATTTTGCATACGGTTTGAATCGAGTTTGCACCGAGAGCAGCAGAAGCGAGTCTCTGATAATTTGGCACGAGTTTTAAGGCTTCTTCCGTTGAGAGCGTAATGATTGGCAGCATAATTACAGCTAAAGCAAAGGAGCCTGCTAGAGCAGAAAAACCGCGATACCCAAGAATCGTAGAGAGAACAATCACAGCGTAAGCAAACACCCCAACGACGATCGACGGAACTGCACTCAAAATTGACATGACGAACCGCACCGTTTGCGCGATCGCGCCAGCTTTGCCAATTTCAGATAGGTAAATCGCGATCAGAATTCCAAAAGGCACACTCATTAAGCTTGCTAGACTGACCATGAGCAATGTTCCTTGAATTGCATTTGCGAAGCCATTCGGAACACTGATATCGCCAGCAGGAGCAGGGAGTGACGTGAAGACTTCCCACTTGAGACTGGGTAAGCCTTGACGGAGAATTTCAAACAGGACAGAAAGTAAAGGCAGTAGTGCAAGCAGGCTGAAAATCACTGCGATCGCACTCATGCCATAGCTAAAAAATTGCCGATCAATCGAGAGTGGCTTGGTTAATTGCTCTTCGAGTCTAGTCATTTTTGAAGCCAAATAGTTTGACGAGCGAGATTGCTAGCATATTCACTATGAGCGTTAACGCAAATAGAATCAATGCTAAATACATCAATGCTCCAATATGCAAATCTTCCAACGCTTCAGGGAACTGATTGGCTAAAATCGCTGGAATCGTATTACTCGAATCAAGCAATGACAAACTGACTTGATCCGAGTTGCCAATCACCATCGTGACTGCCATCGTTTCTCCCAATGCTCGACCTAACGCTAGAATGATCGCGCCGACAATTCCTGAAAGACTTGCAGGTAACAATACTGTGAAAATCATTTCCCAACGAGTTGCACCTAACGAAAGAGATGCTGTGCGTAAATCTTTTGGAATCGCTAACATGACATCTCGACTGATGGCTGCAATGGTTGGTAAAATCATCACAGCAAGAATCGTTCCAGCGACGAGTAAACTCGGTCCAAATGATTCAGTACTAAATAAAGGAATCCAACTGAATTGCTGATATAGCCAGATTTGAATCGGTTTCATAAATGGAATCAGTACGAAAATTCCCCAAAATCCAATAATTACGCTGGGAATCGAGGCGATTAATTCGACTAAAAATCCTAAAGTCGATCGTAACCATCCAGGTAAGAATTTCTCACTTGTTACGATCGCAACTGTAATTCCAATTGGAACGGAAAATAACAGCGCGATCGCTGAACTCACAATCGTTCCATATAAATAGGTTTTTGCTCCAAATTGAAGCTGATTTACATCCCATTCTTGGCGCGTGATAAATCCTAACCCAAAAGTTTGAATTGCAGGCAGTGCTGCTTTAAGAATGATCCAACCCATCCAGAGGAGCAGCACGATCGCACAAACCGCTAGAATTCTCAATCCCCAAGCAAACCCAGAATCAATCCAGACTGCATTCCCTCCTTCAATCGAATCTGAGAGGGTTAAATTTCTCGATCGAGCTGTTGCCATAATCTTTCTTTAATCTTATTGAAGCTAAAAAAGGGACGCTCAACACAATGAAAGCGTCCCCGTCTAGGGTGTGAGTCTAAAATGTGAACGTTGTCCGCAATGTGCCAACGTAAATCGCACTGTTCGCAGCATTTCCTTCTGGATTGAAGATTACGAGTACTCCAGGTGTAATCGTAATGTTGTCGTTAAGGCGATAGCGATAGAATGCTTCTAAATGGTAGGAAGTATCTTCGTCTTCTCGACGGGCAGAAGTCGCAGTTGGAGTGGCTAATCCAAAATCACTATCGGTAATTTTTGGAGGCATTCCAAAGATGATGCCACCTAAGCTCCCTTCCTTGAACAAGTCAGGAAATGCTAAGCCAACTGCCCAATTCAAAATCGTCGCTTTATCGCCTTCACGCACCGTTCGATTTGCGGCAGTCGTGCCGATTGTCCGCTTCGCTTCAGCATGGGTCAACCCTGCCCAGCCTGCTAAAGCTAGCCTAGGATTAAGGCGAATATTCGCTTGTAGACCAAACTGATTCGTGGTGGTTGGAACGTTTCCGGCAGAGTTAATCGTTTGGTTACTGCCAAAAGGATTGTTTGCAAATCCTGTCCCTGTACTTCCTGTGATTCCAGAACCTGTGTTGTAGTAAGCATTGGCGTAGGTAAAACCAATGCCTAGATTCGGAGTCGGTTGATAGACCAATTGCGCGATCGCAGCATGGCTTCCAGAGAACAATCCGCGATCGAGTGACGGATCTTGAGCATCACCTGTTGGAACTAAGTAACCCACCGACAGAGTAAACTTGTTACCTGCGGTGAATTCTCGCCCTAATCTATGGTTGATAATAATCCCTGTCCCTGTAGCAGAACGGTAGATTGGGTTGTACCGCCCAAAGCGCGAGATTGCACCGCTACCACTTGATTCAAAGGGGCTAAGCGTTGGGATCGAGTCGTTGAATTCTAGACCGTCGTTGGTTCCTGTTCCAATGAAAACCGTCGTTTGCTCGCTTAGAGGGAAGCGGTATTCTAATCGATTTAGCTCAACCGAGTTATTGTTACTCCCGTCATACCCTAAGCGAGTCTGATTCGTTCCAGTGACAGCACCACTAAATGCAGTAATGTTGCGAGCTTGTAGACGAGTTCTTAAGCGATCGCGTCCGGTAAAGCTCGTATCAAAGGCAAGACGAATCCGAGCCGCCGCGATCGCATTTTCGTTGACATCTCTTGATCGAGTCGGGCGCACGACTGCACCTGCCGCATTCGTAGTTCCGACGGCTGCGGTACTGGTTGCACCGTTGGTTCCGTCTGAGTTGACAAATCGTCGATCGCTTAATAGTGCATCTTCTAGATTGGTACGAGCCGCAGCGCTTAAAGCTGGATTATCAATCTGTCTCTGCTGGTCGGAGTTCAGTGCGAGTTCATCGCCGAAGGGTTGACTGAGCGAGAAAATTACTTCCCCAGCTAGTTTAGTTGTCGTCGAAAATTGCTGCTTTTCTAGTGTAGTTGTTCTTGCTTCTAAACTATCGACCATGCCGCGAAGCGTTGCTAATTCTGCGGTAAATTCTTCTTGCAGCTTTTGCAGTGTTGCGAGGTCTTCTTTTTTAACCAGATCGGCAGTTGACGCTGCGATCAGTTCATTGACACGATCGAGACAGGCATTCAGCCCTGCTGCAAATTCATACCGAGTTAAAGCCCGATTACCGCGATAGGTGCGGTCTGGATAGCCTGCAATACATCCGTAACGTTCTACTAAAGATTGCAAAGCTTGGAATGCCCAATCGGTCGGACGAACATCAGAGAGTTGCGAAACAGAAGTTACTTGACCTTTGATTGTGCTACCTTTTACGATTTCATCGATCGAAGTTACACGGGTTTCAGCAACTGCAACGAGCGAAACTGAAACTGCCAGCACCGGAGCTAACACAAGAGCGCGCCAAACGAAACGAAACATGAAAATATCCCTCACATCACTTTTTTGCATCGATCGAGACAAGCGATTTTGTCGTTCAGAAGTCAGATTTTTTAGAGAAACCCAACTTCTAAACCTGCACAGGCGTTAACACCAAATCAAATGGCTCAAGCATCTGTTGCTTGAGCGAATCTCCTCCCTGCCCCGCTTACCTGCTCTTAACTAGGGGGGCTTAAGGTTGGAGATGACTCTGATTGAGTAGAAAGATCCACACTTCAAATCTTCTTTTCCCTTTTTAAGAGGGATCTCTTGAGAGACTTGTGGTTTGAATTAATCAAATGTGTAGGAATCGCTTTGCCCCTCTAATTTTTATGGTCTGATTTGACGCACCTGCTGCAATGCACGTTGTCTTACACTCTCTGGAATCTGAGTAAAATCCAAGCTTCCGTTCAAGTTCTGTCCTTCACCCAAGACATACTCAAGCCACTGCTTCACTGCTGCTGACTTTTCTGGAGAGTCATACTGTCTGTAGACCATCATCCAGGTTAGACCTGTGATTGGATATCCATCCGCAGGATCGCCTTCAAACACTCGGAAGTTATCTGGAAAATTCACCGCAGAAAGGGCTTTGTTGGTGTTATCAATAGACGGAGTCAAAAACTCACCTTTCTTGTTCTGAACTGCTGCAACTGGAATGTTGTTCTTCTTGGCATAGGAGAATTCAACATACCCGATCGAGCCGGGAGTGTTTTTCACCGTTGATGCAACCCCTGGATTTCCTCGACCTCTGAGCGGATTCGTTGTCCACTTTGGAGCCGTTCCCACACCGATACGCCCTTTAAAGTAAGGGCTAACCGCACTCATGTGGTTTGTGAAAATGAAGGTCGTCCCACTGCTATCTGAACGCACAACGGTCTTAATATTTGAGTCTGGAAGATTCACACCTGCATTGTCTTTTGCAATCTTCGGATCGTTCCATTTGGTAATCCGCCCTGCGAAAATTTCGGGCAATACTTCACGCGAAAGCTTTAGATTGTTCACGCCAGGAAGGTTATAGATCGGAGTGACAGCACCTCCTGCCGTCGGAACTAAAATTACACCGCGTTGCACTTTTGCCATGTCTTCATCGGTCATGGCTGCATCACTGCCGCCAAAGTCAACGACTCCAGCAATGATTTGCCGAATCCCGCCGCCACTACCAATCGCTTGATAGTTAACCGTGATGTTCGGACTCTTTTTCTTAAATTCTGCAATGTATCTTTCGTAGAGCAAAGCTGGAAATGTTGCGCCTGCACCATTGAGCGTTACAGCTTGAGCGATCGCGCTTAAAACGGGGCTAAATGCAATTGCTGCAGTCACAGCAGAAGCAGTGACTGCGCGACGGAGAGTTCTTGTAGAGAGTAGCATTGTGTCCTATCTAAATCTTGTGTCGATTTTGGTAACAATGACAACCCTACAGCTTCAGTAGTTAAGCCTTCGCAAACGGAACGATAACACTTGATTAAATCTAGTTAAAACTTAGATTAATGCTAAAGAGATACTAAGCGCAACAGCTTGTTTATATCAGTACTAATATAGAAAGTGCCACGGAAGACAGAAAAAATGATCCTCATAAAGATAGAAATTGATATAGTTTAAAACCGTATACAGGGTTCGCAAATCGAAGCTACAGTACTCTCCGGCGCATGTTTGACCTCATGACTAAGACTCTCTCTCTTCCCACTTTGCCTGCTGTCCCAGCTTCTGCTCGATCGCTCATTCGTCCGATGCTCTTTGCAGCATTAGGACTTCATGCGTTGCTCTTATTTACGCCATTTCCCAAGGAGCGTAAAGAGAAGCCGCCTGAGAATAAAGAAGCACCGGTCAAGATTTCGCAGTTACCCACAACAAAAGCGATCGACAAGCAAACTCCGAAAGTTCAGATTCAACCGAAAAGACCCACTCCGCCTAAGATTAATCGTGCCAATGCAAATCCGATTGTGGTACAAAAAACAGAAGAAAAGCCAATTTCTGAACCGATTACGCCTCCAGTACAAAAAGGCGAAGTTGCGGCGAAACCTGGACAGGCGAATGCTGCTGATTTTCCCCACTATCAACCCTCTACTTCCGATTGCTTTGGCAAAGGACTCGGTGAAAACTGCCGCATTGCCACTGCCAGTCTCGCGAATGTTGGATCATTTTATCTATCGGCTCCCAAGGCGAAAGGATTTACAGTCACACCAGAGGATGACACTGCGGAGATGAAAATCTTTCAGGTGACCACACCCGATCAGAAAACGCTCTATCTGCATCTGTTCAAAGATGATGCAACGACGGTGATTTACCTGAGTGAAGCCAAGACTCCCAACTTCTTAAAAGAGATCAAAGCAGGCAATGTAGTCGTGATCCCAGAAGACTATGTAACCTTGCTAGCAGATTTAACTCAGCAAGCTGATCGCGCTGATAATCCTGAGACGAATGCTAGACCCGAGCAGTTTGCTCAACCTCAAATGTTTTATAACGTGGTTAGTGAGGCAGAGTTACAAACCGGAGCGATTCCAGAGTTGCGTCCCGGCATAGATGGAAGTCCGACATTAGCACTGGGACAACCGCCAGAAGTCTTCTTCCAAACGCTGATGGCATCGGGGCTTTCTGGTTCGTTTAAAGTGACTCCGAAAGGACAGTATGGCGGCGGAAATCTCTATGAGTTGAAAAAGGATAGTACGACGTTTTACATGAGCTTAGTTCCGGTGAAGGGTCAGCCTGGAACGATCGTGGTAACCTGGTTGAAATCGCCAGTGTGATGATTTGAGAGCTTGGATTGGAGAAACGCCAAAGTAGGGTGACCTAATTCAATGTGGAGTAGTTGTCCCGGCTGTCCGTGGGTCGGGCAAGATGTCCAACCCACGGATTCTGATATTTAATTCCGCCCATCTACTCATTCGATCGCTAAAGAAACGCGATCTCCTCCCACATCTCGTAATGCTCCCAAGGTTTTCACCACTCGTTCATACGGTAGAGCTTTATCTGCTTTTAGTACCACACTGCCTTTGGGATTTTTTTGAAAATAGGCAGAGACTCGATCGCCAATTTGTGACTCCGTTGCAGGCGCACCCGCAATTTCAATCTGTCCCGCTTTCGTCACGCCAATGACTAAAGGCTCAACGGGCGTTTCCTGATTCACCCCTTTCTCTGAACTGGGCAAGGTTGCATCGACTGCTTGAAAATTCGTCATCGCCATCGACACAATGATGAAATAAGTCAAAATCGTCATCACCACATCCATCATCGGAACCAGGTTAATCTCAGGCATTTGTGATCCGCGTTGGCGATTCTTAAATCTCATAATCGTTTCCTCTTAGTTGGCACGTTCTGCTGCTGCTTCAATTCGCTCAATCTCCGTCATTGCAGGTTCATACCAGTACTGTCGGTAAATTAGCTCTAACGCTCCGCCTACTTTCGAGAAGTAATCCATCTGTTGCGATTGCAGCGTCACACTCGCTCGAAAAATGCAGAGTGCAATGATCGCGACGACCATTCCGCCTGCCGTCGTGGTTAATGCTTCCCCGATCCCGGCGGCGGCTTTGGTTGTATCTGCTGCTGATGCAGTCCCGCTGCCAACATTCAAGTTTGAGAAGGTAATCATCAGACCTGTTACGGTTCCAAGCAGTCCAAGTAGAGGCGCGATCGCAATCACACTTTCGAGCAATTTATCGCCTTTACGCATTTTGACGAATTCCTCATCGCCTGCGGTCTCCATTGCAAGGCGAAATGTCTCAGGGGAAGGTTGGCGTAATTTGAGGGGAGCGAGTAGAAATCGACCCATTGGAGTGTCGTCTTGCTGCGCGATCGATTTCGCATCGACAAGGCTATATTTCGCGGCTTCTAAGACATCGTGAGAAAGCTGCTTCTCACTGCGAATCAGACGCAGCCAAAACTTTGTCCGCTCAAAGGCACAAGCGAAAGTAACCACGGACAATCCAACCAATGGAATCATGATTGGACCACCTTTTGCGAGAACTTCGTACAGATTAGACATGAGGAATCGATTCGGGGATAAATTGTCAAGCGTGCAGGATTGGTAAAACCAATGCACAGTAAGACAGCGTATCGGATTTTCGATCGAGTTCGGGTTAATGCAAGGTAATGAAAGAGAGAAATTCTCTTTAAGTATCAATCTTTTCTCGGTCAAAGCTTGAACTTTTTCCACTGGGTCGGAGGGGGAGTGAGAAACTCATAGACTCCTGCTGCCTGACTTTTCGCGGTGAGTACAATGTCGAATGAGACAGAAACTCGCACTTCCTCCGTCTCATTCATCGTGACGGCATGGCGTTGTTTTGCAGGAAAGATAACTAATCGTCCTTCGACGGGGACATAAGCTGCATAAAGCGGGTTCAAATCATTCTCAGCATCCATGATATTTGTATTTTCGCTGCCTAGCCCCGGACTCACCTCATTGACCCGTGCATCATTGAAAAAAACTAAACTGCCTGGATCGCCTGCTGCTTCATCGGGTACGCCAATATAGTAAACCGCACTCACATGAGCCGTATTGTGACAGTGCGCTCCGACTTCTTGAGCCGATCTCGAAACGATCGGCCAAGCCCGTTGGATGTAAAGTTCGACTTGACTCAAATCAACGCCTAGCTCTTGGAGATAAGTTGCAACATGCGTTTCAACCTGTTCAACAATCCAGTGAAAATTAGGATCGAGATGGATCTGCTCAACTCCATGCAAATCTCCTGTCCAAGCCATTTCAGGATAGTTCCGAGCGTCGCCTCCAGATTGCTCTAATTTCAGCACGGCATCGATCAACTGCGATCGATGCTCTATCGCATCTGGCAAGTCCTCATAATAAATCGCTAGGGGAAACCAAGTCTCGATCGGCATCTGTTGTCCTTCTGATACAGAGTGCGATCAAGTTTAGCAGTGGAAGATAAGATAGGGAATCAGCCTTGCAATTTTAGATGACCCACACTTATCAAGTCGGCGGTAATTTGCCGATCGATGCTCCTACTTATGTCAAACGAACTGCCGATCTCGTTCTGTATGAGCATCTGCAACAGGGCGACTTTTGCTATGTGCTGAATTCGCGTCAGATGGGAAAATCGAGCTTGCGGGTTCAAACGATGCACAGGCTTCAGAATGAGCAGATTGCTTGTGCGGTGATTGATCTCACGACGATCGGGATTGAACAAATTACTTCAGAACAATGGTATGCGAGTCTGATCGGGAGCTTAGCAAATCGATTTAAGCTGAAATTCGATTTAGTCACCTGGTGGCGCGATCGACATCTTAAAACTCCTGTACAACAATGGAGCAACTTTCTTGAAGAGATTTTACTGGCTCAGATTGATGCTCAAATTGTGATCTTTATTGATGAGATTGACAGTGTTCTCAGCCTGACATTTCCTGTTGAAGATTTTTTTGCGTCGATTCGCGCTTGTTACAATCGCCGCGTGGAGAATTCTGCTTATCAGCGATTGACGTTTGCGTTGCTAGGGGTCGCTTCTCCTTCTGATTTGATGCAAGATAAGCAGCGAACTCCGTTTAATATCGGATATGCGATCGAGCTTTCTGGCTTTCAGCTTCATGAAGTCGATGTACTCGCAGAAGGCTTGAACGTTTTTGATCCGAAAGCTGCACTGGAGGAAATTCTCTACTGGACGGGTGGGCAGCCCTTTTTAACTCAAAAGCTCTGCCGATTAGTTGCCCAAACAGGCAATGATGATATTCAGAAATTAGTCCGATCGCAGATCATTGAACAGTGGGAATTCCACGACGAGCCGACCCATTTGAAGACGATTCGCGATCGTTTGCTCAACAAACGCACTGGAAGGTTACTTGGACTTTATCAGTACGCACTGACGGGCAATTTACCGACCGATGGCAGTCTCGATCAAATCGAACTGCGGCTCTCTGGATTAGTCGTCGAACGTCAAGGACAATTAGCCGTTTACAATCCGATTTATGCCGAAGTCTTTAACTCAGATTGGATTGAGCAAACATTCACTAGCATTTGCCCTTATTCTGCTGCACTAACCGCTTGGGTCGAATCAGGACAGGACGAATCGTGGCTACTGCGAAAACAAGCGCTAAAAGAAGCTCAGGCTTGGGCGCTCGGAAAAAGCTTGAGCGATCGAGACTATTGGTTTTTAGATGCGAGTCGTGAACTGGAGACGCGCGAAGTTCAAGCTGCTAATCAGATCTTGACAGAGGCAAGACACAAAGCTGAAGCCGAAGAACGCAAGGCAAATCTGAAACTTGAGCGAACTCAATGGAAAGCGAGATGGGTTGCCCGAATTGGGTTTGGCATGTTAGCACTTATGTCGATCGTGGCAATTTTTATTAGTTTAGAGGCGCGGAGCATTTTACAAAATTTGCAGGCGGAGCGAAAAGTAGTTGAGATTAAAAGCTTAAATGCAGCGTCACAACTGCGATCGCTGAAAAATGATCAGCTTGGCGGATTACTTGAAAGCATTAAAGCGGTTCAGATCTTTCTCAAGCTCCCCGTCGAAAAGCAAGCTGAACTCGCAGCAGAAACGAGCAATACATTACAGCAGTCGATCTATGGAATTCACGAATTCAATCGGCTGCAAGAGCATCAGGATAAAGTCAATGGCGTTGCTTTTAGCCAAGATGGAAAACTCATCGCAACCGCGAGCGATGATGCAACGGCTCGATTATGGACCGCAGAAGGAGAGCTAATCAAAACACTTCCCTGCGGTGAGACTCGCTGTAGTGCTTTTACTAGTATGCATTTTACAAAGAACGCTCTACTTGCAAGTAGCCAAAATGGCAAGATTTATCGTTGGACTCTGCAAGGGGAATTGATCCAAACCCTATCTGGACACACTCAGGGAATTGAGAATGTGACTTCTCGCGATCGCCTGATCGCCTCTGCAAGCTGGGATAACACGATCAAATTCTGGAATGAAAATGGCGAAATCAAAACGCCAATCATGCGACATAAAGGCGCACTCTATTCGGTTAGCATTCGAGCCGACAAACAGCAAATTGCTTCGGCTGGCGAACATGGAGATATCAAGCTCTGGACAGCAAAAGGCAGATTAGTCAAACAATGGAAGGCACATCGCACTCAAATTAATAGCTTGAGCTTTTCCAAGGATCTACTCGCTTCAGCCAGTGGAGATGGAACAATCAAGCTCTGGCGAGACGGAAGCTTAGTCCGAACTTTGAGCAGTCGGAATGGGCAGGTTTATAGTACGAGTTTTAGCCCCAACGGTCAGATGATCGCGGCTGTTTATCAAGATGGAACGATTAAACTCTGGCGTACTTCAGATGGGCGAGAAATCGAAACATTCACAGGACATAAGGGCGCGGTTTATAGTGTCAGCTTTAGCCCCGATGGCAAGACGATCGCATCTGCTAGCTATGACAATAGTGTGAAACTCTGGCGATTGGAAAATCCCTTGCAGCAAGTTCTTCGAGGGCATACGGCTGAGGTAAATAGTGTGAGTTTTAGCCGGGATGGGCGGCAGCTTGTCAGTGCAAGTCAGGATGGAAGTGTGAAACTCTGGGATGTCAAAGGAAGATTTTTAAGCACGATCGCGTCTCATCCCAATTGGTTTCAAAGTGCGATATTTAGCCCAGATGGGGAAACAATTGCAACCGCAAGCCGCGATCGCACAGTTAAACTTTGGAGGAAGGACGGAACTCTGCTGAAAACATTCTCAGGGCATTCCGGCAGAGTGTACAACATTAGTTTTAGTCCAGAGGGGCAGACTCTTATTTCTGCAAGCTACGATGCTTCGATTAAGCTGTGGAATCTGCAAGGAAAATTGCTCCATACAATGCGTGGGCATAGTGGCAGAATCTACAGTGCAGAATTTAGTCATGAGGGTCAGTTTATTGTGTCAGCAGGGGGAGATGAGATGGTACGATTGTGGGATCGTCAGGGCAATCAGATCCGGCAATTTGTGGGACACAGTGGTAGAGTTTACAATGCGGAGATTAGCCCGGATGATCAGGTGATTGTATCGGGTGGAAATGACGGAATTTTGAGATTTTGGGACTTTCAAGGGAAAGAGCTTGCCCAAGCCAAAAGTGATGCAGGTGCGATTTACAGCATTGCAATTACTTCAGATAGTCAAACCTTTGCAACAGGACATCAAGATGGCACAATTCGCCTGTGGGATCGACAAGGAAATTTGCTCAAAACCTTGAGGGGACATTCTGGTATTGTCGAAGACTTGAGTTTTAGTCCCAGGGGAGATCGCATTCTTGCCTCTGCAAGTCGAGATAAAACAGTAATTCTCTGGGAATGGCGATCGAGTCTTGATCAATTGCTGTCTCAAAGCTGTGACTGGATTCAGAACTATTTGCGAAATAATTCGAGCTTAAAAGCAAGCGATCGTTCTGTCTGCGCTCCAATTTCTGAAGACGTTTCAGACTATCGCCGGGGTGGGTCTTGAGCGTTTGAATATGCGACATAAATCTCGGTGCTAACTCTGCTAGAACCCTCACGACCTATTCTTTTGCTCGCTGCAACTCCTGCGTAAAATTCTCAAACCGCCGCATCAAATACGCCACCCCAAAATCCCCGCTCGGATGCTTCTCCAACTCCTCTGCCAACTCAAACACCCGCTGCGCCAACTCCTCCCCCAATCGATCAATCGTCGCCTGACGCTCGATCGCCAAATGCTCCCGCTCCCTCGACAACACCTGCCACTCACTGGAAAATAACTGCTCGATCGCAATATTCAATCCCATCGTTTCCAGTGCCTCCCACTCGCCCCGATCGCACCAAATTCCTCCACAACTCAAACACCGCTCCACATAAAACGGCATCTTCATGCCCACCTTCGCCCGCGCTAAATAGCAACCGCACTCAGGACAAAATGCAGCCCTCGCATCATAAGGCGACTGCACAAACTCAACATCCAGCGCCTTCGGAATCAAATTTGCCACCGTTTTTGGACGATCGCGATTCGCCTGCCACGCCTGATAATTCTCCGACGGAATCCAGGTTCCCTTACAGTCTGGACACTCCTTCACCGCTAAAGCTTCAGACAACAAGCCGTCATTTAGCGTAATTTTCCGTTCTTTAGGACACTGCATCGCACACTCCTCAACTCTCATCCGACTCCAAAAGTACAGCGCAGTAGTTCATTAGTAAAGCGATACGATCGCGAATCTGTCCCACCCGCCCCTGCATCGTCTCACTCTGTCGCGCCGTTTTGAGAAACAGACTATCCATTCCAAGCAGTCGCATCTGTTTATTGATTTCAACCAATACTGAATGGATTCGATAGTCGTCAGATTGCATCGGCTGAATTTCTTCTGCAAACTTTTTTTGCAGCGATCGCCAACTCTGATCAAAGATTTGTCGATCGAACGCGGCTGAATCTAACAATTGATTGAACGATCCTAAATCAATTTGGAAGGAACGAAATAGATATACCTGGTTCTCTGTTAACATATTTAAACTTTTTCAATTCAGTATAAAGACGGGGATCACTGATGTCGTAGGACTTACGCAAAAAAAAGCTTCCGTAGAATGTCAGAAAACTCAGTGTAAATTCGATCCAAAATTGAATTCATCGTGTAAAGTACTGACTCATAAAGCATGAGAATTCATCTCAGATTTGTCCGATCAAAAGTTTTCAATTCTACCCAGGATCTTTGCCAAGAATCGTATCACCATTGATAAAATGAACGTTACGATCGGCTTAACAAGTTTAAGGCAAGCACTCAATCTTCCCTCGCAATCGATCTCGATAAGACAGATCATTCAAGTCATTTAAGCTTGAAAATTTTGGCTTATCTCTTGTCGATTCTTAATTTCATCTTCACGGTCTAGCGAATCACCAAGTTCCTCATGCTAGACTCTTTTTCTATTACTCCTAAACTTTGTATAGAGCGACACTTTATTCAATCTCATAAGACTCACCTTCTGAACTGCACTCTAGCCACGCGAAATAGCATGAATGTAGCGGCATCTCTACCCACCATTGATTTTGCTTTACCAGATTGGTTACGAGAGTGTTTCCTCAAACGCTCAGATCACGATCTTGACCTAATCTGCCGCGCGTTCGAGTTTGCTTACAAACTGCACGAAGGGCAGACTCGCGCCTCCGGAGAACCCTATATTGCCCATCCTGTAGCGGTTTCAGGGATTCTCCGCGATCTTGGCGGCAGTAGCGTCATGATCGCCGCAGGGTTTCTCCATGACGTGGTAGAAGATACCGATGTCACGGTCGAAGAGATTGAAGAGCGATTTGGCTCAGAAGTGCGGTGTTTGGTTGAAGGAGTCACAAAGCTTTCAAAGCTGAATATTTCGAGTAAAACCGAGCGACAAGCGGAGAATTTTCGCCGCATGTTTCTTGCGATGGCACAGGACATTCGCGTGATTGTGGTGAAACTGGCCGATCGCTTACACAATATGCGAACGCTAGAACACCTCGCATCCGAAAAACAGCGGCGCATCTCTCTCGAAACTCGCGAAATTTTTGCGCCCCTCGCGAATCGGTTGGGGATCGGAAATATCAAATGGGAGCTTGAAGATCTTGCCTTCAAATATCTTGAAACCGAGGCGTACCGAGATATTCAAAAATTAGTCGCAGAAAAGCGCACCGATCGAGAATCTCGCTTGAGCGAAGTTGCTGCTGCATTCAAGCAACGACTCGACCAAGTGGGCGTGCGCTGTGTCGAAGTCAGTGGACGACCGAAACATCTGTACGGCATTTATCAAAAGATGAATCGTCAGCAGAAAGGCTACGACCAGATCTACGATGTGGCAGCCATTCGGATCATTGTGGAGAACAATGATGAATGTTATCGGGCACTTGCGATCGTGCATGATACATTCCGCCCAATTCCTGGACGATTCAAGGATTACATCGGTCTACCCAAGCCAAACCGCTATCAATCGCTGCACACGGTTGTGATTGGAGAAACCGGACAACCGCTAGAAGTTCAGATCCGCACGCTAGAGATGCACCATGTTGCAGAATATGGGATCGCCGCACACTGGAAATACAAAGAATCCGGGGGTTCTACCTCGCAACTTACAAAAGTCGATGAGAAGTTTACCTGGCTAAGGCAACTGCTCGACTGGCAAAACGATCTCAAAGACGCGCAAGAATATCTTGATGGCATCAAAGATAATTTGTTTGATGGCGATGTCTTTGTCTTCACGCCAAAAGGCGAAGTCGTCTCACTCAGTCCACGATCGACTCCGGTGGATTTCGCCTATCGGATTCACACCGAAGTCGGCAATCACTGTGCAGGCGCAAGGGTCAATGGTCGCATGGTGCAACTCGATACGCCACTGCAAATGGGCGACATCGTGGAAATCATCACCCAAAAGAATGCACGTCCGAGTCTGGACTGGCTAAACTTTGTCGTCACAGCAGGCGCAAGAAACCGAATTCGCCAAGCTTATAAGCGCTCTCATCACGATGAAAACGTCGTGCGCGGTCGGGAGATGCTGGAGAAAGAACTCGGCAAAAATGGTTTTGAAGCGTTAATGAAATCGGCTCCGATGTTAACGGCGGCTGAGCGATGTAACTATCACAGTGTGGAAGACTTTGTTGCGGCGGTTGGGTATGGCGAGATTACGCTAAATCTAGCACTCAATCGAATTCGAGAAGCGGTCAAAGCGCAGCAGTCTCTGTCTCACCCGACCCCTTCTCCTTCAGATAGCTTAAGTAGTGGCGTGATTCCGCTGCCGTCTGCCCCGCGATCGCTTCCCGCTCCTACCACAAAGCATCCGATTGCAGGAGTCGAAGACCTCTTGCATTACATGGCAGGCTGTTGTCATCCGATCCCAGGCGAACCGATTATTGGAGTGGTAACTCGCAGCAATCGCGGCATTTCGATCCATCGTCAAGGCTGTCCAAATGTTGATTCGATCCCAGGCGATCGCTTAGTTCCGCTCAGTTGGAATCCGACTCAACCCTCAGCAGGTCGCGCTCAAACTTATCCGATTGATATCCAAATTGAAGTCATCGATCGCGTGGGCGTTCTCAAGGATATTCTCTCTCGCCTGACCGATAACAATATCAATGTCCGAAATGCCCAAGTCAAAACCTTCCCGGATCAAACGGCGGTGATTGATTTGGGCATTGATATTTGTGATCATGCTCAGCTTGAGCGCACGTTTGTTCAGATTAAGAAGATGACGGATGTGCTAAATATGCGGCGGATGAGTCAGATAGAGGAGGTTTAGTCCTTTCGATTTTACGAAATTTCGCCCCCCGCTGAATTAGGCAGAGGGGATCTAGCAACGTTAAATCTGTTTCTGGCTTGTCAGAAATCGATTTAATGCTACTAGCAGTTCTGCCAGTTTAACGATGAGCATTGAAGCTTGGGTTAAATCATTGTTCAAGGCTTGATCTTCTAGCATGGATGCAACTGATTTGATTTCATAGAGTCCAACATTCGCACTTGCGCCCTTAATGTGATGTGCTTCATGAGACAGCGCGATCGTATCTTCACGATCCAAAGCGGTGCGCGCTGCGTCCAAATGCGCCTGTGAATCCTCTGCAAAAATTTGCAGCAGTTCAAATTCAAAGGCTTCATTGTGATCTGAAATTTGGTGGAGATGCTCCCAATCGATCGCTAAATTCATAGTTTGCTTTACAACTTGCCGTTCTAGTAATTCGCCCCAGTGGGTTAACTTTTCGCTGAGCTTTTCTTTGGAAATTGGCTTACTCAGATAGTCGTCCATGCCAGACGCTAAGCAGCGATCACGATCTTCGAGCATCGCATTCGCCGTCAGCGCAATGATTACACTGCAACGAGACGATTGCTGTGATCGAATCAGACGAGTGGCTTCATACCCATCGACGATCGGCATCTGACAATCCATCAACACCAGATTGTATGGAATTTGATTCAGCATCTCGATCGCTTCTTTACCATTTGCTGCAACGTCAGCAGTGTAGCCTAAATGCTTCAGTTGGTTCAAAGTGACTTTTTGATTCACAATATTGTCTTCAACCAATAGAATCTTTAATTTTGAATTCGCTTTCTTAGGCAACGCAGGAATCGAAGTTCTTCTCTCGATCGCGTCCGCATTCTGCATCGTCGTCATGATGCAGTCGAGCAATCGCGATTGCTTTACAGGTTTGATCAGACAAGCCGAAAAGCCAAGCTCTGTCATCCGTTTTGCATCGCTCCAACTATGAGCAGAAGTCAGCATAATCAGCTTAGTTTGAGCGAGCGCCGGATCAGCTTTGATCTGTGCGCCGAGCATTTCACCGTCTATTTTAGGCATCTGCATATCGAGAATTGCCAGATCGTAGGGCATTTGAGCAGTGACACGATCGCGCATTTTTTCAAGTGCGATCGCGGCACTCTCTGCTTCTTCTACTTCAATGCCCCAAGCCGAAACTTGATACCGCACGATCGTGCGATTGGTTTCGTTATCATCGACCACGAGTAAGCGCAAATTTGCGAGGTCTAAAGTTCTCATAGAGATCGCGTCGCTTTCTGCCGCACAGTGAGGTTGAGATTGTTTCTCAAAGGTTAGCGTAAACCAAAATTTTGATCCCACTTTTGGATTGCTTTCAACCTCGATCGAGCCTCCCATCAATTCAACAAGCTGACGCGAGATTGCAAGTCCTAACCCAGTGCCGCCATAGCGACGAGTCATCGAAGCATCGACCTGTGCAAAGGGATGAAACAGCCGAGCTTGAGCGTCTTTAGGAATGCCAATTCCAGTATCTGATACAGAAAAAACAATCCTCGCTTCTGTTTCAGTCTGTGAGATCAAAATTGCTTCGATCAGAACTTCCCCTCGCTTAGTGAACTTGATCGCATTCCCAACCAGATTGGTGAGAATTTGCCGGAATCGACTGACATCTCCCCGCAGCGCGATCGGCAAATCGTGATGAATCAGCGTTGCAATTTCTAAGCCTTTAGCAAACGCAGCCGGCGCAAATAAGTCAGCAACTTCCTCAATACAGGTTGTGAGATTAAAATCGAGCGTTTCTAGCTCCATTTCTCCGGCTTCGAGCTTTGAGAAATCTAGAATCTGATTGATCAAGGTCAGCAAGTTATCGCCACTGGTACGGATCGTCTCAACAAAATCTTGCTGCGTTGGATTTAACTCTGTATCTAGCAATAGCCCAGTCATGCCGAGTACCGCATTCATTGGAGTTCGGATCTCATGACTCATCGTTGCCAGAAACGTGCTTTTCATTTGCGAAGCGCGCTCTGCCTCTTCTCTCGCCTGGACTAATGCTGAATTTTGCGCGGCAAGTCGCGATCGCTGTTGTCGTTCTTGCTCTAAAAGTCTTGCCTGCATCAATGCGATCGCGACTTGATCCGCAAGCTGGACTAAAAATTCAACTTCAAAGGTCTGCCACTGGCGCGGACTCTCACATTGATGCGCGATTAACAATCCCCACAACTGCGGCTCTGAGTGATCCTCTTGATTCTGCAAAATCGGAACCACTAAAGTTGCTTTGACTTCAAACTGCCGCAGCAATCTCTGTTGGCAGGGCATCAGCGCAGCAATCTCAGTATCATCCACCACGGTCGTTTCGCCTTGCTGATGCCCTTGCCAGATCCCATCTTTGAAGCAAGCTTCTTCAAAATGTGCGCCTAACGCAGAACTCCACCCAGAATTCACAGACTCTACGACAACCGTACCCTCTAAGCCTTGATCAAAGCGATAGATAATCACACGATCGGCTTGCAGAAACTGCCTCACCTCAGCCACAGTCGTTTCGAGAATTTCATTAATATGCAGCGATCGTCGAATTTTTAACGTAATCGCGGCGAGGAGTTGCGATCGAATATTCTGTCGCTGCACTTCTTCCTCAGCCTGCTTGCGCTCGATAAATTGCCCCACTTGAGACGCAATTGCGACCATCATCGTCGTCATCATTTCTTCGTCGGGCGGCTGCACTCGATGACTAAATAGCGCAATCACCCCAACCGTTTCGTCCCGGCTCAAAATCGGGCAGCCCATCGCGGCATGAAGTCCTACTCTCGCCGCAATATGCGATCGCAAAAACAACTTGTCATACACGACATCGCTCATCCACAGCGGCTGCCCACTACTCCAAACCCGACCCGGCAAACCATACCCCGGCGCAAACACCCAGGATTCCGATGAACTTGAAAACTCCTTAAACTGTCCTGCCAACCGACTCCAATGCGCTTGACACCGAATCACTGGAGTATCGCGATCGACAAGCCACAATTCACCAAAATCCCAGTTCGCATGTTCACAGATCGTTTGCAGCAGTCGGGGTGTGGCTTCATTCAGCCTCGGAGCTTCGGCTAACACCCGCGTCACAAGATGCTGAAGCTGAAGTTGAAGTTGCATTCCCGTCGATCGTCCTTGAGCCGCAGATTGCTCCAGTTCAGCAATCTGTCGTCGCTGCTCTAAAAAAGTCACCGCTTGTTTAGAAAGCGATCTCAGTGCTGCTTTCTGCTGAGAATCCAAACTCTGCGGCACATAATCCATGACACAGAGCGTCCCCAAGGCATATCCATCCGAATCGACCAGCGACACCCCAGCATAAAACCGAATCGGCGGAGCCGTAGTCCCCAACGGATGATTAATAAACCGCTCATCTCCAGACGCATCGACTACCACCACCACATTCGATTGCGACAGGGTGTGATTACACATCGACTTCCGACGGGGCATCTCGATCGCATCAATGCCAATTTTCGATTTGAAAACCAGCCGATCAGTATCCATAAACCCCAATAGCGCAATTGGGACACCACAGATCTGTGCCGCCAACTGAGTCAGGCTATCGAACATCTCCTCAGAAGGCGTGTCCAGAATGCCATATCCGTAAAGCGTGGTGAGTCTCGCCGCTTCTTGTTCCGGTGATGCGATCATAGTTTCTGAACGGACAACTGGCACTTTTACTAGATACCAGGTTAGGCAAGGTTCGACTGTATTAATCGTTGCTATATCACAAAGTCTGCAAAAAATTCGTCAATCTTTTAGCAACCAAGTCAGTAAAGCGATGACGGAAAACCAGAATAACCAGACGGGAACCTGGAGATACGTGAGAACTTCTGAGGGAAGTAAGATTAACCTTACTGTTGTTAGCCCTAGAAATAGTAGCACAGCCAAAATCGCGATCGACATAAATTCAGATTGCCATTTATGTATAAATTTACGCTTAACGCACTGAACTTTTGCCGTGAGGCAGCGAAAAAAGCGAACACTCGACCCAGGATAGCAGATGGGATCGGCTCTAGAATACAGTTCTGATGCGATTAAGAAACAGGTATTCAATCTCCCAAGAGGATCTTCAAAATGATGAGACGACTGCAACGGATCTTAAACTATGGAATTTTAATCGCCGGAGTTAGCATGGTCGTACCCGTGATCGCCCAACCTGACACCTTTAAAACCTTGACCCTGGATAACAAAACCTCATCCGGCATGATGATGGGTTCAACCGGAGGCACGACTTCGCTCCCTGCGGTCGTCAGCAACAGCGATCGTTCAGAGCGTAAATGTCTTGGCTTTGGCGATCCGAATCCCGATCATACGATCGTACTCAAGCAACCTGTAGCAAAGTTGACGATCCGCGTCGATAGCGGCGGCAGCGACACGACTTTATTAATTTCAGGACCAGGAGGCGTGCGCTGCACTGATTCTGGAGCGAGCAAAGATGCCAAATTGCAGGACAAAGACTTCCAGCCTGGAACCTATCAAGTCTGGGTCGGCACGATTGCTCCCAATACAAATCGGGATTATCGCTTAACAGTACGGGCAAGCAATTAAGTTTTGATCGGGCGTTTGTTACAAAACTTATATCGTTTCTCATAAGTGTACCAGCCATCTCTTATGATGAGGAGTCGAACCCAGCGATCGAGTTCTACACACTTTTTAATAATTCAAGTGTAAGAACCCGAATCGTTTTAATCTTAAGAATGAACTGGTTGACCCTGGGCGGTGTTTGGCTTTCGCATTGGCTGTTCCAGGTGACACTCTGATCAGATTTAACACAGTAACGATCCGTAAATGGGAGCTTTAGAAATCCAATGAGTGTTAAGGCAAGTGGTGGAAGCTCGGTTGCACGCCCGCAACTATACCAAACAGTCCCAGTTGCAACGATTTCACAGGCAGAGCAGCAAGACCGCTTTTTAGGGCGGGGCGAACTTGATGAACTCGTGCAGTATTTCAAATCTGGGCAAAAACGCCTAGAAATCGCTGAAATCCTGACCCGCAACTCTGAACTCATCGTCTCGCGATCAGCGAACCGCATTTTCACAGGCGGCTCTCCAATGTCGTTTCTCGAAAAGCCAGCGGTCGAATCGGAACCCGTGAAAACGGTGGCAGGGACAACCCTAGATACCGAAGAAGGGATGAAGCTGGGCACGGTCACTTATGCGGAAGGCTCCGGCGGCGGACTATTCGGCGGTCTTCGGAACTTCTTCCTAACGCCGAGTGCGGGTGCGATTCCGCCGGGATTTCGCCCGATCAACGTGGCCCGCTATGGTCCGAGCAATATGGCGAAGTCGCTGCGCGATTTAAGCTGGTTCCTTCGCTATACAACGTATGCGATCGTCGCAGGTGATCCGAACATTCTCTCTGTCAATACTCGCGGACTGCGCGAAATTATTGAGCGAGCTTGTTCCGGTGAAGCGACGATCGTGGCACTGCAAGAAATGAAAGTTGCAGCCGCAAACTATTTTCGGACAGATGCAGAGGCAAAAACGCTCGTCGAACAATACTTCGATGTGCTGATCACTGAATTCAAAGCTCCGACCCCTTCGACCAAGCTGCGCCAGCGCTCCTCAAACGATTTACAGGGGTTACAACTGCCGCAAATCTACTTCAATGCGTCAGAGCGTCGCCCAAAATTCGCCATGAAGCCTGGGCTCTCAGCCAGTGAGAAAATTGCTGTTATCAAGGCAGCTTACCGTCAAGTCTTCGAGCGTGACATTACTCGCGCTTACTCCTTGAGTATCTCTGACCTTGAGTCTAAGGTGAAGAACAGCGAAATCTCGATGAAGGAATTCATCCGTCGCTTAGCAAAATCACCGTTATACCGCAAGAACTTTTTCGAGCCATATATTAATAGCCGCGCTTTAGAACTGGCATTCCGTCACATTCTAGGTCGAGGTCCTTCCTCACGTGAAGAAGTTCAGAAATATTTCTCGATCGTATCGAGTGGGGGCTTAAATGCGCTCGTCGATGCACTCGTCGATTCGCAGGAATATAGCGATTACTTCGGAGAAGAAACCGTTCCGTACCTGCGTGGTCTAGGTCAAGAAGCGCAAGAATGCCGGAACTGGGGACCTCAACAGGATCTGTTCAACTACAGTGCGCCCTTCCGTAAGATTCCGCAATTCCTTACCACCTTTGCGTCTTACGATCAGCCCCTGCCAGATCAGCATGTTTACGGTTCTGGAAACGATCCATTAGAAATTCAATTTGGTGCGATCTTCCCGAAAGAAACGCGCAACCCCAGCGCAAGCCCTGCTCCATTTGGCAAGGATACTCGTCGGATCTTGATCAATCGCGGTCCTGGAATCAATAACCAGTTGAGCAATCCTGCCGCACGTGGTGTTGCTCCTGGAACCCTCGGTCCCAAGGTTTTCAAATACGACCAATCCCCCAGCTTTACGGGTTCATTTGGCAAGCGCTCTACGGGAACGAAAGGGATTAGCACCAAATTCTCTGAAAGCTCGACTCAAGCAGTGATCAAAGCTGCTTACCTGCAAGTCTTTGGACGTGATGTCTATGAAGGACAGCGCCTCAAAGTCGATGAGATTAAGCTTGAAAACGGCGATATCACGATCAAAGAATTCATCCGTCGCCTTGCAAAATCACCACAATTCCGCAGTCTGTACTGGGAAAAACTGTATGTGATGAAAGCGATCGAGTACATTCATCGTCGTCTTTTAGGTCGTCCGACTTATGGTCGTCAAGAAACGAACAAATACTTTGATATTTGCTCGAAGAAAGGGGTTTACGCTTTAGTAGACGAAATTCTGGATACCGAAGAGTACAACAAGACCTTTGGTGAAGATACCGTTCCGTATGAGCGCTATCTCACGCCAGCAGGTGTTTCTCAGAGAATGCTTCGGGTCGGTTCAATTCAAGACCGGGGCATGAAGATTACGAAAGAGGAAACCCCTCTATTCGTGCAAATGGGAACCCCTGCCGACATGCGGACTCAGCCTGATGTGGACTTCCGCATCAATCAAGGAGTCAGCAAGAAGCGCGAGCAAACCAAAGTCTTCAAGCTCACCCAGGTTAGCGACAAGGTAAATCTCAAGACTGTGATTGGGGCAGCGTACCGTCAAGTCTTCGAGCGTGATATTGCGCCATACATTGTCCAAAACGAATTCAGCGTTTGGGAGACTCAACTCAGCAACGGCGATATCAACTTGAAAGAGTTTGTTGCAGCATTGGGTGCATCCAAGCTGTATATCAAGGAGTTCTACACGCCTTATCCGAACACGAAAGTGATCGAATTGGGGACGAAGCACTTCTTAGGTCGCGCTCCGTTGGATCAAGCTGAAATCCGCAAGTACAACCAGATTCTTGCAACTCAAGGGTTGAAAGCGTTTATCACGGCAATGGTCAACAGTGTGGAATACAACGAAGCCTTTGGCGAAGATGTCGTTCCCTATAATCGCTTCTTGACTCTGCCTGCTGCGAACTATCCGAATACTCAAACCTTGTACAACAAGCTGACGAAGCAGAATACCAAGCTTGAGATTCCGAGCTTCGCCCCGACGCAATCACGAATGGACGTGACAAAGATGCCTATGACTGCTTTGGCGTTGCACAATATTGCGGCATCTGCCCAGAAAGATTTGGCGCAATCGGGTCGATCGTCTAATCCGCTTGCTGCGGCGGTAGAGGTTGAGGAGATCAATCGCAAGCCTGCTCGTATTTACCGGATGAATCCTGGCACAATGCAGCATGAGAGCGATCTCGTGATTGGCGCGATCTATGCTCAAGTGATGAATGTACCGAGTGATGCTGTTCCGGTCGAGTTTGTGCGATCGGATCTTGAAGCTCAGTTCCGCAGTGGCGAACTCTCGGTTCGAGAATTTGTCAGCGCTCTAGCGAGTTCACAGAGCTATAGCCAACGCTTCTATGCACCTTATCCGAATGCAAAAGCGATCGAGCTATTGTTCCGGCATCTGTTAGGTCGTGCGCCTGCGAGCCAGAATGAAGTGGATGAGTACAATCAAATCTTGTCGGGTCAAGGTTTGAGAGCGGCGGTCGATGCCATTGTCAATGGGGCTGAATATGCTCGCTTCTTTGGTGAAGATGTCGTTCCTTACAAGCGTACAGACGCATAATTGAATGACAAATGAAGGAGTCCTCGATTGTGAAAGCGATCGAGGATTCTTTTTTTGCTTAAATATGAATTAGTTGCCTAAAGTTAAGTTCGCATTTCCGCTTTAGCTTTTGCCTCAAACCAAGCGACTACTTGCTGAACGTTCAGATCCTCGATCGTACTTCCGTTTGCTGTAGCAACTTGATTCAACGGGTTGATTGACGCAATTACTAGTTTGGAGAAAAATTTCTTAAATTCATTATCGATTCCACCTTGTAAGCTCTCATCCTGGTAGATCCAATCTTCGATTTGAGTCGAGTCAAGATTCGCGATCGTCTTGCCTGAAGTTTGGGCGACTTGTTTGAGCGATCGCAGCGAATAAATCGCGACTCGGGCAGAAAACTTATCTCTTGAAGTCAAAAGCGCTTTATCGACTTCAAGACATTCTTCTGGTGTGAGAAATTCTGAATCTGGTTGCATAAGGATTACTCAAGATCATCTTCGGTCAGGTCAGCATCTTTCAAAATACTTCTCAGCGTTCCCTTAGGCAAATCTCGATTGCCATGAACTGGAATTGAGAGAATTACATCTACGCCCTCTTTAGAATAAATGTGATAGAGAATAAATGTGATGGCTGCCTGTAGTTCGCTTTAATATCCAACCTTGACGCTCCACAACTCTACAAAGCATCTTCCCTGAAATAGATTTCATAAAGAAATCTCAACCAGTTGTTTTTCAGGTTCGATCGCTTCTCGTTCACCGCAGATAAAACGAGCGGCAAAGGGCTACTTCTAAAAATTCTCAAAGATGCTGATCTGACGAAAGACGATCTGATCAGCTTATTGGACTAATTGGTTTCAAAATTTATCTTGCTTTGTTTGAATCAAATATCCGCAGCGATGCTCACCATTCACAAGCCAGTGAGTTCGCTCAACTTTGCAGTCGGGAAGCGCGATCGCAAACATCTCTAACTCATGTCCGCACACACTCGGAAATGACTCGGCAATTTGCGCGATCGCACAATTATATTCAGTTAAAACAAACCCATTCGGCTCAACTGGGCGAAACTCCGCCATATAGCCTTCTGAAATTCTCAAATCGACGAGCTTTGCCACTCGATCAGAGACAGAACCTGAACCGAGTCTTTCACGATATTCGATCGCTTTTCGCTGCCACTGTTTCTGCAAGATCGATTTCATTTGATCTTTGCTGACCGTTTCTGCCAAAGTTCCAAGCAGGGAAACGGCGAATTCGTCATAGCGATCGGGAAACTGCAATCGACCTTCTCGACTCAGTTCATACAAGTAGTTGGGGCGACCCATTCCCGTCTGAATCGCCTTGTGAAGAATTAAGCCTTCAGTTTCTAAATCCTTTAAATGTCGTCGAACCGCCTGCGGACTGACCTGTAGCTGCTCTGCCAAATCTTGCGCGGTCGATTCGCCCTGCCTCAGAAGGTGACGCAGGATATCTTGTTTCGTCGAAGGCTGCTGAGTCGTCGTCATCTCCTGCCTCAAGTCATCAATTTTTAACCGACTTTGACAACTCCAATGTTGTCAAAGTACTCTACAATAGAGTTAAGCAACATCCAAGTTGTTTTAATTATAGACCGCCTCGCTCCGTTCTGCCCGCTTTTCTCGATCGAACAACGCAATATCGGTGTTGTTTTAGTAATAAGATCCACTAGATGTACTGCTGATTTGGCTCATGAATACTGAAACCCAAGCTACACAAGCATCAGACAAGAATCTTGAAGCGATGCGCCATTTTTCCGAGCAATATGCGAAGCGCACTGGCACCTATTTTTGTGTTGATCCAGGCGTGACCGCAGTTGTGATCGAAGGATTGGCGAAGCACAAAGAGGACTTAGGATCACCGCTCTGCCCCTGTCGTCACTACGAAGATAAGGAAGCAGAAGTCGCGGCTGCTTACTGGAACTGCCCCTGTGTCCCGATGCGAGAGCGCAAAGAGTGTCACTGCATGTTGTTCCTCACTCCTGATAACGATTTTGCAGGCGAGAAGCAAGACATTACCTTTGATGAGATTCGTAGCGCTACAAGTCAAGTCTAGGGTTCAAAAAGGGGAGGTTTCACCCCTCCTCATAGAGATTAAGAGTCATAGAGATTAAGAGAACACGAGATTCACAAATTCAACCATGAGTGCAACTGTTCAAACGCTCGTTAACCAACCCTACAAGTACGGATTCGTCACCAACATCGAATCCGACACAATCCCCCGTGGATTGAGCGAAGATGTAGTCCGTTTGATTTCTGCGAAGAAAGAAGAGCCGGAGTGGATGCTGGACTTCCGGTTGCGTGCCTATCGGCAATGGTTGAAGATGACCGAGCCAGACTGGGCAGCCGTCGGATATCCGGCGATCGATTATCAAAATATCATTTACTACTCGGCTCCCAAAGTCAGCGAGAAGAAGAAAAGCCTCGACGAGGTTGATCCTGAACTGCTGGAGACTTTTGAGAAGCTGGGCATTCCACTTTCTGAGCAAAAGCGCCTCAGTAATGTGGCAGTCGATGCGATTTTTGATAGCGTTTCTGTTGCAACGACTTTCAAAGAGAAATTGGCGAAAGATGGCGTGATTTTCTGCTCGATTTCGGAAGCAGTTCGCGAGCATCCAGAGCTTGTGAAAAAGTATTTGGGCAGTGTTGTCCCGGTGGGCGATAACTACTTCGCTGCATTAAATTCTGCGGTCTTTAGTGATGGTTCATTCGTCTTTATTCCCAAAGGCGTGAAGTGCCCGATGGAACTCTCGACCTATTTCCGCATTAACAATGGCGATTCGGGACAGTTTGAGCGAACCTTGATTGTGGCAGAAGAAGGCGCACAAGTGAGCTATCTCGAAGGCTGTACTGCACCGATGTACGACTCAAATCAGCTTCATGCGGCAGTCGTCGAACTCGTTGCTTTAGACGATGCGGATATTAAGTATTCGACCGTTCAGAACTGGTACGCAGGCGACGCAAATGGCAAAGGCGGCATCTATAACTTCGTTACTAAGCGCGGACTGTGCCAGGGTGTGAATTCCAAGATTTCTTGGACGCAGGTGGAGACGGGTTCTGCGATTACTTGGAAGTATCCGAGTTGTGTCTTAGTTGGCGATAATTCCGTCGGCGAGTTCTATTCAGTTGCTCTGACGAACAATCATCAGCAAGCCGACACCGGAACGAAGATGATTCACATCGGCAAGAATACCCGCAGTACGATTATCTCGAAAGGGATTTCGGCGGGGCAGTCGAAGAATAGCTATCGCGGACTTGTAAAGATGTCCCCGAAAGCGACGGGTGCGCGGAACTATTCGCAGTGTGATTCGATGCTGATTGGCGATCGTGCTCAAGCGAATACATTCCCCTACATCCAAGTGCAGAATAACCAGGGCAAAGTGGAGCATGAGGCATCGACCTCGAAGATTGGTGAAGACCAATTGTTTTACTTTGCTCAGCGCGGCATTTCTCCAGAAGACGCGATCTCAATGATGATCAGTGGCTTCTGTCAGGATGTGTTTAACCAATTGCCGATGGAGTTTGCAGTCGAGGCAGATAAGCTGCTGAGCCTCAAACTAGAGGGTAGTGTCGGTTAGGAAAATGGATGGATGGCAGGCATGGGACTGGTTTACGCTGAGATTGAATTCGTGCGAGGCGCAGATGTAATTCTGTACTGTTCAAGTCTTAGCGAGTAGTGGAACGACGATGCTTGCCATTCCTGAGATCGTGCGATCGTAGCTTGATCTTCGCAAGATTGGGAATGGATGGGTTGATTGATCCAAAACGACAACGTTTGATCGTCAATCCTGAAGTCCAGAAATCGCCAAAATGATGTTGATGTGATGGGATGCAGCAGTTAGGAGGGAGCGAATGATTGTTGAAAATGGTGATGTGATTCTGTCGGTTAAGAACCTCACGGCTGAGATTGATGGGACTCCAATTTTAAAGGGAATGAATCTCGAAATTAAAGCAGGTGAGATTCATGCAATTATGGGTCCGAATGGATCGGGGAAAAGTACGTTTTCTAAGATTTTGGCAGGGCATCCCGCTTATACTGTGACCGGGGGAGAAGTTCTGTTTCGAGGACAGGATTTATTCGAGCTAGAGCCGCATGAACGTGCAAACTCTGGTGTGTTTCTAGCATTTCAGTACCCGCTAGAAATTCCAGGCGTGACGAATGTAGATTTTTTGCGCGTGTCTTACAATGCGAAGCGCAAACAAGAAGGCTTAGAAGAGCTAGATGCTTTTGACTTTGATGATGTCGTGCATTCTAAGCTTGAGTTGCTAAAAATGGATGCAGGGTTCTTGACTCGCAGCGTGAACGAAGGATTTTCGGGCGGGGAGAAAAAGCGAAACGAAATCTTGCAGATGGCTTTGCTAGAACCGAAGTTAGGGATTTTGGATGAGATTGACTCCGGACTCGATATTGATGCGTTGAAAGTCGTTGCGAATGGTGTAAACGCGATTACGACACCCGACAATGCAATACTCATGATCACGCATTATCAACGGTTGTTGAATTACATCACGCCTGATT
>JALOOO010000134.1 GCA_025454375.1 Leptolyngbya sp. Prado105 | reverse complement strand
GATAAAGCCTGCTGTTGAGAGTTTGCCCCGCTGTTGATAGAGCAAAGCGTAGCGGAGAATGCTGTTAACAAAGGTCTTTGTAATCTTGCGGTAGAAACTACCAAGACGATGAAAGAAACCCTGGAGATTAAGTTTGTGATTTGACATAGCTGCTGAGTTGGCAGAAACAAAAGTGACGATCGTGCGAGACTTGATCGGAAGGGGAATTCGCGATCGTAAAAGAGCATTCGCAGGGGCAACTAATGCTAATCAACAAAACCTATTACTAGATATCGTCCAATATTTGCCCATGGAATGGTCAAGGGTATGAATTGTAACTTTGTCAAAACTCTAAAAGTTTGACAGTGCTTTCCCTAATTTCTTCATAATTAAGAACCAGGGTCAACCGCGAAGACACGCGCTTAGAATAAGCATGAGTTCGAGAAATATCCGATAATCTACGGAGAGCTAATAATTGAACTCGGTAGATTACAGAGGTTTTCTCATTCTTGGTTGAAGGAGAAAGCAAGCAGTGTGAATGCACGTATGTTACCCATTTTGCGAAAACATACGATCAAGGATGTGAGAAATTGATTGGGCAAAAATAAAACTGGGGTCGAGCTATCAGTGGCTCACCCCAGTTTGAAAAGTGTAGACATTACCGCAAGAACACCTAAGTTAGCGATCGGAGAATCAATTCTTGCAGCGCAAAAACTGACAATTGCGAATGGGTCTATTGAATAATGTTCGAGAGTTATAGGCGGCTGAGATCGAGTCCAGCTTCTTTTGCAAAAGCGTCTAGGCTCTTATGCTCTAGAGTTTTAATCGCTTTTGTGGAAAGACGTAGTTTGACCCAGCGCTTACCGCTTTCCCACCAAATTCGCTTGACTTGTAGGTTGACTTCTTGCAGTTTTTTCGTCCGACGATGGGAGTGAGAGACTGCCATCGCGTTGTTGGCTTTTTTGCCAGTGAGTTGACATCGACGCGCCATAGGTTTGATCTCCGATTGATTGAGATTAGGATTTCTTACAGTCCTCTATTATATGCAATCGAGGACTTTTGGCAAAAGTTGAGATTAATTTAAAGCGGTCAGCGCACGATCGACAGCAACGAGTGCGAGATCGATTTCTTCAGCGCTCACAATCAGGGGGGGGACAAAGCGTAGAACTTTTGGACCTGCGGGGACGAGTAGGACTCCTTCTTGAATTGCGATTTTGACTATATCGGCTGCGGTAAAGGTGCTGTCAGCACTGAGTTCAAGACCGTCAATCAGTCCCCAACCGCGAACATCAGAGATCAGATGCGGGAATTTTTGGGCGAGTTGGGTGAGTCCTGAGCGGAGTTGCTCACCTCGGGCTTGAACGTTTGCGAGCAGGTTTTCTTGTTCGATCGTTTGGCAAACTGAGAAAGCAACTGCACAAGCGAAAGGATTTCCGCCGAAGGTGCTGGCGTGATCGCCTGGGTTAAAGACGTTGCAGTGAGATTTGCAGAGCATTGCACCGATTGGGACTCCGCCACCTAGACCTTTTGCGGAAGTGAAGATGTCGGGTTCGATGCCGAGATTTTCATAGCCCCAGAGTTTGCCGCTGCGACCCATACCAACCTGAACTTCGTCCATGATTAGGAGAATTTGCTTTTCGTCGCAGAGTTGGCGGACGGCTTGGAAGTAGCTGAGATCGCCAGGACGGACTCCGCCTTCGCCTTGTAAACCTTCGAGCATGATGGCAGCGACTTGAGGTTGCTGTTGATCGAGGTGAGCGATCGCAGTCTTTAAGGCTTCAGTGTCGTTGTAGGGCACATAGTGAAAGCCAGGGACGAGTGGATCAAAGTTTTGCTGGTATTTGGGCTGTCCAGTTGCAGTGATGGTCGCAAGGGTACGTCCGTGGAAACTGGCATTCGCGGTAATGATGATGGGATTCGTGATATTGCGGACGGTATGAGCGTATTTGCGAGCGAGCTTGATTGCAGCTTCGTTGGCTTCAGCGCCGGAATTACAGAAAAATGCGCGATCGGCACAAGAATGCTCAACGAGCCATTTGGCAAGGTTGCCTTGAGGGGTGTTGTAGTAGAGGTTGGAGACGTGAATGAGCGTCTGGGCTTGCTCAGTAACGGCGGCGGTAATTGCGGGGTGAGCGTGACCGAGCGTGCAGGTGGCAATTCCGGCGACGAAATCCAGATACTCTCGCCCTTGGTCGTCCCAGACTCGACAGCCTGATCCGCGCGTTAGGGTGAGCGGGAAGCGGGCATACGTTGTCATCACATAGTCGTCGAATTCTGCGGTGGAGTAGGCAGAAGGGGCGGATTTAGCAAGCGTGTCTGGACTCACTGATTTTGATCCTTGAATGCGGGTGAAAAGAACATATTAATGGATGTTTTTTGGGAGTGGTAGAAAGGGGAGTGGATTTTTTGAGCAATGGGTTCTAGGTGGAGATGTGGGAGACTCGATCAGCATTTAGAGGGGCTGGATATTTCTATAGATAAAATCAACTGGCAAGATGAGATTGCGGCTAGACCGTGATCAAGTATGTTTTTTAGTGAAGTTGGGGTGGAGTCGAGTCAAAAATTTATGACACAGCAGATATTGGCGATCGCGGTTGGGGATCAAGGGCAGTTTGCGCAATTAGTGACGGTGCTAATTATTTTGTTGCTGGTGGCGACGATTGTAGCGCTGCTTTCGCGGCGGTTAAGAGTGCCTTATGTGACGGGATTGGTATTGGCAGGGGTCGCGATCGCGGAATTTTTGCCTCGGAAGATCGGACTGGATTCGGCACTCATTATTAATCTATTTTTGCCAATTTTGCTATTTGAGGCAGCGATTAATACGGATATTAGTCGGCTAAGAAGTACATTGAAGCCAATTTTACTGCTGGCAGGTCCAGGTGTATTGATTGCGGTTGGAGTGACTGCGATCGGGCTGAAGTTTGGGTTGGCGTTGGAGTGGATTCCGGCGCTATTGGCAGGAGTGATTTTGGCGATTACGGATACGGTTTCTGTGATTGCTGTGTTTAAGGAAGTCGCGGTTCCATCTAGGTTGATTACGATCGTGGAAGGAGAAAGCCTTTTTAATGATGGGATTGCACTAGTTCTGTTCAGTTTAATTCTAAAATTCAATTCGACGGGGAGTATTACGCTGACAGATGGAATTCGCGAATTGGCAGTCGTGATTGTCGGCGGGCTGGCAGTGGGATTGGTGCTGGGATATTTGGGCGTGGGATTGTATTTGCAGTCGGAAGATGACCCGCTTAGTAGCATTTTATTGACGGTGGCGATCGCGTTGAGTGCGTTTCAGTTGTGTCAATTTCTGCAAGTGTCAGGTGTGGTTGCGGTTGTCATTGCAGGGTTGATGGTTGGGAATTTGGAGCGATCGCAAAACGTTTCAGCGTCGAGCCGGATCACAGTCTTAAGCTTCTGGGAATATGCCGGATTTGGGGTGAATACTTTTATTTTTTTGCTGATCGGATTGGAATTGCGGCTAGATACGTTGGGTCGGAACTTGCCTGCGGTGTTGTTGGCAGTATTGGCGTATCAGATTGGGCGACTGTTGGCGGTCTATCCACTCTTGGCTTTGGTGAGGGTATTCGATCGAGCGATTCCGCTGAAGTGGCAGCATGTTCTTTTTCTTGGCAATATCAAAGGATCGTTGTCAATGGCACTGGTTTTGAGTTTGCCGCCAAGTGTGCCAGGGAGAGAGTCGCTCATTGCGATTGTGTTTGGAGCGGTGCTATTGTCGCTGGTCGGACAGGCAGTGGGTTTGCCTTTGATTGTGAAGCGATTGAAGCTCTCTCACAACTCTGATGTGCAGCAGTGGCTTGAAGGGTTGCAGTCACAGTTGATTTCAGCAAAAGCGGCGCAAGACGAATTGGATACGTTGCTAAAAAGCGGAGTATTACCGAAGTCGGTGTATGAGGAATTGCGTTCAAGCTATCAAATTAAAGTTGCGGCAGCGGAGCGATCGTTGCGAGATTTTTATCATCGACGATCGGAAAAGACTGCGGTGATTGCCTTACAAGAATCTCGGTTTGATGCAGTGCGGAGACGGTTGCTATTGGCAGAGAAGAGTGCGCTGAATGATGCGTTGCGAAAGCGGATTCTGTCTGAGGATATTGTGAAAGCGAAATTGAAAGTGATCGATGAACAGTTGTTAAAGGTTGAAGATGATTGAGCAGAACATTGGATGAGAAGCTTCAAATGAGTGAAGGCATCGCTGATCAAGAGATACTTCACTCATTTGAACTTAACGGTAAAGACCCAATCTCAATCAATCTAAAAGGCATTTAGATTGACAAGCCCAACTTCAGTCCAAATACTCCATGAAGAATTAGAATTCCTGCGATCGCAGTTCCTAAATAAGCATGGAACATCCGAAATCCAGGTTTACCCCCTCCAAATCCAAACAGCGAAATTGCTCCATTCAAATACAGCAGTGCTAAGACTGCATTTGCTGTCCAAAAATGCGGACTTTCTAAAATGGGCTTTTGCTGCATGACCAGCGATAAAACGCCCCCGGTATATCCCATCGTGAGAAACAGCACAACCCAAGGTGTGATTTTGCGATGATCGGCGCGACTTTTCTCAGCAACTTCCTTATCTTGCGATAGGCGACTTTGCCAACCCGCCCAAGCACTATAACTGCCCATAGATAGCACGACAATTCCCATCATTGCTGGATGTCCCCAATGCACAATTGGTTCTGGAACATTCAGCGATCGAAAAAAAGCAGCGATCGGCTCCAGCATTTCTGTCAGGTTCATATTCCCGCTCTCCCAAAAAGAATATGCACATATTGTACGAAAGGTAGAGGCGAATAATTAAAAAAACCTTAAGCCAATTGTCACGATCTGGAGATAAATAGATTGCGGGATTTTAGAAATGACTCCTACTTCCTACTCCCTCTCCTGACTCTGAAATAAAGTGCCCATTCTACGAGATACTTTTGTGAGGGCAAACGCAATTTGCTAAGCCCGCAATTCGTTTTATAAGAGATGAGATAGAGAGAGTCCAATGGACGAAGACAGCATTGAAAACATGGATGCTCCCACCGTGACCCTAACGGATGACGCAGGCTTAACGTTAACCTGCTACGTTGAGCAGGAAGACCAAGAATACGTGCTGCTGCTTCCCGTTGACTCGCCGATCGAGATTTTCGCTTGGCAAGAAAATGGCGAAGAAGATGAAGCCGTATTAGTCGAGGATCAGGAAACACTGAATCTAGTCTTTCCGATCGCCAAAGCCGTCCTTGAAGAACAAAATTTAGCGCTAAAACAAACCGCAGTCGTCTTGACTGTCGAAGGCGATTTGCCAGACTTAGACGACGAAGAAAGTTGGGAAGGCATTGAATCAGATGGGGAGGATGACCAAGAAGAACTGCAACTGCTTGCAAGCTTCTGGCATGAAGAACAAGAATATGCGATTTACACCCCGCTCGATCCGTACTTCATTCTGGCGCGGCTGGATGACAATGGCAATCCGCACTTGCTTTCGCAAGATGAACTGAAAAAAATCGAGCCAATGCTCCCGATGATTGAAGATCAACTCTTTGATGAAATGGAGTAACTCATTTGACAGTTGGGAATGGGGAATTGATTGGAGTCGAATCATCCCCACCCGCTTTCTGAATTTGAGAAAAAACTTTTTTCTAATCTGAAATAGAGGCTACAATTGCTTACTTGATTTGATCCCCCGTATCAAATTTGTTAAAAATCTTGCTATAAAAGTTTATTCAAAGCGGTTGACAGGTTGAAAAACTGAATTAATATTTGTTCTGAGCAAAAGCATTTGCTTAAGTTCTACGCATCTCACATTACTGATGAAAATCGCTAAAAACCTCGCAAGATTTTCGTTTTTTCTTGCTCTCGTCGGAGTCGCTCTTGGACTCTCAGCATGGCGGGCTCAAGCTTGGTGGAGCTTTGCGAGTTCGCCTGTGACCCCGCAAGCTACGGCAGACCAAGGGAAAAGAATTCTGATTCAGATTCCTCAAGGCACATCAGCCCAACAAATTGGACAAGAACTCGAAGCTGCTGGACTAATCCGCTCAGCGAAAGCTTGGGATGTTCTGGCGCGTTGGATGCTTTGGCAAGACGCGAAGGGCGGTTTCCAAGCAGGCAATTATGAGCTTTCGACGGGAGATTCTCTGCAATCGATCGCCAATACGATTTGGAACGGTCAAGTCGCGCAACGCAGTTTTACGATTCCAGAAGGCTGGTCGATGAAACAGATGGCAAATTATTTCGAGAAGCAGGGTTATTTTAAGGCGCAAGATTTCCTAAGCGCTGCAAGTCAAATTCCGAATGCTGATTATCCCTGGCTGCCGCCGAATCTGCCCTTTTTAGAAGGCTTCTTGTACCCTGATACTTATCAAATCGAAGCCGGATCAGCGATTACTCCCAAACAGGTGATTCGACAAATGCTGAATCGCTTTGAGCAAGTTGCGCTTCCGGTGTACAACAAGAACCGGGGGAATACGAATCTTTCTCTCCTGCAATGGGTTACCCTTGGCAGTATTGTCGAGAAAGAAGCCGTGATTGCTACTGAGCGAGGCATTATTTCTGGGGTTTTCCACAATCGCTTGAAGAAAAATATGACGCTTGGTTCTGATCCAACGGTGGAGTATGCGCTAGGTGTTCAACAAACTCCCGAAAATCCGCTGACCTACGCGCAGGTTGCAACTCCTTCTCCGTACAATACCTATGTAACTCCTGGATTACCGCCGACCCCGATCGCTTCTCCCGGTGTTGCAAGTTTAAAGGCGACGTTAAATCCTGAGGCGACAGACTACCTTTATTTTGTGGCACGGTACGATGGATCGCATGTCTTTAGTCGAACTTTAGCGGAGCATGAAGCCGCACAGGGTAAGATTCGCGATCGTGTAGATGCCCAAGCCCAAAAAGAACAGCAAAAGCCAGGAAATTAAATCCGCTTTACAATTCGATCCGTGGTCTTCAGGTATGAGATCATAGCCATAACGCTCTAGACTAAAATCTAGAGCAGCTTTTAATCACCGAACCCAAGCGCTCAAATTTGTGATTGATTTTACGAATTGCAGCGCTTACGCTAGTATCTATTCCTCTTTTCGATCGTTTCCGTCCAATCTTACCCGATAACTCGCTATGACTTGGGGCAAACTCCTTCAGCCAGATCTTCTTCTCAATACTACGATTTTGGGCTTAACCCCTGAAATGCTTCTTCAGCATAATTTGCGGGGGTTAGTGCTAGATGTCGATGAAACTCTGGTTCCGATTACAACGGCTCAGATTTCAGCCGAGTTACTCCCCTGGGTTGAGCAAGTGCGCCAAGTCACAGATATTTGGTTGGCGAGCAATAATATTAGCGAAAATCGGATCAAGCGAATTGCTGATATTTTGGGTGTTCCCTATATTACGGGAGCGGGAAAGCCTTCTCGGCGTAAGTTGAGAAAAGCAGTCGAAGCCATGAATTTGCCCCCGGAACAGGTGGGAATGGTGGGAGATCGATTATTTACGGACGTGTTGGCAGGCAATCGATTGGGAATGTGTACGATTTTAGTGCAGCCGATGGTTGACCCGGCAGCAGAAGTGGTGCGGAAATACCCGGTTCATGCGCTTGAGGTTTGGTTGTCTCAGGCACTGGGCGCGACTTTGACTCCTTACAAGCCGTAAAATCTTTAGAAAAGATTAGGAAAATGGAGACTAACCAAAACCATTGGCATCCTAGATAAAGGTCAAATGGAGCCAGCCAGTTTAAAGGCTCTAAATTATAAATCTCAGTGAATACCAGCGAAGTGCCAAATCTGAAAGGAGTTGGCACTTCGTTTTTGAGATTGAGTTAATCTAAGTTTCTTCCAGTCAGTTCTACGAAGATATCTTCTAAATTTGAGGGGCGCACCATCATACCTGTTTTATCGGGTTGCTGCCCCAAAAAAAGATTCGCATCCTCAACCGTTGGAAAGAATTTGTAATCCCAAGCGTCTCTAGCTTGCTTCATCACAATGGCTTTGCCATATTTCTGGCGTAATTCTTCTAATGTGCCAAGTGAGATCAGTTTGCCGTTGTCCATGATGCCAATACGATCGCACAGATATTCCACTTCATCCATATAGTGCGTCGTCAGCAGCATTGTCATGCCTTGTTTGTTCAAATTGCGAATAATTTCCCACAAGCGGCGGCGAGTTTGCGGATCGAGTCCGACAGTGGGTTCATCCAGGAAGAGAATTTCAGGATGATGCAATAAAGCTCGCGCAATTTGCAATCGACGTTTCATGCCACCGGAGAGCATTTTTGCTGGGTCATTTCTACGATCGCTCAATTCGACATATTCCAGCGCTTGATCGATTTCTTTCTGCCGTAATGGGTTGGGAATATGATGCAAGCGTCCGTGATATTCCATGTTTTCCCAGACGGTTAGATCGCTGTCAATGCTAATCTGCTGGAGAACAACACCGATGCGGGATTTAACTTGCGATCGCTGGCGAGCGACATCATATCCAGCAACATAAATTTGACCTTCAGAAGGCTTGGTCAAGGTCGTCAACATGCGAATGGTGGTTGACTTTCCTGCACCATTTGGACCCAGTAAGCCAAACATTTCTCCGGCTTGAATTTCCAACGAAAGCCCATCTACGACTAGAGCTTTGTTGTAACTCTTATGAACATTTCGGAGCGAGACAGCAGCAGTCATTGAAGTGATTTTCACGCAACATTAATTAACAGTATCGTATATGGGATTGCTCGTCCTCCATAGTGAGAGAGACGGTCAAAGCTGATAGGTGAATATTTTTTGGTTACACTGACGCGATCGATTGACTGAAGAACTCAACGACCAACTTTGGAAATCGATTTTATGAAAGTTATCGAATTGTAACTAAACACGTCGTCTTTCAGATTCCTCACCAATTCCTCATCTTTAGTGAATACTCTGGGTAGAGTATCAGCACAACCCTTTTTGCCCAATCCCGATAAAACTCTACTTAATGTACTCGAGATAAAAAAATGTCTACTTGTCCTTGCTGCTCAGATCGACTGCTCCGCCATATTCGGCAGGGTTCCTTGTATTGGTTTTGCCGCACTTGCTGGTCTGAAATGCCAAATCTTGAGGAATACGATCGTCCGCTGAGCGTTGCAACTTCAGTTCCGACTATTTTGCAACCTTATACACTCCGGAGTGCAACATCGCATTCTGGTTCTCTTCACTTTGCCAAAGTCATTCGATACGAACGCCCTGGGAAAACACATCGCTCTTTGGTTGTGAGTTAAGGTTTTCAAATTTCTTTCGTTTCTTCAGGGGCTTAGAGGAGGAAAATAGGAGAGGTTTACTCCTTCGCCTAGCAATCATGTTGGCTCAATTGCAATGAGAAAACGAATCCTTGTGGTGGACAACGAAGAATACATTCAAGAAGTGACAAAAATCTGCCTTGAAACTGTAGCGGGCTGGGATGTGTTGACCGCAAGTTCTGGTGCAGAAGGCATCCAAAAAGCGGAACTTGAGCAACCTGATGCAATTTTGCTGGATGTAATGATGCCGGATATGGATGGCATTACGACCTTGAGGCGACTTCAGACTAATCCTGCAACACAACACATTCCAGTGATGTTTTTCACCGCAAAGGCGCAACTGAATGACTATCAGTACTATGAAAAGCTCGGCATCAAAGCTGCGATCGCGAAACCTTTTGAGCCAATGATTTTAGCAAAACAAGTTGCTCAAGCGCTGAGTTGGAATTTTGAGCCTTACTAAGCATGAATCAGGTAGTTCAATTCTGTGGTTAACCATTCCTTGAACATGCGATCGAGAATTTCTTGTTGACGCTCTAGAGTCAGTTCGGCTGGAATGAATTCTTCAACCAGGAGGAGGTGGCTGAATTGATCTATTTCAATCGGTCCAATGAGTTGTCCTGGTGTTGCACTAAAGACGATAGCAGAAAGTTCGGGCTTGAGGTTCCAGCGATAAAGCTGCCCTTCATAACCACATTGAAATCGTCGTTGGTCATCTGAATCATAGAGATGAGCGGCTTCATAGAAACTGATTTCGTTTTCTTGGATTTGATAAGCAATCTCTTGAGCGAGTTGCAAGTAGGGAACGACGATGCGATAGAGACGCACTTGATCAAATTCACGTTGATTTTCGGTAAAAAAGCGATCAACTTCTTTCGCAAATAAAGCTTGAGCAAGTTTTTGGGTGAGGATGCGATCGCGAATGCCAGCTTCCCAGTCTTCGGGGGTGACGAGTTGATCATTGAGCCATGCGAAGGTATCGGCGGAGCGAAAGAGACGATTTTCATAGCGGATACGGTCTGCTTCGGTTTGGATTTCTTCGGGAGTGACTGTGAGATTTCTCGCCTCGATCGCTTGATCAATAATTTTTTGGTGGGAGATCTGGCGGCAGATTTCTTTGAGTTGCAAAGTCTTTTTCAGGGTTGCAATGATCGTGTCTGAGTGGATAATTTCCCCCTTAAAGCTGGTCATTTTCTTATGTCCTTTTACCAGAAGATTTGTCCGTCTCCGTGTTGGTTGATCACGATGAAGATTGGCATTGAGATATTCGTCGAGATGGCAGTATTTCCGATCGAGTTGCCGCCAAGATTGGCAATGGTTGCTGAAGCTGCGGGATTGATACTCAGAGATTGCAGGAAGGGTTGAAACAGGGAAAGCAAGGAAGAGTTACTTTGCTGTCTTCTTCTGCGACGGCGACCGCCTTGGATAGTTGTAGACTGTTCACATTCTTCAGTGTATTCGAGGTCATGAATGATCATGAGATAGCTCCTTGGCTTGAAATAGAGAGGATTTAGAACTCCGATCTCTTAACAGAAATCGGAGTTCGAGAGTTTAGGGAGCATTGAGATTTACAAGTTCAGATCAGACAAGGATATGAACTTGTAAGTTAGCAATTAGATACCGAGAACGATGCCACCGAAACCAGAGGTATCAATTTTCAAGCTGCCGCCTTTTGCAACAGAAGTGCTACCCGCAGGACCAGAGGTGGAAGCAGTTTCGAGCAGAGAGGTTTGTTGCTTGAATTGAGTAAAGTTGAGCGAGAGGTCAAGTCCACCTTCGAGTTCGTTGGCTTCGGTTGCGAGTTCTTGGTAGGTCAATTCGTTGATAATCATGATGTTCTCCGTGTTGGTTGAATGTTTTTTGAACCTTACAACTGCTATTTGAGTTGTTATGTATAAGGTATCTGCTGGATTTTCCGAATGGGGCGATTCTTGCTGTATATGTAGCCAAATTGGCGGAGAATTTAAGCCTTAGCATCCAACAATTCAACCGTGCCTTTATCTGCTAAAGGAGTCTTCCGGGTATAGGTGGGTTTCTCGTGCGGGTTTTCTCAGATCTGCTTTTGCGCCATATCCATAAAAATCTGCTGCGAACTCTGTTCGGATTGATCCGGTTGCGGTTTGCGCTGCACATACTTGCCATCCGACTGCAAATCCCAAGCGTGGCGATTATCCGCCAGCATAATCCCTAAAATCTCCTGGAGATCTTGGGCAAGATTTGGCTCATCGACTGGCACAACGGCTTCGACTCGTCGATCGAGATTTCGGGGCATCCAGTCTGCACTGCCAATTAAGACTTCTGCCTCGCCATTGTTATTGAAATAGAAGATGCGTGCATGTTCGAGAAATCGACCCACAATGCTCATGACCCGAATGTTTTCGCTAATTTCTGGCAAGCCGGGTCTTAGACAGCAAATTCCCCGCACGATCAGATCAATCTGAACACCCGCTTGCGATGCTTCGTACAACTTCATAATCAAGCGCGGATCGACGAGAGCATTCATCTTGGCAACAATTCGACCTTGAGCGCCATGCTGCTGATGCTCAATCTCTCGATCGATAAAACTCAACATCCGATCGCGCAAATTCACCGGAGCCACTAACAATTTGCGATAAGACTGCTGCCGCGAATAGCCCGTCAGATGATTGAATAAATCCGTCAAATCGGCTCCTAACTCCTCTCGGCAGCTAAATAGACCTAAATCGGTATAGAGGCGGGCAGTCTTTGGATTGTAGTTACCTGTGCCGATATGCACATATCGTTTGATGCGATCGTCCTCACGTCGCACGACTAAGACGAGTTTTGTATGGGTTTTTAGTCCAACTAAACCGTAAACAACATGAACCCCGGCACTCTCTAATTTCTTTGCCCAGTTGATGTTATTTTCCTCGTCAAATCGCGCTTTCAATTCGACTAAAGCGGCAACTTGGATGCCATTTTCTGCTGCTGAGATTAATGCTTGAACGATCGGAGAATCTCCTGAAGTCCGATAAAGCGTCATTTTAATGGCAAGCACATTCTGATCATGCGCCGCTTCTTCAATAAATCGCTGCACGCTGCGTGAAAATGACTGATAAGGATGATGGACTAGCAGATCTTGCTTGCGCACGACCGAGAAGAAGTTTTCATCATGCGTGACTGCTTCTTGTACCGGAACTTCATTGACTCGTCTCAGTTTTGGATGCGTCACAGGAGTCCAGGGTGGATCTTGCAATTCTGGCAGCGGTAAGCTCCCAAACATAAACAGATCCCGCAAGCAAAGTAATCCATCAATTTCGTACACATCTTCTGAAGCAATCTCCATTTCTTCAACCAGCATCGATCGCAGTTGTTCTGGCATCGATGAATTGATCTCAACCCGCACGACAGAGCCACCAAATCGCCGCTTTCTCAGTTCTTCCTCGATCGCGGACATCAAGTCATCAGCTTCGTCCTCTTCGACTTCTAAATCCGCGTTGCGGGTGACTCGGAACGGATGATACTCCTGAATATTCATTCCAGGAAACAGGGCTTCTAGATTGTGAGCGATCACTTGCTCCAGTGGAACGCCTGCCCAAACCGTCGCGCGAGTTTTGGCAATCGGAGTGGGGAGATCTTGCGTCTCGATCGGTAACGGAATGAATCGTGGTAAGACCTTCGGAACTTTGACTCGGGCGTAGAGTTCTTCGTCATCTACTGGGTCTTTAATCACCACAGCCAAATTCAGACTGAGATTGGAAATATAGGGAAAAGGATGTCCAGGATCGATCGCGAGTGGAGTCAAAACGGGAAACACTTTCTCTTCAAAATACTGATGTAAGTAAGCCCGTTGTTCCTGGTTTAGATCGATGTAATTGAGTAAATAAATGCCTTGAGCCGACAATTGCGCTCGGAGCGCTTCTTCAAAATGGCGATGCTGTTTTGCGACGAGAGGACGCAGGCGATCGTTGATTAATCTCAACTGTTCTTGAGGCGTGCGACCATCTGGGCTGAGCTTTCTGACTTGAGCTTCGACTTGCTCTTTGAGTGCGGCGACTCGCACCATAAAATACTCATCCAGATTTGAGCTAAAAATTGCCATGAACTTTAAGCGCTCAAGCAGTGGAGTCCGCGGATCGAATGCTTCATGAAGCACGCGGCTATTAAACTCAATCCAGCTTAATTCTCGACTGAAATAGTACTGCGGATCACTGAGATTAATATCCACAGTTGCTTGCTTACGCCGTCGCATTAGAACACCTCATCTTCGATACCAACCCACCATTCGCCTAAATTCATCACATCCTGGTGAATATCCATTAGGCACTCCTCATATTCAGCAGCAGATAATTGCGATCGCTGCTCATTCAGCTTCAATAATCTCAACTGCGCCAATAGCCAGGGTTTTGCTTCACTATTGGTTTGCTCAAGGTAACGAGCGAGTTCGTTGCTGTTCATCGGACATTCAGACTTAGGGTTAGTTTTATTGTTGCGTTATTTTTGACATTGCGGTGTGAACAAAAGACTGTTTTTTGTAAATTTAATTGCAGGTGTGATCCAGAAGACATCAAGCCTGTCGCCTTGAAGACCAAAAAAAAGAGTGAGGCAATGTTTGACCTCACTCGATCGAGCTTCAAGATGGAACTTATGCTGCTAAGTTTTGTGCAACGAAATCCCAGTTCACTAAGTTATCCAAGAAGTTTTTAATGAATGCAGGACGCGCATTTTGGAAATCCAAATAATAGGCATGTTCCCAAACATCCAGGGTCAGTAGAGGCTTTTGACCATGCACTAGAGGATTTTCTGCATTCGGAGTCTTCGTGATTTTTAGCGTACCGCCATCGTCAACCAACCATGCCCAACCACTGCCAAATTGAGTTGCGGCTGCATTGCTGAACTCTTCTTTGAACTTGTCCAGGCTGCCGAAGGCGGCATCAATTTTGGCTGCGAGTTCACCTGTAGGTGCGCCACCGCCTCCAGCTTTTAAGCAATTCCAGAAAAAGGTGTGGTTCCAAACTTGAGCCGCGTTGTTGAATACGCCTACTTTTGAGGCATCGCCGAACGACTGTTTAATCACTTCTTCTAGCGACAGGCTCTCCATGGGTGTGCCCTCGACCAGCTTATTCAAGTTCGTGACATAAGCGGCATGGTGCTTGCCATAGTGATAATCAAACGTTTCTGCCTTCATCCCATAAGACGCGAGTGCATCTTTCGCAAAGGGCAAAGGGGGTTGTGTGAATGCCATGTGTTCGTTTCCTCTCTATGATCTAAAATCTGCCTACAATCGCTAGCAGAAACATAACTTAACCTTGAGAATTCTATCGCAAAGGGAGGGAGCAAATTTGGAATCATCCGCAAAAGCAAAAAAGCCCTCATTCACTAGGCATGAACGAGGGCGATAAATCAGGGTGCATCTACCATTTCTTTTTCCTGAAATTTACGCTTGTTCTCCGGAGGCTCTGAGTGGGAATACTTAAAGATGAGACAAAGTTTTTGTAGATTTCAGTAACTTTTAAGTAAAGAGTCGGTCTACTGATGAAGTTGTTCGTCAGGATGCAAATGGCTTTGGTGTCGATTACGTCAAAAATTTGCAATGATGAGATGCGTTCGTGCAAATTCAGAATTTTCCCTGACAGATGACGATCGTATGTGGTTATAGGAATAGGATCAGATTGTCCCCATCTGCGGGCGGTTTGAAGCGAGTCAGGTTGACGGAGGGTGTCGAGTGAATCAGGAGTTCTACATTTCTGTTACGCCAGTTCGGGGCGATGAATATTTGGTGAGGACAGAGCGTGTCTCACCGGGCGTTCCTTTGGCGGAGGAACTCGTCACTTGGCAAGTCGAAGAGTGGCTCGAACAGGCCCGTCAATTGATGCACGATCCGCTGCTGGGAATTTTGCGCGGCAGAATGCGATCGCTGAGTCAATCGGCAACAGGCAGCGATGCTCTGTCTCCCAATCTTGTGGAGTTGGGGCAGAAACTCTACAATGCGCTGTTTCAAGGCACGATTCGCGATAGCTGGGTCACGGCTCAAGGCATTGCTCAGAATCGTCGAGAAGGGCTGAGATTGAGATTGGGGCTAAAAGGCGATCGCTTGCCTCGCTTGCCCTGGGAAGTGTTACATGCGGGGGCACGTCCACTGGCAACCGGAACAGATGTGGTGTTCTCGCGCTATCAGGCTGCTTTTGCGCCCATGGGGACAATCTTGCAGCCGCATCGATCGGCAACGGTGGTTGATCCCACTCAGCCGCTGAGAATTCTCATGGTATTAGCGGCTCCCACCGATCAGGAAGTGTTGGAACTGCGCCGAGAAGCAAATCACCTCCGAGATGAATTGAAAGAAGAGGCAAACGGCAAAATTGATCTGACGATCTTGGATCAGCCTGGACGAGAGCAACTGACCCAAGCTCTAGAGCAAGGGCAGTATCAGGTCTTACATTATGCAGGTCACAGTAATTTGGGTCTTGCAGGGGGTGACTTATATTTGGTCAGCGATCGTACTGGGCTGACTGAAGTTTTGAGCGGCGATGATCTTGCTGGCTTGCTGGTCAATAATGGCATTCGCATGGCGGTGTTTAATTCTTGCCGAGGGGTCTACACGGCAACGGCTGATCCCGCACTTGAAACTGAATCGAGCAATTTAACCGACGCGCTGCTAAAGCGGGGAATTCCGGCTGTTTTGGCAATGGCAGAGCGGATTCCAGACGATGTAGCATTGACCTTGAGCCGACTGTTTTATCGCAATTTGAAGCAGCGCTATCCGATCGATCTGAGTCTCAGTCGAGCGCGTCAAGGCTTACTGTCTTCTTACGGCTCGAATCAGTTGTATTGGGCATTACCCATTCTTTATTTACATCCAGATTTTGATGGCTATCTCCAGCCGACAGCCCTCCCGCAAACGACAAATGCTCTCCCCACTCCACCCCTGGGGGTTGCGAATTTTGCGATCGATCCCAATGCCATTAAAAATGATCCCGCCGATCTAGACGAAGCGGAGATGCTGTTTGACGATTTGGAATTTGCAGATCCGGAAGATAGCGATCGTCAAGCCGTTCTCGAATTGCTTCAAGAGCTTCATGATCCGATCGAGAATCCCTTTTCTCAGGTCAAATCTTCAGCGCCATTTTTTGAACCGCTCTCAGTGGATACCGATGAGACGCAGCTTCAGACTGCCGAAGATTGTCTAGCGGTCGGTCGGATGCGTGCGCAAGTGGAAGATTTGACCGGGGCAATTATTGCCTATGGTCGAGCGATCGAAATTGATTCGCACTGTGCTGAAGCCTTCAGTGAAATGGGCACGGTTTTAGAAAAATTAGGCAGTCCGACTGAAGCGATCGTGGCTTACAAAATGGCACTGCAACATGAGCCAAGCCTGAGTGATGCCCGTCGCAATTTGCAGCGATTGGAAACGGCGCATAATTTGGGAGGTTCTGCTTATGGGGGGTCAGATCAGCCTCCGCAAACAGAATCGCGGATGCCTGAACTGCATGTTGAAGATGTGACGTTTGAGGAACCGACGCAGAACCGGATTTTTGGGGAGATGAAACCGTCATCTTCGCCTCGCCGTCGCCCCTGGATTGCCGCAGGAATTTTGGGAGCAGCAGCAGTGGCAGTTTTAGGGGTGTGGGGTTTTTCGACCTGGAAAGCTTCGACGACCCCTTCACCGAATGACTTGATCGACAATATCAGTCAAATCAATCAGTCTCCGGGTGTCAGCACCAGTCGATCGAACAATTTAGTCGCAACGGCGACGACTGGACTGGCTCAGGGAAATCTGCGGCAGGCACAAGATGCGATCGAAGAACTGCTGAATAACGGTGAACTCGTTGCCGCAGAATCTGCGATCCAAAATGTGCCGACAGACAAGCGTGACAATCCAACGGTCAATTTCTTGTTAGGTCGGATTGCTTGGCAGTCGGTGCAGGCGAAAAAGAGCAACTACAGAGTAGATGATGCTCAGCGATATTTTGAAACCTCGCTGAAAGGCAACCGCACGGCTCAAACTCTGAATGCTTTGGGATTTGTTTACTATGCTCAAGGCAACTTTGGTCGAGCAGGCAGGGCTTGGCTGGATGCGGAAAAACTTGCAGCCCAAGCAGGCGACTCTGGAAAATCAGATCGTCGCACTGCGCTCGCTGGCTTGTCCCTGGTCGCAAATAAAACCGCTCAGTCTCAGTCGGGTAATCCACGCAATCAGCTTAGACAACAGGCTGTAACAACGCGCGATCGTCTGCTACGAGAAGCCAATAAAGAATTTCAGCCCAACGAACTGGGTAAAAACTGGCTTTGGAATGAAGGGGCGATCAAGGATTGGAGAGCGCTACTGGCTGTGAAGTAGGAGATGCTAATTCTCGCCGGACTGATGCAATTTATGCTTCTAAGCTTGGCGGCGAATATCCATCATCTCTGCCAAACTCGGATCGCGCATTTCCAACGGGCTGTCTTGTTCAGGCGGTAAAACGGTTGTCACCGGGCGACGGACGACAGGCGGCAGCGCAGGTTTTGCGGTCGTTGCGGTTCGTCGGGTGGGGGGAGCGGGCATGTTTGCCTGCTGAATTGGCATTGGCGGTCTACGCGAACTGGAAGTCGATCGAGATTTCACAGGTTTAGATTGGACAATGACCCGCTTGAGCGTCCTTTGTGACGATCGTGCAGGTCGAAGCTGGCGTGCTAGGAGAACTGAAGTGACCGCACAACTGCCCGCTACAATTGCAAGCAGTCCGAATGAAGTGGCAGGCGTATCGATTCTGAACGGTTTCGGAGCTTCAGCGACGACTTCCGGTTTTGGCGGTTCAATCGGGTCAGGATTGGTGTAGGCGAGTCCGGTCACAGCGAGCCAACCAAAATAGATAAATGCGCCCCAGACAGCAAATAAGCAGAAGAAGGGATGACGTTGTGCAAAGTGGAGGAGAAGCCGAGAAGACGATCGAAAGGGTCGGGGCTTCGATGCTGCGGGGGTTCGGCTTGGGGCTTGCTTCGTCACTTTAGAGCGTGTGCCTGACTGTAGGGTATGAGAGGTATTGCCCATATGGCGCGATGTTGCGATCAACTTCAGGGGTTGGCTTCAAATTGTACAGAAAATTTCTTTATTTGGCTAATATTGCCTGATTCGTCGATCGCTTGCAACCCATCCAAAGAAAGAAACTGTACTTTACCATTCGTTCACAAAGATTCGCGTCAGAATCATTTAGGAGATAATAATCAATTTCCACAGGATTGAGCCGAGAAGCACCATTGCCAAATGTTGAGGGAGAATGCTGCGAATCGGTTGACGCGCGATTTTTTGAGTCAAAAATACACTGGTCCAAAATGATCCGATCAGGGTCACGGCTTGGAGAAATTCAATCACAGCAGGGTGCGCGACCGCGATCGGTAACCTTGTAATCAATTCGGGACTGCCTCCAAAAGTTGCTGCGGTAACAGGCAGAATTTGTCCGGCTTCTGTTAGCCCCAGATGCAAATAGTGCGCTAGACTCACGCCCAGAACGAGGGGGAGATAGCCATAGGCGAGTTCGAGAAAGGGACGCGATCGTCGGTTTAATCCTCGCAAAACCTGGTGAAAAAGCAGTGAAATAACACCGGGCAACATCAGGGCAAAGATTGAAACGATCGCATGAGTGCCAAATTGATCTAAGTGCAGATTCAGACCAAAAATCTGCTCTACTTCAGGAAGCCGATGCAGAAAGACCGCTCCAAAGAGCAAGAAGAGTAAGCAAATTTCGGAATAAGACGGGCGATGCGTTGTCCAAAGTTCAATTCCAGGGGGACGGAGATTGAGTTCTACCGATCGATGTGGACAGGCTTTGAGACAAGTCATACACAATACACAGTCTTTATTGTCTTGCAGTTGGGCAGGGTGCGAGTAGATGGGGCAGCCTCCTGTTTCCATGCCTTCGCCTTTTTGAGAACCGCCTTTGTAGCATTGATAAGTCGTACAGGTAGCAGAACAGATGCCTTGCTGAGCGCGAAGTTCGATCATGGAGAGCTTTGCGAATAGACCATTCATGCCGCCAATTGGGCAAAGATATCGACACCAAAATCGCCGCTCAAATAGGACTGAGAAAATCACGGCTCCAGCAGTAATCAGCAGAAGTAAGCACCCCGAAAGGTAGGCTGTATTTTCTAAGTTCCAAAGTTCTTCCCAGAGTAGAATCAGCGTGAACAGTCCGAACAGAAACCATCCGCCCCACTGATCCGCCGTTTGTCGCGCCCAGGGTTGAAGCTTGCGAGGATAGAGCCAGAGTGAGATTTTCTGTGCTAGTTCTCCATAAATCATGAACGGACAGATTGCGCACCAGAGCCGTCCGACAAATGGGAATGAGATTAGAATCAACATCCACCACCATGCCCAAAAGAAATTCAGCGCAAAGTTACGATCGCGCGTTTGTGGAGCTACAAATAGCACGACAACAACAACTGCGAATACGCCCAAAGTAAATCCATAGTTAATTCGATCAGTCCACCAGGGGCTTCTAAGAAACTGACGCAGCTTTGGATAAGCGTTGAGTAAGTTGATTCGGAAGCGACGATTTTTGTCTCCGGTTGACCAGAATACTTCTTCGGTAAGTTCTGAGTATTCTGCTTGGCTAATAGCTCGTCTGAGCAGGCTTTCTAGCTCGATGTAATTTCCTGGAAAGTCATAGCCTTGAAGTCGCCGTAAGGCTTCGGGTGTGATTTTAGGTTTTTGAATTCCTTGCGATCGGGCGATCAAATTCAGGTAGTATTCTGCCTGCAATGCGATGTCTGACTTTCTCACGCGCAGGGGTGGAACTTTGATCACATG
>JALOOO010000133.1 GCA_025454375.1 Leptolyngbya sp. Prado105 | reverse complement strand
CGGAGGAGTTTACGCTGGAGGGATTGATCCAGGCGGTTGTCCGAGCCAAGTAACTTTTCTACTCAGTCAGAAGAGCTTTCAAGCGATCGAACATTCGTGTATTTTCATCCGGTGTTCCGATCGTAATGCGTAATCCGCCACCTGTATGACGGATAATCGTGCCTTGCTGTCTCAAGGTTTCGGTTAGCTCTTCTAAGTTTTGGCTCGATCGAGCATAAATAAAATTCGCAGCGCTCTGCCAAAGCTGAAGCGCTGGCAGTTGTTTGAGTTTTTCATAGACGATCGCTCTTTGTTCTAAGATCTCTGCAACGACTGCTAGCAGCAAATCACGTTCAGACAATGCGAGCCGAGCAGCAGCGATCGAGAAACTGGGTAAATTAAACGGCAAGCGCATTTTCTCTAGGGCTGCAATCATCTCAGGATGCGCGATCGCATACCCAACCCGATGCGCTGCAAGTCGAAATGCTTTAGAGAATGTTCTCAAAATCACCCAATTTGCATGATCGAGCAATTCACCTGCTAAAGTCGTCTGACTAAACTCAAAATAAGCTTCATCAATCACAACCAAAATGTTCTGAGGTAGATTTCGCAGCCATTCGATTTCAGCCTGTGTGAGTGCGTTTCCGGTGGGCGAATTGGGATGGACAACAAACACCACTCGAATCGATTGAGTCTCAATTGCATTCTGCGCGGCTGGCAAATCGATCGCAAAATTCTTAGTTCGATCGACGCTGACCACTGGAATTCCTAAAGTTTTTGCTAAAATTCCATACATTGAGAAAGTGGGATTCGCAACCAGAATCGACCCTTCACCATTCAGGCAAGTACACATCAGAATCGATCGAATCAATTCATCTGAGCCATTGCCAACCGAGATATTTTGAGCCGTGAATGTTCCAGCATATTGGGCGATCGCGTCTTTCAGGGCTAAATATCCGCCATCGGGATAGCGATTCGATTCAATTTCGTTTTGCCAAGTCCAGGCGAGTTTCTGCTTGAGTTCTGCGGGGAGATCATATGGGTTTTCATTGACATCTAAGCGATCGAGGGGATGATCGACGAGATGTGAATGATCGGTATGTCGTGTGTTGTACGCTGCAAATTCAGCCAGATCAGAGCGAATGAACTCAAGCATGATCAAAAAATTAAAGAGTTTGGCAGAGATGCTCAGTCTACCAAACTCTCAAGGCGTACAGAACGAGCTATTCTTCAACCACTTCACGAACACGACGCTCTAATCGATCGAGGTCTAAGCCGCCTTCATCGCGCGAAAACCGTCGAACTGTGCCATTGACTTGCTGCAAATCGTTGAGCAAATCGCGCAAAATCTCCTGCTGCTGACGGGCTTGTGTGACTTCACGCGGCTCTTGAACCAAGTCTCGCACGATCGAGTCTTCGGCACGCGAAGCAATCATCGGATCAGCCTGTCCCTGAACATGAATAAATGTCCGACGACCTGGACCTCGATCTTCTTCGATCGGAATCACTGCTGTCACTTGATCCGATCGCACATATTTTCCAAAACCTAGGTGAACGAGTACCGAGGATTGAATTCTCATATTGGCTCTTATCTTGCTTGATATTCTAATTATCGCAATTGTGCCTGGAGCGTGAAAGCAAATCGCGGGGCGGTTTTCCTGTCATTCTAAGTTGTAATTGCCGCTGCATAATTTGCTATCTAAAGATATACAAAATTAGGCAGGATGAATAATCCTTTTTGGTGATTTTTGCTTGATAAAACTGAGTTGAATAGAAATTAGGATTGCACGTAAATTTGACGGTCTTAAAACTGAGGTTTAACAATGCAACAGGCTTCATCAGAAATGTTCAAAAAATTAATGGATGCTCAAAGACTCTGTGCATTCATTCTGGGTATGATTTTTCTATTTGTCGGAATTGCTGGCTTTATTCCTGGATTTATGGGACTTCCAGGAGACGCGCCTGTAACGGGTGTGGTCGTTCCTCGATTGATTTCTCCAGATGGATATGGACATCTTTTCGGTATTTTTCCGACTAATTTTGTCCATAATGGTTTTCATATTATGGTTGGGCTTTTAGGAATTGCCGCCGCGACAAGCTTTAGTGGTTCATTAATTTATAACCAGGGATTTGCGATTTCTTATATTGCGATCGCACTGCTTGGGATTTTGCCAATCACGAATACGACGTTTGGTCTAATGCCTATTTATGGCAATAATGTTTGGTTCAATTTAATCACTGGAATCGTGGCGGCTTATTTTGGTTTTGTGAAACCTGCTGAACTCGCAAAAATGCAAACTCCTAATGCTTAAAATGGCATATCAATTTGATTGGCAATTTTAAGCGGGTTAAATACATCCTTGAAATCGAGGTGCGATCGCACCTCGATACATTTGCTAATAGCCTCAGTCGGTTGGCGTTTATCACGAGCCTGATTGATTCTCAAATCTCACCGTAAAAATTGTCCAATCCAGTTCGCAACTGAGTTCGATCGTGCCTTTTAGCGATTCTACTAATCGCTTAACCAGCGCCAATCCTAATCCTGAGCCGCCTTGCTTCCAGGGGTCTGCATTGGGGATGCGGTAGAAGCGATCGAAGATTTTCTCTCTTGCCTCGGTTGGAATCTCAACGCCAGAATTCTCAACTCGAAATTCAACCCAAGGCGCAATCCACTCCACCGTCACAACAATTTGCTCATTGGGGGGCGTGTATTTGCAGGCGTTATTGATCAACTCGACTAGGATACGCTCTAGTGCAGCGCGATCGCTGTAAAAGGTTGGCAGGCTGGGATCAATGATCAGATTAAAGTCTTGCTGGCGGGAGTCGGTGCGGCGATAAAACGGATCGAGGAGTTCAGGCAGCCAAATCTGAAGCTCGATCGCATCGAGTTGCAACGGTTGTCGCCCGGATTCTAATCGCTGTAAATCTAGCAGTCCATTGACTAAATTTGATTCTCGATTGCATTCATTCTCTAAAATTCTGAGGTAATGCTCCTTCTGAGACTCCGTTCTGGCGATTTTAAGCAGTTGAATCGCCATTTTCATATTCGTAATTGGGGTGCGTAGCTCGTGAGAGACGGTACTGAGAAATTCGTCTTTGAGTTCGCTGAGTTGGTTGAGTTCTTCGATTTGATCGCCTAGATTTAGTTCGATCGCTTTGCGAATTGTAATGTCTTCTAGCGATACTAAAATTCCATCCTTCTGGACGCTGAGCGGCTCAATGCGGAGACAGAACCATTTTTGCTGATAGAGCTTTTCAACGACGATCGCGCGCGTCTGGTCTAGAAAATTCCTCCAATCTTGAGAACTGAGCCATTCTGGAACCAAAATGGATTCAAGCGAATCCTCGATGGCTACATTCAGCAGATCAACCGAGATTGGATTACAAAACCAAACTTTTCCAGCTAAATCAGCCGCAATCACACCCATTGCAAGGCTGCGTGCAATCTCAAGTTGATTCGATTGAGCTTGCCCTAACTGATCTGCTAACGTCATTAGTTGAGTAATGTCGCGCATCGAAGTCGCTTCTGTCACAGGGCGAGTGACTAAAGTAGAGTCATAGCGCTGTTTAAGCTGATCGACTTGACGTTTTAAGGCGATATTCATCCGCGATCGCTCGATTAAAGCAGTCGCGATCGTACTATTGACGATCAATCCAACAGGCAAAGCGAGCGGCAGTAGATACTGCGCGTTGAGGGCAATCACACTGCCTCCAATCCAACCTACAATCACCAGACTTGCGATCGCCACTTGAATGCCTGTCCGGTAAAAACTCAAAAGTACACTAAATCCAATGCCGCCGATTGCAAAAATCAGGAGAATGACGACGGGATGACGAATCGGGTGTAAAGGATTGCTTTGCAGCGCATTATTCATCAGCGTCGCTTGCAGATGCACGCCATTCGCGAGCGGATTGCGATCGAAGGGAGTCGAAGCCGCATCGATTCCGGCAGCCGTAACTCCAACGACAACAATTTTGTCGCGAAAAGCAGAATCTGGAACTTCCCCATTCAGCACCCGTGAAAAGGAATATTGCGGAATTTTTTCGGCGCGTCCCACCCAGTTGAGCCAGATCGGTTGCCCGAGATCACTCGGCGTTGGAATCGCTTCTTGCAGCATCGAATACGCTGCGACTGTCGCAATGCCAAATGCCAAATCCCCCTTGATCTGCGGGAAAATCGAGCGCGTCATGCCGTCGCTATCTGCCCAGATCCGAATATGCCCTGTTGCGATCGCGGCTGCTTTTAATTCTGGAACGGGTAACAGCGGCTGGCGGGTTTCATCTTCGGCTTGAGCGAGGACAACTCGCCTCGATCGCTGCATCGCTTGGGCAAATTCTGCATCATTCGGACTCGATTCTGAAAATAAAAGATCGATCGCAACGACACTCGCTTTCGCCTGAGTCAGACGATCGAGCAATTCAACATAGCGGGTTCTTGCCCAAGGAAATCGTCCTAGTTGCTTAATACTAGAGTCATCGATCGCGACTAGAACCACACGATCGTCCCAGTTGCGCTCACCTCGTAACCGAAATAGCGTCGAATATCCTACCTGCTCAAGCGGTTCCAACAATCCGAAACTTAGCAGACCTGCTGTCAGAATCGTTGCGATCGCGCCTGGAAGTAAGCGCCATCCTGCTTCACCGAAGCGCCAGTTCATAGGACTGAGTTTTTCCTAATGGGGTAGTAACCACGACATTAACCCGCAAAAACGAAGGAGCCAAGACTTCAGGCGTTGTAAACTGTCCATTGCGATCCGTCGATTGGATCTGACCATTGACGGTGACAATATTGACCGGATCAACCTGACCAACGAGCCGAATTTTCCGAATTCCACCATCGATGAGCTTGACAAATTCAGCCTTCAAGCTTGGATCATCTCGCAGCGGAACCGCCGTAGAAGGGGCTTCTCCTGGAATTGTAAAATTCTGAAACCCTGCCGGAACTGCTACTTGTGAACCCTGTGCCGCAGTCACGACCTCACCTTCAAGCGTTGCAATTGCCGTTTTACCGTCAGGTTGAACCACGACACCAAATTCTGTCCCTCGAACGCCGCTTATCCCTGCTGGGGTGCGGATTTCGAGTTCAGAGTTCGGGCTGGTAAATCGTCGTAACTTCAGCCGAACCTGTCCGCGCATCACGTCTAAATGAGTGATGCGCCCATCGTCTGGCGCTCGATCCATGCGCCGCACTTTCAAGCTTGTGTACTCTAAGACATTAATCACGCCTACTCCCGTATCCAATAAGAGTGACGCTGCCGATTTCGTTCCGGTCGTGACTCCATCTCCAACCGCTTCTAATCGATCGCCCACTCGTGCCGCCCTTGCTCCAGACGGACGATCGTAGCTGACAGTTCCTGAGAGTTGCTGAATCGCCAGCCAGCGATCGACTCTTACATTGACGGGTTGAGCCTTGACAGATTGAGCGATCGCAGCAGCAGGAATTAAAGCGAAGAAAAGGCAAGAAAGTGTGATTAATCTCATGAAGCAAATTTTTGCATATTTTCGCCAGTGACGTATAGCGTCATTCAATTAAAAATAACAATCAAATTGGCAACCTTCTATGTGTTTTACTCTTCTATCAGGCTGAGGTGAGAAGATAAATTGAGCGATTTCGAGTAACTTGATTCCTAACTTTTTGACTCAATGATTGCGATTATGAAGTTATTCTTACAATTTAGCGTTGGACTGAGCTTAATTTGTCTCTTTCCAATTCGCAGCAATGCTCAGATGCCGCGATCAATTGATCAAGAAATCAATTGCGAAATCGCGATCGTGGGCGGTGGAATGGCGGGAGTTGCAGCCAGCTATGAAGCGCTGAAAGCTGGGCGGACAGTCTGTATGACGGAGATTACCGATTGGATCGGTGGACAGGTTTCGGCGCAGGGAACTTCGGCGTTAGATGAGAAACCAACGCAGCGATCGCGATTGTTTTTTCCACGCGGATATAACGAATTGCGGAAGCGCATTTTGGCTCAGAATGAAGAAAAAAATCCAGGCGCTTGTTGGGTGAGTCTCGTCTGTTTTATGCCAAAAGAGGGAGACGAAATTTTACGATCAATGCTTCAAGAAGCCGAGAAAGAAGGAAGCGGAAAACTTTATTTTTTCCCGAATACTGTTGCCAAATCTTTGAGTGTTGAAGGCTCTGAAATTCGATCGATTCGCGCAATTCAGCATCGCCCTGCGCCGAATGCTCCCCCTCTAAATACCTATCCTTTATCGCAGACCATTACAGATAGCTACACTGAGCAAGATTCTCAGTTATTGAGCAAGAAAATTATTCGTCTTGCTCCTCCTAAATCCGGCAAGTGGTATGTGCTAGATGCGACTGAGACAGGCGAGCTAGTTGCCCTGAGTGATGTCCCTTATCGACTGGGGCTAGATGCGAGATCGTATCGTAATCCTTCTTCTTCGAGTGAAACCGATTACGCCTACTGTCCGCAGGGCTATACGTATACTTTCGCAATGGAAGCGACCGCAACGCCTCAACCTGCGACCCCTCCGGATTTTTACGCGCGTTATGCTCAGTCTTATAGCTTCAACGACAAGCGTTATGCGGAAACTCCTGAACTGGTCTTTACTTATCGTCGAATTCAAAGTGTCGATCCAAAGGCTGGAAGTCGATCGGTAAATCCGGGTGATATTTCCATGCAGAACTGGAATTGGGGCAATGATTATGCGCCGGGGACAAATTTGGATAACTATCTGCTTTCACGCGAACAGTTGAGATCGACCGGACAACTTGAAGACTGGACGGGCGGGTTTCGAGTCAGTGGATTGCGAGGGGGGGAAGAGCAAGCCTTGGGCTTTTTTTACTGGTTCCATTCGGGAACAACCGATGCGAAACAACTTCCTAAGAAAGCTTTTCCGAATTTACGTTATCTGAGCGGACTCGATTCCCCCATGGGAACGGTGCATGGATTGTCAAAGTATCCTTACATGCGTGAAGCTCGTCGAATCATTGGGCGACCTGCTTATGGCTATCCAAACGGCTTTTTGATGGATGAAGTCACTGTGTCGCGAAAGAATTTTGGCGATCGCTTCTATACTGAAAATCTTGATCCTGAGACTTTTCGGAATTTAGCAACCTCGATTGCTGGGCTACGCACGATTGATGTGATTCGCGGTCGGATTGATCCAAAAGCAGTGAAGTCAAGAGGTCGATCGCATATCTATCCCGACAGTGTGGGGATTGGCAATTATCCCTTAGATTTTCATCCTTGTATGGTGGAGTCTCCGCCTGAGAAGCCTGGAAATCAGGAGCGTCCGGGAGAGCGGCAAGGGGCAGATGAGACGTTTCCGTTTCAGATTCCTTTGCGGGCGATGATTCCGCAGAAGATTGATAATTTGATTGTCACGGGCAAAAGCATCGCCATGAGTCATATTGCAGCATCAGCTTACCGGGTGCATTCGATCGAATGGTCGGCAGGTGCAGCAGCGGGAACGACTGCGGCATTTTCACTTGAAACCGGAATTGCACCTTTTCAACTAGTGGAGAACTTACCAAATCCAAGTCCGAATTTGGAAAAGCTTCAGAAGCGATTAAATGAGAATAGCAATCCGACTGCGTTTCCTGGAACGACGATTTTGAATACCAATTGGCAGAACTGGAAGTAGGGATATTAGACCTCTTGCACCTTAAAATTCATCGCGCTCTCGTTGCTGTCCGCCCGCCGCCCGCGCCTGAAGGGCGGGCTATTCGATCAAGTCCACTGAACTGGACTGGGAGCATTCAGCCTGGTTTAGCAGGGTTGTCCTGCTAGCCCGCCGTTGACGCGCGGGTGGGTAAATGCAGCAAGCGATAGGAACCGAATCTGCAAGAAGTCTATCGAACAGGCACGATCGCGATAAAACTACTTGCATTTCAGCGATCGACACTTCAGGATTAGAATTCTGACTCGAAGAGTTTGGGATCATTCATCACTCGATCGAAGTCTGCTTTGCTCCCAAAGCCAAGCGCTTCTACTTTGGCAAAATTTGCAATTTCTTCCTCATCGTCTTCGGCAGGTTCCCAAACCGCATCAATCATCCACTCCAGCCAGCAGACAGGCGGCTTCCACTGACGAAAGTAGTCAATCTTCTCCGCTTCGGAATAGTTCTGTTCTTCCCACCAGTCTGACCAGATGATCACATGAGCTTCTCCCGTCCCCATGGACCAGCACATGCTGTATGGATGCTGATTTGGAAAAATCACCCAAGGCGGCGGAACAGTTCCATATTTCGACTCAAGCTTGCTGATCTCTTCTTGCTGCCATGCTTCCATACTCTCAACCTTATCGAACACGGATAAACCGCTCTTGGGCGATCGCTCTTAGACGCTGCACATCTTCACGACGTGTAATCGAGAGCGGATCATCTGACTGGTCATAGCCAGAAGCAGCACGCTGTCCAGGTGGCGCATATTCATTCGTCCAGCGATCGCCCTGTAACTCCATTCCCGCACAAACTCACAGACTTTCGAGGGTTTAAAGACCTCGAAAGTCTCAACTCCTTATAATCTTCTACGAATTGGAAAGAACTTTAGCCGCTGCTGCAATTCCCGCTCCCGGCGTAAAATCGTCATAGCCCAACTCTTGCAAGGTTGCTTCGAGTGCCGCGATCGCGGTTAATAAATCTCGATCGCTGACAAATCCCAAATGCCCAATGCGAAAAATCTTGCCCTTGAGATCATCCTGTCCGCCTGCAAGTGCAATATCAAACCGCTTCCGCATGACAGAGCGAATCTGTTCTGCATCCACACCATTTGGCATGACGGCGGTAATGGCTGGACTACCGCATTCATCGGCTGCATACAACGGCAGATTCAAACCTTTGACCGCAGCACGAGCCGCTTGGCGCAGACGTTCATGACGGGCAAAGATACTTTCTAACCCTTCTGCTTTCATCATTCTCAAAGCAGCTTGCATCGCATAGAACAAATTAATGGCAGGCGTGAACGGCGTGGTATCTTTTGCGCTCGACTTGCGGTACTTGCCCAAATCCAAATAGTAACGAGGTAATTTCGCCGTTTTGTAAGCTTCCCAAGCTTTTGCACTGACGGCGACAAATCCCAACCCAGGCGGGATCATATACCCTTTCTGTGAACCGGATGCTACAACATCCAAGCCCCACTCATCCATAGGCACACTGGTTGCACCGAGACTAGTAACAGTATCTGCCATCATCAATGCGCCATGCGCTCTGACATACTGACTAATCGTCTTGAGGTCATTGATCACACCTGTCGAAGTTTCGCTGTGGGTGACGATCACGGCTTTGATTTGCTTGTCTGTATCGTGTTCCAATCTCTGCCGGAATGCTTCTGGATCAAGGGGCTTACCCCACTCAACCGATAGACGTTCTGTTTGCAATCCGTAGGCATCGGTCACTTCTGCCCAACGTTCGCCGAACTTGCCATTGGTTCCGACTAAAACGCGATCGCCGGGGCTGAGAAAATTGATGATCCCAGCTTCCATCGCGCCTGTTCCACTTGCGGCAAGGATGAGAACATCATTTTGAGTTTGGTGGAGCCATTTGAGATTTTGGGTGACTTCTGCCACAATTTTGCCAAAATCGCCGCTCCGGTGTCCGATCGGATGCTTTGCCATTGCCGACAAAACCTGTTCTGGGACAGGTGTCGGTCCCGGAATCATTAACATCAACTTGTCGTCCATGATGGGTTCCTTAGAAAGCTAGAAAATTGTGCATTGATCCAGGATTACACAGATGGTTGAAAATTCGGGGTTCAGCATTCAGAATTTAATCATGTATCGAGATTGGTCATGATGAGATTTGTTTCGGAACCGGCAACTGCGCTCAAAATCCAGAAAATGCAGCAACGGGTGCGCTGGAAAACGCCTGCTTTACTCGATCGCGGAATTGATCAAACCCGCTTCGTGATTGATGATCCGCAAGAACAGAGCGCTTTCTCTTTTCTGGTGATTGGGGATAGTGGATCGGGACGACATTCGGGTCATTCTCCCCAGCGCAGAATTGCAGAACAGATGTTGCCTCACAAGGACGAATGCCGCTTTCTTTTACATACTGGAGACGTGATTTATCTTGTCGGCTCTAGTGAGTTTTATCCGCAAAATTTTATTGATCCCTATCGAGAATTTTTAGTTGGCGGAGAAACACCTAAGAAGATTAATTTTGATCAAATGGTGTTCAATTTACCATTTCTTCCTGTATTAGGAAATCATGACTATTATGATTTACCTGTGTTGTACGGCGTACTGGCTCAGATGTCTTTACCTTTAAGACTTCTCTTACAGCGTCGGATTGATTTTGATATTCGTCTTCATGGTTCTTACCAAGGAAAAGCATTTGCTCAGGCATTTCTTGATCCGTTATGGTTACGCGATCCAAACCAATTAGCTGAACATCTCGATCGACATTACACTGCTGAGACTTCCATGGGTCGCTGCTTGAAGTATGAACCCAGTTCATTCACCCGACTGCCCAATCGTTACTATACTTTCCGCTACGGGGGCATTGACTTCTTTGCACTGGATTCCAATACGTTTAACGAACCGATCGTGGCTTCTAACTCGCAAGCAGAACGGCAGAAACTGCGCGATCGTCGCATTCAAATTGATCAAGAAATTCAGCACTTACTAGAGGAGGTGGCTCGATTAGATGTAAATCAGCCGGAACAATCGGATCAAGCTGATGATATTCGTGTCAAGCTTCAGCAGTTAGAAGAAATCCAACTCGACATTGATAAGCAATTGAATCTAGGCGAGTCTGTCACCGATTACGAGCAGTTGGATTGGTTGCGCGATCGCTTGATTGAGTCGCTAAATTCTCACGAAGTGCGGGGAAGAATTATCTATTTTCATCACCCGCCTTATGTGACCGAAGCCACGAAATGGTATCAGGCACAGACCTATGCTGTGCGTTACCGATTGCGGCAAGTGTTCGATGATGTGGCAAAAGTTGTGAGTTTGAATGGACGATCGATTGTCGATCTGGTTCTCAATGGTCATGCTCACTGTTTTGAATACCTGCGCACGGTCAACACAGGACATGCTGACTCGAATATTAATTGGGTCATCTGTGGCGGCAGCGGCTACAGTCTGCGCCGACAACGAGAAGAAGGAACTGAGATTGAAGAAGACGATCGCATCGTGGCAAAGTCTCAGCTTTTTGTTGGACGATCAGGACAAGGAACCTCTAAGAAGCGTCCCTATTCTTTCCTGCGAATCGATGTGATGGAAGGGAATCCAGTAAAATTGATTCTGCGTCCTTACGTTTCGGAATGGTCGAGGCGACAATGGCATGAGCAAGCATTAGACCCAATTGTGATCGGATGACCCGCATCAAGCTTGAGCAAATGCTGTAAATCAGATGAGTACGGATCATTTGAATCTTTGGGCAGAAGGCGATTTAGATCATTGGTTCTACAACAGAAGTAGCGAAGTCAATTGATAAACCTATGTCTGTTGAAGAGTTAAGAAAAAGTGACATGATGGCGCATTTGCTTGATGCGTTAGATGCAGGCGGGAATATTGAGCATTATGGTCGGTTAGTGTTTGCAATGGTGGCTCGACATTTTTTGTCTCAAGAAGAAGTGATTGAGTATCTTCTCAAAGACGAGGACTGTAGTGATGCGGAAGCAAAATCGCTCTATCAGCAAGTTCAAGGCAAAGATTACAATCCGCCGAAGCGCGATCGAGTTTTAGCTTGGCAGCATCAGCAAAACTTCCCGATTTGCCCTAATCCCGATGATCCCGATGCTTGTAATGTGTACCGAGATCTAGAATTTCCGCAACATGTGTACGACCATATTTCGAGTTACTACGAGCAAAAAGCTTAAGCGATGCGGTGTCGAGTGGAGGTCAATGGATAAAGTCGAGCTTAGTTGCCATAAGAATTGCTCGATCACCATCGCACTTACATGACGGGAAAAAAAGAGATCGACGAATTATCAAATTCGATCGTCCCCAAAACAAAACGAAGTCCTCTCAAATTAGTGGACTTCGTTCCATGTTTAAGAGTCGCTTCATTAATCAGCGAACCTCAAACTCATATTTACACTTCAAAGCCTCTCAAACTCAGGGTATTCAACCGATTACCCCAACTTCTACGAAACCTTTGTCAAACTCTTCGCAGGCATCGCATTCACCCGCGAGAAAGCTACCTTGCGAGGAGCCAAAATCACCCCATCGCCCATAATCGACTCCGCCAAAGAACGACGATACAAATCACTCAACTGCGCCGAAACCCCAGTCCAGCTAAAATTCTGCTGCACCCGTTCCGAAGCCCGTTTGCGTAACTTTCTCGCCCACAATTCATCATCCAAAATCCGACCGATCGCTTCTGCAAACGCCGCTGTATCTTGCGGTGGAACCAACAGCCCCGTCTCCCCCGGAACCACTGTAAACTTTAACCCACCCACATCAGACGCAACCACTGGCGTACCACAAGCCATCGCCTCGATCGCAACTAACCCAAACGGCTCATAATGACTCGGAATCGAACAAACATCCGCCGCCGTGTAGTAAAGCGGTAAGCGATCGTGACCCACACGCCCCGCAAAAACGACATGCCCAGCGATCCCCAACTCATTCACCAACTGCTCAATCCGTTGACGTTCCTCGCCATCTAGCTTATCCGCAGCACTGCCACCCACAATCACCAGACGCAAATTCGACGGATCAATCGAACTATGATGAATCAGCGCAAACGCTCTCACCAACGTTTCAATCCCCTTTCTCGGATCAAATCGTCCTACATACAGCACAACTTCATCCGTCGGCTTCAATCCCAACTCTTTGCGAGCATCCAACTTCGGAATCGCATGGAATCGATTCAAATCTGTTCCACAAGGGATAACCTCAATTCGCCCCGATTCAGAAACCAGCGATCGCAACATCATTTCCTCTTGCGGACTAGTTGCGACAATACACCGCGCTTGTTCTAAAATTTGTTTCTCAACAGCTAAACGAGTTTCCGCGATCGCCGGACGATTCGGAACTGACTGATACTTGACCGCACCCAAAGAATGATAAGTGTGGATTAGCTCAACATTATGCGTCTTCTGAACCTCTAACCCAACCCAAGCCGACATCCAATAATTTGTATGAATTAAGGGGTAATGATGCTTCGACTGATAGTTCAGAAACGATTCAACAAACTCCGGCATCACCTCAAACAATTGATCACGCGGCACAAACTCCTCTGCTCCCGCCTGCAATCGAATCGTCCGACAATGCGGATTATGCTGCACGATCGTGGCCCCATCCGCATGTGACTTCCGCGTAAACATATCGACCTGCCACCCCAAGCGAGAAAGCGCCTCTCCCACCTGGCGAACGTAAACATTCTGCCCGCCTGCTTCCTCACGACCAATCTCAGCCGCCGGATCGCCATGCTCAGAAATTAAAGCGATCGACTGCCTGGGAGTCTTCCGAACCGAAGACTGTAAATTTTTCTCATTACTGATCATCATAAAATTCCACCTCAACAAATTTGAACAGCGCAAGCCAGGGATGGAACTCGACTCCATCCCATTATCTTCACTCGCTAAATCACTTGAACTTGCTCAACAACTTGCCATTGCCCTGAAACAGGCGCTCACCTAGCAACTGGCGATACACTGCTTCATAGCCATCTGTCATCCGTTGGACGCTGAAGTTCTCAATCACATGCTGACGGCACACTGCTCGATCGATCTCTGCTATGCGATCCAAAGCCGCGACACACTCATCCACTGTCTCACACAGAAATCCAGTCTTACCATCTCGAATCACTTCTGGAGCAGAACCCAATCGCATTCCAATCACCGGAGTCCCTGCCGCCATCGATTCGACCATAACCAAGCCAAATGGCTCTCTCCAAGTAATCGGGAACAGGGTCGCAACTGCTCCACCCATGAGCGTATTCTTCTGAACGTGGTTCGCCTCCCCTAGATATTGAATCTGCTCACCATCAATCTGAGGCAGAAGCACCTCGTTATAAAACTCACGATCGACAACATCGACCTTCCCAGCCATCTTTAACCGCATCCCTGTACGCTTCGCAATCTCGATCGCATGGTGCGGTCCCTTTTCTGGCGATAACCGACCCAGAAACGCCAAATACGGTGGATCACTCGGCTCAGGATAAAACTTGTAGCTATCGACATCAATCCCGTTATAAACCGTTGCAACACAGTTCATATTTAGGCTAGGCTCCCGTTGAGCATCCGAAATACTCACATAAGGCTGCGATCGAGCATATGCATAAGCCTTTGAGGTATCCGAAGTAAACGTGCCATGTAGCGTATGGACAGTCGGCGTTCTCACCAACTGGGCATACGGTAAAGCCGGACAACCCATGTGAGAATGAATCACATCAAACTCATGGGCACGTTGATAAACGTTTCCAAGTTGGATCGTCTCGTAAACTTGGTACTCCTTCACGGTCGGATCGTTCCGAATCGCGCGAGGATGAACCGACTCTAACCGCGCTAATGTCAGCGAGTCACCCGTCGCGAATAACGTGACTTCATGACCTCGACGCACTAACTCATCCGTCAACAGGCTCACAACTAATTCAATGCCACCGTATGCTGGGGGAGGAACACGCTCCCACAATGGGGTGACTTGAGCAATCCGCATACAAAACCTCCTACAAGGTCAAACAATTTGGTCGCCTCACACTTTTGTCAGAGACTCTCGTTATCTCGCTTCCTAGGAGAGCTAAGTCAGATTTAATGTAAATTTCGCAATTTGCCAAGACGGGCATTTCGCCTTGACAGCGTGAGAAATACCACCTCGTTCACGAGAATGCTACGTGAATACTACGAGATGATTTCAGCATTTGTACCTATCAAAAATGGTTTCTTTGCAGCGCTCGAATTGCCATTCTGTCCTGATCTGTAGCCTGTTTCCGATCTATCTCTATATGACGCTACAGCAGGGTTGTGCCCTCTTCCTCGATCGCTTGCTACTTCGGTGTTCGGATATCACGAAATTTCACGCTTCGCAACTGCAATTAACACTCCCTGAAAATTAGCATTCCATGTCATTTTTTCTACTAAAAATTAAAATATGTAAATTTTTATTTAGAAGTGTCTGTTAAAAGAAATTTACATGAAATCTATAGATTCAAGCCTAGTTTTGTAGGTTATCGCAAAAAGGCTCTATCGATCGATAGATTTCCAATCTTTTTTCAAAAAAATTAGAAACTTCATAAAAAAGACGGAACAATTTAGTTCCGTCTTAGATTCTAAGAGCAAAATTCTCGCTAACTGTTCCCAGGATTATTAGAAGAGATCAAAATTTCCCCTTTCAACATGCGTTGCGCCGCATCTAACAGCGCTTCTTCGAGATAAGGCTTCGTGAAATAGCCACTTGCGCCGAGAGAAGCTGCCATTTGACGGTGTCGGTCTGCTCCACGCGAAGTCAGCATTGCGATCGGCAGATTTGCCAGATTTGGGTCTTTCTGAATCCGCGACAGCAACTCTAATCCATCCATCCTTGGCATTTCAATGTCACAGAAGACGATATCGCACGGCAGCCCTGATCTGAGTTTCTCCCAAGCTTCCTGACCATCACGCGCCTGCTCCACCCGGTATCCGACCTTATTAAAGGTCATCGACAATAGCTCACGCACCGTAATCGAGTCATCCACAATTAGCACCATCGGCTCAGTCTTCGCGACCGCTTCAACCACAGGCTGCCCGGTTCCCTGCTCCCACATTGAGCCAGCATCGCGACGAATCCGACCAACCGACAGGTCAATCAATTCCAGCACATCTGCGATCGGCATAATTCGCCCATCCCCTAGTACTGTCGCACCTGCAACTCCGATCGGTTTCGGCACAGGACCTTCAAGCTGTTTAATTACAATCTCTTGCTCACCCAACACCTGATCAACTTGTAGCGCCAGATAATTCCCCGCACTTCGCAGAATCACGATCGACACCATATCGTCTTCTTGGTTTCCGCCGTAGACGTTTCCGCGACTCAAGTGACGGTTATATCCGAGCAAATCTTTCAAGGGTCTAACGGGCAGCAAGGTATCGCGCCAACTGATACAGGGATTTCCTTCTGCATCGGTTTGGAGCCGCTCTTTCGGCAGATCGAGCATGTCTTCCACCCCATCCATCGGGAATGCAATCCGAGCGCGATCGCTAATACAGCACAACGCCTTGGAAATACTCAATGTCAACGGCAATCGAATCGTAAATGTGGTTCCTTTGCCTTGACCCGAATCTGTACTAATCGCTCCCCGAATCTCGCTCAGACTGGTACGAACCACATCCATCCCAACGCCTCGACCAGAGAAGTCATCCGCCTGGTCTTTCGTACTAAATCCTGGATGGAATAGCAAATCGTAGATATCGAGACGAGAAGCATTTCTCGCTTCTGCGGCAGTAATTAAGCCTTTCTCAGTCGCTTTCGATCTGACCCGTTCGACATCGACCCCTGCACCATCATCTGAAACAGAGATAACTGTCTGATTCCCTTGGTGGAACGCTCGAATCGTAATCCGTCCGGTCGGTGACTTTCCAGATGCCCGACGAACTTCAGGATCTTCAATGCCATGTGTGATCGCGTTATTGACAAGATGAGTCATCGGATCATATAGATGCTCCAGAATCATCTTGTCGATTAATGTATCGCGTCCTTCGATGACGAGTTCGGCTTGCTTCCCACACTTCATTGCAATATCACGAACTGCACGAGGCAACCGATCCGCCGTCTGAGCAAACGGAACCATTCGCGATCGCGTCAATCCCTCTTGAAGCTGTGTCGTCACTTGGCGGAACATGCGAGTCACTTGATCCGCTTCATCCACAATAAACTCGATATCAGACGAAGACTCCCGAACTCGCACAATCAACTCAATCATCTCTTGCGAGAGCGAGTGGAATCCAGTAAAACGATCCATCTCAAGTGGATCGTACTCAACTCCCGTCGAATTTCCGTTGCTGCGTTCCGAACCACCAAATGGAACACGATGATTTTGACGACTTGCAAGGAGTGAACTTTCGAGCAGCGATCGCTCATACAAGTCCTGCATCCGTTGACCCACATCACTCAACTGCTGGACTTGGTACAGCAAATTATCAAGCGATTGACGTAACCGTTCTTGGTCTTGCTCCAAGCTATTTCGGTTAACTACTAATTCCCCAACCAAGTTACTTAGGTTATCGAGATGCTTGACTGGAACTCGCATCGTCTGTTCACTAAATCCTTTAGCTGCGCGAGGAGAACGCCGTCCTGGAGTCGCTGCTGCACGATTGGCTGGAGAGCCGCCCATTGCTTGGTCAGCTTCTTCAAGCATCTTCTCTAAGTCACCAAATTCTGCATCAGCTTCGTTGGTTGCAGCGAAACTAGTTTGAGATGTGATCGCTTCTGGTGCCTCTGCAAGCAAAGATTCAAGGTCATCAAAACCCTCTCCACCTGAAACGCCATTTGGTGCAGGTTCATCTAAAAGCAAATCGAGATCATCCAATCCGCTTGCTTCTTCACCCAACAGCGCATCTAACTCATCGTCTGAGCCAAGTAGGCTGTCGAGTTCATCCATCTCATTTGAAGGCATTTCAGACTTAGAACTCATTGCAGCAATGCCAACACCTAACCCTGTTGCGATCGCTGCTGTCCCAATTCCAGCACCCAGAAGGGCATCTAAGCCGTCATCTGCACTGCTCTCTTCCTCGTTCAACAGGGCATCTAGATCACCTAATCCATCCGCATCATCAGATCCTAGATCGCCCAATCCTAAATCATCAGTCAAGCCTTCTTCAACTGCTTCAACCGCTTCTTGTCCTTGTGCCTCAGCCCCAAACAAGTCCAAATTAAGATCTGCAAAATCATCTTGAGGATCAGTACTCAATTGCTCCCCAAATCCTAGATCAAAGTCTGAACTACTTTCTAATTCCATGACTGGAGAGTCAGTAGCCAATTCTTCATCAAATTCTAAATCTAAGTCTATATGACTTGCTTCGACTGCTGGCGAACCTTCAGCATTCAAGCTTAGTTCACCCAAGAAGTCATCCTCAGCCTCGGAAGAATCAGACCCAACTAGTGCATCAAGATCAAGCACATCGTCCTCAGATGCAGAAAATTCTTCTGTATCTGCTTCAGATGAGAAGTCAAGTAGCCCTGCAAACGCATCGTCCATATCTGCATTAGAGCCATTGAGTGATTCAGACTCGATCGACAAGTCATCTGTCGAGCTATCAAGAAGTTCCGTTATTTCATTAGATGAAGCAACATTGAGGGTATCTAGCTCTGAGTCAAAATCTAGCAAGTTAGAGAGCGAATCGCCTGATTCAGATGGAGGGATTTCATCTGCAAGAGCTAACTCCTCGTCTAAATCAGAACTAGAGAAATCCAACAACTCTGCAAGAGCATCTTCAGAATCAGCCACTGACCCACCATTAAGAGAACTCGATTCAGCTTCTACCTCAGCTTCATCAGATGAAAAGTCTAGTAAATCTGCAAAAACATCATCTGACCCATCCATTGCTTCAAGCGCAATATTCTCTTCAGCACCTAGCTCGCTCAAGCCTTCAAAATTAAAATTGTCTTCATTCTCAAAATCTAGCTCATCTATTTCTGCAACGACAGAGCTATTTTGGTTGAGAGTAGATTCACCAAACAAATCATCAAGCTGCGACTCTTCAGAAGTTTGCAATTCGAGGTTTAGCTCCTCGATCGAACCTCTATCTGCTAAATCCTCAGAGAAAAGAGAATTGAGAACAGCATCTTCAGACGCATCCAGTCCTAACTCTAAATCTTCTAGTCCTGCATCTTCAAAACCATCAAGCCCTAATTCATTCTCATCGACAATCTGATTAGCCGCAGCAGCTTGACCATTCAGAGATTCTGAAAAATCTAGTTCCAAGCCTTCTGAGCCTAAATCATCAAGATCATTAAATTCCAACTCATTCTCATCAAAACCCTGATCGACCGCAGCAGTTTGACCATTCAGGGATTCTGCTTCAGGCAACACATTGTTAGAGCTTACATCCAAATCGAAACTATCCCATGGATTAAGCAGCGATTCTGTTATCAAAACTTCAGCAGGAGCATCTGCTAAGACATTATTCTCAGCCGCTTCAATCTCAAACTCATAGAGATTCAGTTCTTCAGATGGATCTTCTTCAAAAATGTCATCCAAATCGGTTGAATCCAATGTGACCGCTTCTTCCACAACAGATTCACTTGTGAGAGAAGCTAGTCCGAGATCATTATCATCTAGCCCTGCAAATAGCTCGCCCAGATTATCTAATGATCCTTCCTCTTCTTCAAACCCAGTAACAGGCAAATGACTATCAGCGGTTAGATCTAAGCTATCTAGCTCATCTAAGCCCAGATCGTCAACCGCTGGAGATTCTGTGATCGCTGGAACCACTCCAAACTCAGTAACATCTTCAGAGAAATCAGGTAATTCAAACTCATCAACTGCCTCAAGTGATGCGGCATTCTCTAAGTCTGATTCCTCCTCTCCAAACAATCCTGCCAACTCGTCTGCACCAGTGCCTTCGGACATTTCAGACATCAGATTAGCGAAATCACTCCTGTCTGAGTGACCAACCTCAGAAGAAGCCAATTCTAAATCAATCACTTCTTCCTGCTGCCAAGTCGCTCCTAAATCTGGCGTTTCACCTTCAAACAGATCTGCAAGACTATTCAACTCATCCATGCCTACATCAGAACCGCTGCGCTCAGAGGAAAGCGCTGCTGAATCTAATTGCCCTAAATCGAACACTTCATCTAAGTTCAAGCTGTCTGTAACACTTGCATCAGCGTCAGACAAATCAAACATTCCATCTAGGTTCAGGTCGTCGGCGACACTTGCGCTATCAGCCTCAGACAAATCGAACATTTCGTCCAAGTTCAAATTGCTCGAATCATCTATTGCTGAACCTGAAACGGCAAACACATTGTCTAAATCATCTGTGACATCTGTAGAATCCGCTGCAAATTCCAATCCAGAGAAATCGAAATCGTTTGAGCCTTCATTGTTTGCGATCGCAAAGAAGTCAGCCAATTCCAGATCCATCTCTGCACTTTCAGAAGTGACCGGAGCCATTGCCTGTAAAGCTTCACTCGGCGCAATCTCCCTCTCCCGTCCTGCTAACACAAGTCCTTGTGCTTGCTTAATTTCGGTAATAACAAGCGGTGCTAGGTCTCGATAGGCATTTTGAGAATTACCAATCGCTTGACTCGCTGTTTCAATCAGTTGACTCCACTTCGCTAAGCCAAACGCTTCTCCAAGCCCTTTTAAGCCGAGGCAAATTTCTTGTAAGCGATCGCGTGCATCTAGCGCTGTTTCTGCTTGTCGGAAAGTTTGCAGCATCTCCCGCAACTGCGCAGGAACATCATTTTGGAAAATGAGCAGCAGAGCATTGTCTTGTAACACGCTCTCAGATTGAATCACAGTTCCCTTATCAGAACTTGCTGAAGCTTTACGCTCTAATTGCGTCAGATGTTCTTCAACTTCTGAGAAAACTGGCTCTAATTTCACCAAGGCTTCTTTCGCCTCATCTTCATTCAATCCAGATGGCATTTGCAATTGCTCCAAATGCTCCTTCAGCGTATCAAACACCTTTAATAAAAGCGACTCTAGCTTCTGATCAGGCTGAATTGTAGGCGTTTCCTTCAGAACTTTGAAGTAATCCTCTAAACGATGAGCGGTCTTTTGAATGCTGTTTAAGCCCAGCATTGCCGCACCACCTTTAACCGAGTGTGCTGCTCGGAAGACCTCATTCACCATCTCTGGATCTGCCAGGGTGTCTTTGAGATTCAGCAAACCCTGTTCGATCGTATTGAGGTGGTCTTTTGCCTCCTCAATAAAGTAGCCCATGATTCGCTGCTGTTGTTCCGGCTGCATCACACTGTCCTTTCTGTAGATGAGTAATCTCCGTCGAGACTGGTTCAGCCTCTGGGATGAAGATGACCAATGAGATTAAACAAGGTTGCAGCAACGACAGTGAACATAACCGGACGTGCTTTGGAGAGAGCAACAGTACAACCTCTGAGAGCAGCAAATGCGATCGCTGGAAACAACCCCCATGCCATTACACCCAGGTACGTATCCGAAAGAATGACTGTCGTTTCAGTTTGCCCAAACCGGCGCATCAGCCCATCGAGATGAGAAATCGCCAGCATCCCTGGAATCGATAACAGCAGAGCAATCAATAAGCCTTGACGAGTTAATTGCCCGATTCGCTGAGTTTGTCCGGCTCCATACGCTTCTGCAACTAACGGACTGACTCCAGAGATCAACCCCACTCCAGTCATCATGAATGCCATAAAGATGATTGTGGCTAATCCACCTGCTGCAAGCACATCTTGCCCCAGCCAGCCCATCATTACGGTGTCCACAAACCCAGTCCCAGCCTGAGCAACCTGAGCACCTGCAAGGGGAACAGCCAATTTGAGAAATTCATGGGCTTCTGCTTGAATGCTAAATCGATTTGAAATACCTTTCATAACATTAAACTCAAGTACTAGAGTAGCTAAATGCGGTATGGCGAACTTTCTCTAGGGGAAACCTCTAGAGGAACAGTCGATCGAATCAATTCAGCAAATGCCGAACAGAAATGAAAAATTTGACAGAATCAGTTAAGGTTGTGCCAGTTTCAGAGCGGTTTCAATCACTTGAGATCGCAACGGGTCTTGCAAAGGCGCAAAATTATGCAAATGGGTTAACCACAAGCCATCCATTGCTAATCGAATCACCGTAGCAACTTCGGCATCCAGTCCGCTAGAAATGATCTGGGTATGACACTCTTGCCAAAAATCTCGCATTGGCTTCAACAATTCAGGATTAGTAAAATTCGCTGCGAGCAGGTTAAAGTGAAGCTCATAGTTTTCTTGATCGTCTAGTGCCGACGCTCGGATATAAGCTCTAACCCAGTGTCCCGGAGTATTGGGTGCTGGATCTTTTGCGAGTTCCTGGTGCAATGCTTCAACAAACTTATCTAACGCTTGCTGAACCATGCCCGCAATCAACGCCTCTTTGTTTGGAAAGTGATGCAAAAGCCCACCTTTACTTACGCCTGCTTCGACGGCAACCGCGTCTAAAGTGAGTGCGTCAACTCCCTGCCGGACGATTACTCTGTTCGCAGCCGCTAGTAACAGGCTGGGTTGGATAGACTTAGAGCGAGACCGTTTTGCAGAAACCATGAACTTCAAACCCACAGATGATAGAACTTTCACTGCCTGAGTGAGCAATCAATTCCAAAAACCGTCTGGTTGGTCGGATACTCACAAGATACCGTCCGGTTGGTCGGATGTCAAGCTAACAATTCTGTTGGAGTGGCGAGTAGAGTCTTCTCGCTTCCTTCTAGTTCTATTTGTTAGGGTATAGCAGAGCCGTGTGCCGCTTAATCCTAAGTGATGACAGTTCCGAAAGCGCATCTGTTTGTAATCAGATGCTAAAAGTTGCCCTCAAATGGCGTTGGCGATTGCTTCCAATGGGCGTTTTAAGCGGAGTTGTAGACTAAGATCAAAGATATTACTGCTATTGGATAGCTGACATGACAACCACAGCACGTGTTATTCATAGTGACCCTGACATCCTAGGAGGAACTCCTGTTTTTGTTGGAACTCGTGTGCCGCTGAAAACATTGCTCGATTATCTCGAAGCCGGTGATCCACTCGATGAATTCTTAAATCATTTTCCAAGTGTTAGGCGTGAGCAAGCGATCGCAGCTCTTGAATTAGCAAAGGAAATGCTAACAGCTTATGCGAAT
>JALOOO010000132.1 GCA_025454375.1 Leptolyngbya sp. Prado105 | reverse complement strand
TGTTGAATGCGAGCAAACATGAACATTCTCCTGAGCAAGGTTCTATCCCTTCTTTCACGGCGATCGCACTCCGCTCAGGATTCATGCAGGAGGTCTAATTGCTGGTTTAAGCCATGGAAAAAGCTGGAAGTGATGTCGATGTAAGAACTTAATGTGGATTGCTCATTTCTGATAGAAACTGCCGCAAACCCGCAGAATTGCGCTCGGCAACTCTCTTGGGGAGATCGCTCTCAAACTCAGGAGCAGTAACGCCTGTAAATTTCTGGAAAGGTCTTTTTGTATCCACTACTCTCCATCAAGCAGAGAACTTCGCACTGTCCAGCCCTAGAACTTTGGCAGAAAAATGCCAAGAATTTGGCTGCAAGTTTGCGAGGCGTAACACAAGCGAAAGCAGTACCTCTCCTGTTAGAATCAGCGCTGACCCTGTTCATGTCACCCCTATGCAAGCCAAACGAGTTCTTATTGGTATCGGAGGCGGAATTGCCGCTTACAAAGTCTGTTACGTTGTTTCAGCCCTAGCAAAAGAGCAGATTGAGGTGCGCGTTATCCTTACTAATTCCGCGCAGGCTTTCGTGACTCCGTTGACCTTTGCAACGTTAAGCCGCAATCCTGCTTACACAGATCAACAATTTTGGGATGCTTCAAATCCTCGCCCTCTGCATATCGAATTAGGCGAATGGGCTGATCTGTTTCTGATTGCACCCCTCACGGCAAATACATTAGCCAAGCTAACCTACGGACTAGCCGATAATTTACTCACGAATACAGTTCTTGCTTCAATGTGCCCCATATTATTAGCTCCTGCTATGAATACGGATATGTGGGAACAGAGATCGACGCAACGCAATTGGTGCGACTTGCTCGGTGATCCGCGCTATCACTCTGCTGCACCAGGGGAAGGAATTCTAGCCTGCGATCGCGTTGGAACGGGGCGTATGGCAGAACCAGAAGAATTACTTGCTCACATACGCTCACTTCTACATACCCCCGATCGCGATTTAGCTGGCAAGCATGTTCTAATCAGTGCCGGAGGGACGCGAGAACACTTTGACCCTGTGCGATTTATTGGCAATCCTTCGACCGGCAAAATGGGAGTTGAGATCGCACAAGCTGCTTTACATCGAGGTGCGCAAGTAACTTTCGTTCACGCTCCAATCGATCGCCATTTACTTGCTCCGCTGCACTCTATTCGCTGTATTCCTGTCACCTCTTCCGCAGATATGCAGCAAGCAATGAAACAGAACTTTAGCAATGCAGATTATATTGTCATGTCTGCTGCTGTGGGAGATGTTAAACCTGATTTCTACAGCAATGCTAAATTGCCGAAAAATCAACTGCCCGAGCAGTTAGACCTCGTTCCCATTCCCGATATTCTGGTAGAGCTAGCAACCTTAAAAAGACCGCATCAAAAACTGATTGGATTTGCAGCACAGACCGGAGACTTTATCACTCCTGCACGAGAGAAGTTGCACCGTAAAAACTTAGATGTAATTGTTGCAAATCCAGTGGATCAACCCAACAGCGGCTTTGGCAGTGAGACGAATCAGGCGGTATTGATCGATCGATCAGGACGACAACTGCCGATTTCTCAATGCCCCAAACTTGAACTTGCACATCAAATTTTTGACTTTATCAATGTAAACGAGATCAATGTAAACGAGACTCATTGTCCACAATAATAGTGCAGCACATTTAGTTGAAAGCCTTACGAGGAGTAAAATGGTCTTTGAGAAATTATATTGTCCAGAATGCTATGGTAGATTAGCCCTTGTCAATCAGTCTCTGAACTGTCAAAGCTGCGGTGAAAGCCACAAAATCATTCAGCATGTCCCCATCACTTTCCACATCCTCAATCACTGCTGCGATCTCTGCGCCACAAAATAAAACCTAACGGATTCATCGCAGTCCTCTGTGAACCTGTTGGACATTACTATGGCAGCAATATTTCTCCAGAGCAGAAGTCATTGTAGAAGGTAACTCATTAAAAGCATTTCTCAGACCGCTTGCAGTTGTCTGATGGCGTTGGACATGCTCAAAACCAGAGCAACGATCGCCGTTGTCGAGGCGTGCAGTTCTTCGCAATCTCGCGCAGTTCTTCAGATGTAACTGTCGGTTTTGCTTCCTCAGATTTCTTGACCTCTCTGGTGTTGTAGTTAAACACAAGCGTCAAGCGTTCTCCCGTTGTGGGTAGCTTTCCTCGATGCAAAATTGCACCCGTTGCGGCAAACACAACCGTCCCTTTTCCACCCGTACAAGTCTTGATCTGATTCGGTGAATATAAGCGATCGACTAACCACTCCGACACTGTACCCAACTGCTCTAAAATCGGAATTAACCAACGCTTCGACTGACGACTCACATACTGAAATCCTCCCGTCGTCTCACTGACTTCACTCAAATAGACAAACACGCGCAAAATTCGATGATCATAAGAGTCAACATGCCATAACCGAGAGCCAGCCTTAACTCCATTCACAAAATCTCGCCGACAGTGGAGATCATTAAACACCGCAGGTAAGCCTAAATAGCAATCTGCAATATCGAGCAGACGCTCTTGCAATCCCCAGCGATACAAATCTGGTTGTGCTACTAAAGCAGAAGTCTTCGCATGAATATCAATCCCTGATTCTCCAGGCGTTTTTGCTAACGTTGGAACGACACGACTCGCCGCTTCTAGTAGAGCAAGATTCGCCTCCATTCCCAGCGTTTCTAGTGAAGTAACATACACGCCTTCCTCATGCAGTGCCTGCACAATCTTGGCATCTGACTCACCTAACTGCGGTAATAAATCCGCATAATCTGCTAACTTTCGGCGATGATGGATAGCTCCAATCATCTCATTCACAATGCGACCGACTTTCCGAATTGCTCGAAAAAATGTCGCACAAAAATTTCCCAGCGTCGAGCCTCGACTCTGAGTATCTTGCAAAAGAGAGATACGCATAACAACACTAATTCAGATTTCAGAACTCACAGCCTATTGAGTAAATTACCGGACTACCATCGACTTAGACCAATGTATTAATGGACTCTTATTGGATCGATGAAGTTTTCATAAAACTGCCGGAAGAGAAATCTATTTTTCGTAAGCATTATCTGCATAATGATAAATCTAGGGATGATTCACTCGCCAATATTTTGCACCATGGCTGGCTGAACTCCCTGCCAATCCGGACAAGCCGACTCATCAAGCCATCCATAGGGATGAAATCCACAAACTAATACCGCACGATTCTCACGGGTGTACCCATACGCCACTCCGTGATAATTCGTACAATCACGACATGCTTTCGGACGAGACGGCTCCACATCACAAAATCCTTGTTGCGATCGCAGAATTTGGCGATTGCTCTGCTGGCGATGCCAGTTCGCATAGTCCGCCTTACGCAACAAGTAGTCAATTCGTCGAAGTGGGCTTCTAGCTGCATCCATCGTTTGAGCGTTCAAGAAAGGACAAGCGGTCGAATCGAAGCGAATAGTCTTAGCGTAGTCTGAACTAACACGATCGCGATTCATCCTTACGTCTCATTTCTGACCTTATGCAAAGGTTTGCCAAACTTTGATCGTATTGTCAGAACTGCCACTGGCAAACCATTGACCATCGGCGCTTAGGGCGATCGCATTCACGGCATGAGCGTGATCGCTCAAGGTACAAACTAAGTCCCCGGTTTCAAGATCCCAGAGCTTAATGGTTTTGTCATTACTGCCGCTGATCAACGTCTTACTATCAGGCGTGATCGCAACCGAGTTAATCATATCTGAATGCCCTGTTAAGGTTTGCAAAACTTGCCCGGTATTTGGCTCCCAGATTTTGATCGTTTTATCTTTACTGGCACTGACTAATCGCCGACCATTTGGACTAATGGCGATCGACATAATTGAATTTTGGTGTCCGACTAATTCCCGAATGGGCTGACCTGTCACCAGATTCCAAAGTTTGAGCAGGTTATTTAAGCCACCACTTGCCAAGATTTGTCCATTCGGGCTGATGGCAACTGCTTTCACCATGCCAGACAAGCCACTAAAACTGTGGATCATTTCACCCGTACTCATCCGCCAAACCCCGATCGAACGATCTTCACTCCCACTGGCAAAAAAGCTTCCATCTGGACTGACTGCAATCGAGTTAACATCGCGCAGATGACCATTGATCGATCGGATCATTTCTCCACTGGGCAAGCGCCACATCTTAATCGAATCATCGTCACTCGCACTAATCAGCGTGTGCCCATCGGGACTAAACGCGAGCGAATTAATTGAGTTCTTATGTCCGACTAAAGTTCCTAAACGCTCACCTGTCGTGAGATCCCAGAGCATAATGCGATCGTCTAAACTGCCACTGACGAGCGTGCGCCGATCCGGACTAATTGCGATCGAGACAACCCATGAAGTATGTCCACTGAGCGTGTGCAAACATTTTCTTGGCGAGTTTTTAATGCCTGAGTTGCGCGCAGCACTGACCGGAAGAGACGGCGGGGGCGGGGGCGCTGAGACTCTAGCTTGGGGGGCAGACTTTGGCTCGGAGGGCGGCTGTGTTAGGCGATCAGGGGGTGCTGAAATGCGGGCAGGCTTACTTTTGCTGACAATAACAGTTTGAGGAGCCGTCCCCATTGCCGGGGTCGAGAGGGCTAGGCGCAGATCATGCATCACTTCATCGGCATTTTGATAGCGTTCGTTGACCAAATCTTTCAACATGCGATCGAGAATTTGCCCAATGCTTTCACTGAGTCCGCCGCCTTTTTCAGAAAGAGATTCGCGCCAGAGCCATCTGCCCGACATCGGATCATGCAGGTCTTCAGGGCGAACATGAGTCAGCAAATACAAGCAAGTTGCTCCGAGACTGTAAAGATCGCTTGCAGGATAAGCCTTTCCGTTGCGGAGTTGCTCGATCGGGGCATAGCCTTCTGTGCCAATTTTGGTTCCAGGCTGACTCGCACTTTCTTCTGAGAGAACTTTCGCAATGCCAAAGTCAATTAATACCAGTCGCCCATCGATTTTACGACGAATAATATTAGCAGGCGTAATATCGCGATGAATCACATTGCGATCGTGAACAAACTTGAGAATTGGCAGCAGTCGCACCAAAACTTCTCGAATCTTCTGTTCACTAAATGCGCCATTTTGGTTGAGTTCTTGAGAGAGCGTCGCCCCCTCGATAAATTGCTGCACCAGATACAAGCGTTGCTCATGCTCAAAATAGGCAAGCAGCGCAGGAATATGAGGATGCTCACCCAATTCATGCAGTCGCACTGCCTCTTGTTCAAACAATTGAACTGCTTTCTCAAGCCCCTTTGTCCCTTTCACCTGAGGAGAAAATTGCTTGATCACGCACCGGGTTCCCAGTCGGTCTTCGTCCGTTGCAAGAAAGGTCTTACCAAATCCGCCCTGCCCGAGTGGTTTGAGAATGCGATACCGTCCTCTGAGGCGTTCGGTTAATTTTGCTTCGCAAGCTTGACAAAATTCTAATCCGTCCGGATTCTGGGGTTGGGAGCAATCGGGGTTAATACAGTACGTCATACTCAGAAGAAGGCTCAATCGTCATATGAATAGATTGATCTTTTCTGTGTGATTTTGAACAAGTGTTTGTAAATTTTGCCGAAAATGACTGACTTTATTACAGTGACCGTAAAACTTTTTGCCGCTTATCAGGAGGCTTACGGAGTCCCAGAACTTTTATTAGAAATTCCGATCGGGGAAACGGTGGCGCAGATCTGCGATCGCTTAATCCTAGATCACCCTGAACTAGCTGCCTTTAAAGAAATTACGCGATTTGGGGTGAATTTGCAGTTTGTTGCAGCCGATACAGTCGTGCAAAATGGCGATGAAATCGTCTTTATTCCCCCTGTCAGTGGCGGTTAAGTCAATCCCGACAAATTTTGTCGGGATTGTTTGACTCGGTATTTTTGCCATGCTACGATTTCAGACAAATCACAGTCAATCGATAAAAAGCCTACTGACAGGGAGTTTCGCGACATGACCGCCACGTATTCTAAAACCCGTTCCAGCCACTCTGCTTTTGAAGCACTCCAGTGCAAAGAGTGTGGTGCAGAGTATGAACCAAAGGCAACTCACGTCTGTGAATTGTGCTTTGGCCCGTTGGAAGTGAAATATGACTACGACTGGCTCCGTAAGACCGTCACTCGTGAAACGATTCAAGCGGGTCCAAACTCGATTTGGCGGTATCGTCCCTTCCTCCCAGTTGAGACTGACAATGTAATCGATGTCGGAACCGGAATGACTCCTTTGGTGCAAGCCAATCGCTTAGCACGTCGTTTGGGTCTGAAAAAGCTGTTCATTAAAAATGATGCAGTAAACATGCCGACGCTCAGCTTTAAGGATCGAGTCGTTTCAGTGGCATTGAGCCGAGCGCGTGAACTTGGCTTTACGACTGTTTCTTGTGCCAGTACTGGAAATTTAGCAAACTCAACCGCTGCGATCGCGGCTCATGCAGGGTTAGACTGCTGCGTATTTATCCCCTCTGATCTCGAAGCGGGTAAAGTTCTCGGAACCTTGATCTACAATCCGACTTTAATGGCAGTCCATGGCAACTACGACCAGGTGAATCGTCTCTGCTCTGAAGTAGCAAATACGCATGGTTGGGGCTTTGTGAATATCAACTTGCGTCCTTACTACTCTGAAGGCTCCAAAACTTTGGGCTATGAAGTGATCGAGCAACTCGGCTGGCAATTGCCGGATCACATTGTCGCTCCGTTAGCATCGGGTTCGTTGTTCACCAAGATCTACAAAGGCTTCAAAGAGTTTGTTGAAGTTGGACTCGTAGAGGAGAAATCTGTTCGATTCAGTGGCGCACAAGCTGAAGGCTGTTCTCCGATCGCCAAAGCTTTCCAAGAAGGCAGAGACTTCATCGCTCCGGTTAAGCCGAATACGATCGCAAAATCGATCGCGATTGGGAATCCCGCAGATGGCGTTTATGCAGTTGACATTGCCCGCAAGACCAATGGGAATATCGAATCGGTGAGCGATGCAGAGATTGTAGACGGCATCAAGCTCCTGGCTGAAACCGAAGGCATCTTTACTGAAACTGCGGGTGGAACCACGATCGCGGTGCTGCAAAAATTAGTCGAAGCGGGCAAAATTGATCCCGATGAAACCACCGTCGTGTATATCACTGGCAACGGTTTGAAAACTCAAGAAGCCGTCCAGGGCTATGTCGGTGAGCCGTTGACCATCGAGCCGAAGCTTGAAAGCTTTGAGCGGGCATTAGAAAGATCGCGCACGCTCGATCGCCTAGAGTGGCAACAAGTTTTGGTTTAATGTTCTAGTTATCATCACACTTTTCTAAGTTATGGCTGTCAAAGTTCTAATTCCAACTCCTCTGCAAAAGCTCACCAATGATCAAGCAACGGTTGAATGCAGTGCTGATACGATCGGTGGATTGTTAGAATCGCTTGAAGCAAGTTGTCCCGGCATCAAAGCCCGTCTCGTAGACGAACAGGGCAAGCTGCGTCGCTTCGTGAATTTCTATGTCAATAGCGAAGATATTCGATTTCTCGACAACGAGAATACTCCGCTAAAAGATGGCGATGAAGTCAGTATCATTCCTGCGATCGCAGGCGGCTAATCTGCTTTCAATGAATCAATAAACCTCGCTCCTTGAAACCGAAGGGCGAGGTTTATTGATTTCAACGATCACCAAACTCCAAATAGACCAACCAACCTCTTCGCATCATAAATCGTTCCTTAGGAAGATTAACAATATCTACACTTTGGGGGATCCTGTCTTGAGAGACCTCTCTGCTAGCAACCTTCAACTTATCGTCTTTTAAGAGGTAGGACTTCTGTAATAACTTCAGGTCTGTCCCTCAAGTTTTTGCTGTCTACAAATTGAGACATTTATCTACCCCTCTGAATCCCTATGAATCGTTCCATTTGTACACTTCTAATTGTTGAAGACTTTGCACCCGATCGAGAACTGTATCGGCAATGTCTATTGTCGGATACAAGCTCTACCTACCAGGTTTTAGAAGCGGAATCGGTTGCAGCAGGCTTAGAAGTATGCAAGATGAGGTCGATCGATGCGATTTTACTCGACTATTCGCTGCCCGATGCAGATGGATTAGCGTTTCTCGAAGCCTTACAGCGTCAGAATACTCGACCCTTTCCACCTGTCGTCATGATTACCGGAGAAGGCAACGAAAGTGTTGCAGTACGAGCGCTGAAATTGGGAGCAGAGGACTATCTCAACAAACGATCGCTCACGCCACAGCAGTTGCAGATGACGATGAGAACTGCGATCGAGAGTGCTCGACTGCGGTTGCAACTGAGAGAAAGCGAGGAAAGTCTGCAAGAAGCAACTGAGCGCGAACGGATTGTTCATCGCATTACCCTGCAAGTGCGGCAATCGCTCAATCCGGTTGAAGTCCTGACAACAGCAGTGCGAGAAGTGCGGCAATTTGCAAGTGCCGATCGCGCGTTCATTTACCGCTTTAATCCCGACTTTAGCGGCAGAATCGTGGTGGAGTCGGTGCATCCAGAGTTCACATCCGCTCTGGGAGAGCAGGTCGAAGACCGTTATTTTATGGAGACGGGAGGCGAAGATTATCGTCGGGGGCGGATTCAGGCAGTAGAAGATATTCACACCGCAGCCTTAAGCGACTGTCATCGAGAAATGCTGCAACGGTTTCAGATCCGCGCCAATCTGGTCGTGCCGATTTTGCAGGGAGACAATCTGTGGGGGTTGCTGGTGCTAAGTCAATGCACTCACCCACGCCAATGGCAACCTTTGGAAATTGAGCTACTTCAGCAACTTGCGGCTCAGATTGGGATTGCCATCCACCAAGCAGAACTCTATGACCAGGTTCAGTCCGAATTGACGGAGCGACAGAGCGCAGAGGCGCAGTTACGGGAGAGTCAGCATTTAATTCAGCAGATTAAACGGCTCCAGGACTGCTTTATCTGTACGATTTACTCGAGCAACAAACAGTCTATGTAAATCGCCAAGTCACAGAGATTTTGGGCTACACGCCAGCACAAATTGCAGCAATGGGCGAAGAAGTCCTACGGGGGTTGTTTCATCCTGATGATTTTGCACGGGTTCCCGCCCATCAGGCGCAGTTTCGCGCAGCTACACCAGGCGCAACGTTTACGTTTGAATATCGGATGCGTCATGCCAACGGCGATTGGCATTGGTTCTGTACGAGAGAAATGGTCTACAGTCGCACGCTAGAAGGAGAACCGCATCAAATCTTGGGTATTTCTCAAGATATTACAGAACGCAAGCAGATCGAAGCTGCTCTTGCAGAAAGCGAACGGCGATTTCGTGAACTGTTCAATACAACTTACCAGTTTGTCGGTTTGTTATCGCCAGCCGGAACGATGCTCGAAGCAAATCAAACCGCACTAAATTTTGCAGGATTGAGTCGTGCAGATGTGATTGGTCGTCCCTTCTGGGAATGCCGCTGGTGGCTGATTTCACCGCAGACGCAGCAACAACTCCGAGACGCGATCGCCCAAGCCGCTCAAGGTGAGTTTGTCCGCTACGAAGTCGAAATTTTAGGACAAGGCGAGACGAGCATGACGATCGATTTCTCGCTGAAGCCAGTACGCGATGAATTGGGGCAAGTGGTTCTCATCATTCCAGAAGGGCGCGATATTAGCGATCGTATTCGTTACGAATACGATCGTAATTTTGATCAACAGTGCTTGCAAGAATCGGAGGAGCGATTGCTCATCGGCGTGCAAGTTGCAGGAGTTGCGCTCGCTCGATTTGACTATGGCACAAATACTGTCGAGCTTTCACCGCAAGCTGCTGAGATGTATGGATTACCAAGCGATCAACTCATCGTCACGCGCGATCGCATTCATGCCACCTTCCATCCAGAAGAACGAGAGATGATGGAGCAGATCATTGCTCAGGTGCTTGATCCTGAAGGCGACGGCTGGTTTTCTCGCGATCATCGAATTGTCTGGTCAACGGGTGAAGTGCGATGGCTAACGGTTCGCAAGCAGGTCTTTTTTAAGCAAGTTGGAGCGTCTCTGCGTCCAAGTTATGCGATCCTAGCCGCGATCGATAGTACCGATCGCAAACAAGCAGAAGCAGAACGCGAAGAACTACTGGCAGAAGCTCAACTTGCCCGACAAGAAGCCGAAGCCGCAAATCGCAGTAAAGATGAATTTGTTGCCATCGTTGCTCATGAACTGCGCTCTCCTCTGAATTCGATTTCGGGCTGGGCGAAACTGATGCAAAGCCGGACATTAGATGAAGCGACGATGACCAAGGCGCTCGATACGATCTCGCGCAATACCCAGGCCCAGGTGCAACTCGTCGAAGATCTCCTCGATATCTCGCGGATGATCCGAGGCACATTACAAATCGCGATCGCGCCCGTCAACCTGGTGCATGTCATCGAAGCCGTCATGGACATTGTGCGCCCCATGGCGGAAGTAAAACAGCTTCAGCTCAGGACATGTTTGAACGTCACCCCACAGATTTCTGGAGACTTCAATCGCTTACAACAAATCATCGTGAATCTTCTGACGAATGCGATTAAGTTCACCCCGGAAGGCGGACGAGTAGAAGTTGAACTCGCGATTTTTGGGGATCACGTGCAGTTGGTTGTTTGCGATACGGGGAAAGGGATTGCAGCCGAATTTTTACCTCGAATGTTTGAGCGCTATCAGCAAGGTCAGCAAAACTCAGGCTCAAAAGATGGTTTGGGCTTAGGACTTGCGATCGTCAAGCATCTCGTCGAACTCCATTCTGGAACCATCACAGCAGAGAGTGCCGGACTGGGGCAAGGCGCAACTTTTACAGTCCGGTTTCCTCTTCTAGCCACGCTCTCAACGCCTGATCCGGATGTGAATTGTTCCGAATCAGGTCTCGCTGGACTTCGGATTCTGATAGTCGATGACGAACCAGATCAGATCGAGTTTATTCAGTTTCTCCTTGAAGAAGCGGGGGCAGAAGTTAAGTCCTTGACTCAAGCGAGTGCTGTGCTAGCACAGTTTACGCAGTACCGACCTGATCTACTCATCAGTGATATCTCTATGCCGGATCAGACGGGCTATGAATTGCTTCAGCAGATTCGAGCTTTACCGCAAGGAAATGTGCCCGCGATCGCGCTAACTGCCTATGCTAGTACAACAGGAGAGGAGCGATCGCGACAAGCAGGCTTTCAGCAGCACCTGACCAAACCTGTTGAGCCAGAATTACTGATTGCAACAATCTTGAACCTTGTCCGAGGTTAACGATTTTGCGGTTCAAGAACTGTTTAAGGGTTGGGTAGGACGACTGAATGAAACAACTGACACGACTCTAATCATTCAGCGATACGAGAATCTTTGGCAAACGGTTGATTTCGTTCGCCAGTTTCCAATTTTGAAATTTGACACTGACGCAGATGCTCGCTATGTCAGCATCTTGCGTGAGAATGCTACTTTATGCAAGAAACGTTTACGACAGGATTTGAGAATTGCTGCCATTGCTCTTTCTCAAGATGCGACGGTTGTCACTCAACAATCAGCGAGATTTTAGTCAAGTTCAAAATCTGAAATTTGTCGATTGGTCGATCGAAGAAAATTAGCTCAGTTACGTTTTTCTCGCTTCGCGATCCAAAATTCAAAGTCCAAAATCGTCTCTCTCTCACTAATCTGGGGAAATCTAAAGCAGTACACCTACCCTCAGATTTGTCCTGTTTTGGTGAAGCCCTCATGAAACAAGCATTCTACAGCCCAGACGATCGCCATTCTGCGATTTCTGCCACCCCTAATCAATCTCCTGATGCCCTCGCATCCTTCTGGGAAGAACTCGAAGAACAGCTTGATGAGGAAACCCCTGAAGAACAGCAAATCGCCAAAAGCCCAACGCTCACGATCGATTTTGAAGAAGCCAAATCTGAGATCGAATCGCCCGTCACTCCCGAAGCAAAACCCCGCTACATCCAGGGTGTCGTCTCCGGCAACCAAGCATGGCTCATCACAAACCTCCTCAGAAGCGAATCGATCTGCCTCAAACAGTCCCAAATGGTTTGGACAATTGGACGGAATCGATCTGCCGCATTGCCGCTACAAGACCGTAAACTCTCCCGTCGTCATGCTGTCATTCTCTATACGCCCAATGAAGGCTTCTACTTCGTTGACCTCAACAGTATGAATGGCTCCTACATCAACGGCACTCGCGTTCAGCAACGCCAACGCCTTCACGACGGAGATTGTCTCTGTGTCGGTAGCACTCGCTTCTTCTTCTTTTTCAGCCGACAAGAACGAGTTTCAGAAGCACTCCATCCCGAAGTTCTCGCCCGTCTCAATGACGTAGAAGCTCGCAATGGAGCATTTACCGACTTCTCAGAACTGAATGAAGAAATCTCATTCAACGTGCATCGGGACAACTAAAATCGGGACAACTAAAATCGGGACAACTAAAATCGGGACAACTAAAACTGACGGGTCCAATCATGCCAGCGCTCAACAATCACCTTCGTTTGGGTGAAAAATTCGATCGCTTGCCATCCCTGACCATGCAGATCGCCAAAAAAGCTATCTTTCCATCCACTGAAGGGAAAAAATGCCATGGGAGCCGCAACGCCAATATTAATTCCAATATTGCCTGCTTCAGCTTCATAGCGGAATTTTCGGGCTGCCGCCCCGTTTGAGGTAAACAGGGAAGCCATATTTCCATATTGGCTTTGGTTGACCAGTGCGATCGCAGCTTCGATCGAATCGAGATGAATCAAACTCAGCACAGGACCAAAAATCTCAGTTTTAGCAGTCTCACCTCTTGGATCAATGTTCTGCAAGATTGTAGGACGGACAAAGTAACCAGTTTCATAGCCGGAAATTCTAGTCGATCGACCATCGACTAAAACAGTCGCTCCTTCCGTTTCTGCCTGCTGAATGATGCTTTCAATCCGAACTTTACTTTGGTCAGTAATCACAGGTCCCATTTGTACCCCAGAATCTAGCCCAAATCCAACCTGGCGCGAAGTTGCTGCTTCAGAGATCGCATCAGTAAACGTATTTTTTGCATCCCCCACGGTAATCGCGATCGAGGCTGCTAAACATCGCTGTCCTGCACAGCCGAAAGCACTATCTGCCATAATCTTGGTCGTCATTGCGATATCTGCATCCGGTAGCACAATCACAGGATTTTTAGCTCCACCTTGACACTGTGCCCTTTTGCCATTCGCCGCTGCACGACTGTAGACATATTTTGCCACGCCAGTCGATCCAACAAAACTAATCGATCGAATCGCAGCATGATCCAGCAAAGCATCAACCACTTCTTTTGCTCCATTGACCAAATTGACAACGCCTTTCGGTAAGCCTGTCTGCTCTAGTAAAGTAAAGATGCGCTGCATGGTTAGAGGTACGCGCTCCGAAGGTTTGATGATGCAAGTGTTACCACAAGCGATCGCATAAGGCATGAACCAAAACGGAATCATTCCCGGAAAGTTAAACGGCGTAATCACTGCTGTCACGCCCAAAGGCTGACGAATCATGTGTTCATCAATTCCACGAGCGATGTCTTCTGAGTTGTAGCCCTGCATCATAATGGGAATTCCGCAGGCAACTTCGACATTCTCGATCGCTCTTCGCATCTCGCCTTTGGCTTCTGCTAGCGTCTTGCCACTTTCCAAAGTAATGGTCTGAGCAATCTCTTCAAAATGTTCTTCGAGCAATGTCTTGAGCTTAAATAAATACTGAATTCGTTCAGTTGCAGGCGTGCGTCGCCAAGTCTGAAAAGCAGTGTGTGCAGCAAGAGCCGCTCGATCTACTTCGCTTGCAGGCGAGAGCGGAACTTTACTCAAAATTTCGATCGTGGCTGGATTTGTAACTTCTAGATAGGTTTCGGTTGCGGGAGTAGACCATTCGCCATTGATATAGTTTTGAACGATCGAAAAGTGTGCCATATGTTTTCCTCGCTGCTCTAAGAAGATCTTGCCGCAATTTTGGAAGATTACACAACCTCTCAGACTGCTTGGTTGTGTCGCAAAAATGATAAGGTGGGGAGGCTCAATTTTCTCTGATTCCACCCTAAATGGCATCCCAATCCCTGTTTAAGTGGAGACACTTTCTGCCCGAAATCATCGTGTTGAATGTGCGGTGGTACTGTCGCTACGCTCTGAGCTACCGGGATCTAGAGGAGATGATGGCAGAGCGAGGAGTCGAGGTGGATCATTCCACAATCAACCGCTGGATATTGAGCTACGCCCCGGAACTGGACAAACGAGTTCGACCTTATCTGAATCCGACAAACGATTCCTGGCGAGTGGACGAGACGTACATTGAGGTCAAAGGGGAATGGAAATATCTTTACCGTGCCGTCGATTCAGCGGGTAACACGTTGGACTTCATGCTGAGTGCGAAGCGGGACGGCAAGGCAGCGGCGCGATTTTTCCGTAAAGTGTTGAAAGCTCCATACACTCAAAAGCCACGGGTGATCACGGTGGATAAGAATGCTGTCTACCCCGTGGCAGTCGAAGCACTGAAAGCGGATGAAACGCTGGCAGCAGAGACCGGATTGCGCCAGAGCAAGTATATGAATAACATCCTAATCGCAGGATCACCGCAACATCAAGCGCTTGACCAAGCCAATGATGGGTTCGGCTCATTTAACACGGCAAGACGAACCCTGAGCGGGATTGAAGCCATGAGTATGATTCGCAAAGGACAGGTGAAGGGAATCAGCAGAGGGGACAGTGTGTCTCAAGTAAAATTTATTGAAGAACTCCTGGGAATCAGTGCTTAACGGAACGCGAATGAGATACTTCGTTTGTTACTAAAAAGTATTTGCGACACAACCTCTTTGGCAGCCCGGAAGATTTTCAGGTGATGCATCAGATATTTAATCACAATTCGTTCGCCTACAAAAATCGATTGGCTTCGATCTATTTTAATGACTGAGTTTCATCTGTATTTCTAGAGTGAATTTACATACCATTAAACGCTGGTACATAAATCGTCGGCGTTGCACAGTAGAGAATGATTTAGGTAAACACTGGAATCTGGCGATGCTTGAGATAGTAGATGAGTAACCGCACTGAGGTAGCTAACATCTCGAC
>JALOOO010000350.1 GCA_025454375.1 Leptolyngbya sp. Prado105 | reverse complement strand
TTTGAGATGTTTCGAGAAGCCAATCAAACCGATGGAGCATTGCAGCTTGCGATCGGGTCGGTAATGCCCGAAAAACGATTTCAGCGCTTACAAACAGTTGCCTTCATGGCATTAGCTCAAAATCGCTTCGATATCGCAACTGCGATCGTCCCTCAGTCAACAGTAGCCAACGGTCAAACTCAATTACTCCTTGCGATCGCTCAGCGTTACACCGACTTGAAACAATCTGACAAAGCATTGCCTTTTCTCGCTGAAGCTTTCAAAGTCGCTCAAACGATTCCAGGGGATGAATCGCAGTTTGATCGACTAGGTGCAGAGGGTGGAACGGTGATTGAAATGGAGAACGATCGCGGCAGTTTGATTGAAGCGATCGCCGTTCAATATGCTCGAATGAAACAACCAACTCAAGCGGTAAAGGTTGCAAATACGCTGCAAGATCAGAAGACTCGTGAGCAAGCGCTTGAGAAGGTTAAATGTGCGAGTTCAAGCGATCGTTCCACACGTACTTGAATCAGAAGCGCAGCTTATCAAAGTCCAAATTCTGAATATTTCTTAAGAGGGATTGGAAGAAAGCCAAACTGTCACGTAAGATACAGAATATAATCTCAATCTTATAAGTTGCTTGGGGAATTCTCAAGCAGGAAACCCTTCTAGAGCCACTTTATGCGTCACTCACGATTTACTCAAACGTATTTGTCTTCTGTCCCCAGTCTTGAAGTTACTGAGGCAGAAATGGGGCGATCCGTGAAACCTTGGACTTGCCAGACTGTTGCTCAAATGGCTATCCCAACGGCAGATTTGATGGTTGAGAAATTACCTGCAAAATCAAAACGATTCAACATTGTGCGCCGCTCTCATTCAGTTGCAGATGCCCATCGCGTGACGATTCATCGTAATGTACATCGTCGGATGCAGGTTGCCAGAGAACGAGGCGATCAAAATCTCTTACGCGCTTTGGAAGCAGAATTGCGAGAAATGGTTTCGCTCTAAGCGCAAATTCAGTTTGTAGGTGAAGGTTAGCAGGTGGCGTTGAATTCAATGCCACCTTTTTTTGATCAATGTTTTGATGAGGTTTGGTTTACCAATCGTCGTAATTCGTTTCGCCTTCTGCGGCACGGGGAACGACATTGGGTGGAGTCTTGTAAGAAACGAGTTCTAGCTGACGTGAAGACGATCGCGGTTTTTTCGTCTGATTAGGATTACGTCGTCGCGAAACGCCTTCTTCGTTCGTATCCTCTGCAATCACTTCATAGAGAATTGCGAGTTTCCCAGGGTCTTTACTTTTACGAAGAATTCGTCCCATCCGTTGAATGTATTCTCTCGCTGAACCTGTTCCTGAAAGCACGATCGCAATACTAGCATCAGGAACATCTACACCCTCATTTAGCACCCGCGAGGCAACAAGTGATCGATAATCGCCCTGCTTAAATTTTGTCAAAATCTCATGACGCTCTTTAACTGGAGTTTGATGCGTAATCGCCGGAATCAACAGATCTTGAGAAATGCGATAAACCGTTGCATTATCGTCCGTGAAAATCAGCGTTCGTTCTGGATAATGACGAGCGAGTAAATCTGCTAAGACTCTAAGCTTCCCTTCAGTTCCAAAGGCGATCGATTTTGCTTCTCGATGCGCTAGCATTGCTTTTCGTCCAGATTTCGATCGCGCACTCGCTTGCACAAATCGCTGCCATCCCTGAGCGCTACTAAGATAAATATTAGAGTCTTTGAGAAATGTATTTCGGATTTGGATCAACTGATCGTAGCGTTCTCGCTCAGGTTGAGAAAGACAGACTCTAATCTGAATCGCTTCGTGTTTCGCGAGGGCTGATCCTGACAGTTCTTCAGGTGTTTTACGATAAACTTCTTGCCCGATGAGACTTTTTAGATCTTCGTGTTTGCCATCGGTTCGTTCTGGCGTTGCGGTTAATCCTAATCGATACGGTGCGATCGCATATTCTGCAATGACTCGATTGAAGTCACTCGGCAAATGATGACATTCATCAAACACAAGGAGCGCATACTGATTGCCCAAGGTTTCTGCATGGATCGCGGCACTATCATAAGTTGCTACAAGAATCGGCGTACGATCGCGCGAACCGCCCCCAAGTAGTCCAACTTCAACATCCGGAAACGCCGCAGATAGATTTGCATACCATTGGTGCATCAGATCCAATGTCGGAACCATAATCAAGGTACTCCGCTTTGTCGATTGCATTGCTAACTGCGCGAGATAAGTTTTACCTGCTGCGGTCGGTAAAACAACGACCCCCAATCTTTCTGAGCTTTTCCAAGCTTCTAAGGCTTCTTTCTGATGCGGATACGGCTCCATCTCGACCGTAGAAACTAGCTCGATCTCGCGAAATGCTTTGGCTCGATCGTCGATTTCGATGCCTTCCGATCGCAGGGCTAACAGCAATTCACGATACTGATGAGCAGGCACGCGAAATTTCTCAATCCGGTCGTCCCATAAAGCAAATTCGATCCAAGCTTTTCCTTTGGGCGGTGGATGGAGAATGAGCGTTCCGCGATCGTAAGATAGAGCAGACTTGCGTGGCATTTTTAGTACATTTGTCACTTCATCCCATTGCTCATCCTACCGGATTTTCGTGAGAAATGTTGTGCAAATCGGTATGGTGATCATCACAATATCGATCAACAAATGCTCAATGTTGTGCTGGGCACGCGGGTCAGCAAAATGGGCTTTAAGGCTGTCAGATGCGGGTTCAGATATGGGATTCAAGACAGATTCGTAATGTTCTTGAATCCTATGTTCTCCATTTTCCGTTTGCACAGAGTGTTAAGCTACATGTGCGTTTGCCCGCACGCCTCTCGATCTAAGCAACTTGCAGCGCTTCTTGGACTCGACCAAATGAGCAATCGATCGCGTCATAGCTTTCAAAAATTGAAAACACTTGATCCAATTGTGTAATCTCAAAAATCAACCGAGCCGAGGGTCGCAATCCACAGAGAACAAGCTTCGTTCTCGATTGTGTCGCAATTTCCAATCCTGAGACTAACGAGACTAATCCTGAGCTATCAATAAACTCAATGCGGGATAAGTCAAGAATCCAAGCCTTGTACTGGCGAGGTGCAAGGGTTGCCCACTGCTGCTGCAATTCTTCTCCACCCAAGGCATCTAATCGACCTTGGGGCTGAAGCACAACCTCTTCGTACCGCTCAATCAACCCCATTTTTTAAATCCCCACATCTTTTATTCACTCTCACCGCTTGCACTGTCTCGACGACTCGAAAACCGCAAGATCCGTTCCAACCGCTAAGTAGTTGTACGCATTCTTAGTGCTTCAACTATAAAGAGTCTTCTTCCGGACGCAACAGACCCTCATCGTAGTTTCATCGAATCTTTATTTTTCTCCGTGTCTCAGCCCAATTTTAATAAAGATTTCTTTATTAATATAGAAAAATACGGATGACAACTCTGAGAAATGTTACTAGCCCTCGATTCGATCGCTCAATTAGAAAAACTATCGATCGATTGATTGACACTTCGGGTAAAAACACGTCAAGATCGGAAGAATATGAAGGTTTGTAAAGGTTATTGGAATGTCACTTGACTTCATTTCACCGGAAGCGATCGAGCAGATCGCTCAGCAGTATGGTTATTGGGCGATTTTCTTTGGGATTTTGTTGGAGAATTTGGGGTTACCCATCCCCGGTGAAACGGTGACACTTGCGGGCGGCTTTTTGGCAGGAAGTGATCAGTTGAATTATTTCTGGGTCGTTGGCGATGCGGCATTGGGCGCAACGATCGGGGGCAATATTGGCTATTGGATTGGACGCTACGGCGGTTGGGCATTGCTCTTAAATTTGGGCAAGCTGTTCCGAATTCAAGAAGCAAAGATCGAGGAGTTGAAGCGCCAGTTTGGTGAGAATGCTGGCAAAGCTGTGTTCTTGGGTCGATTTGTGGCTTTGCTGCGGATTTTTGCCAGTCCGTTAGCAGGAATCGCTGAGATGCCGTACTGGAAGTTTACGTTATACAACACGGCTGGAGCATTAACCTGGGCAACGGTGATGGTGTCGCTGTCGTATTTTGCGGGTCAGGTTGTGCCGCTAGAGAAGCTATTTACGTTGGCTTCGCAGTTTGGCTTAGTGGCATTTTTGCTTGTGGCGGCTTGGCTGGTGGTTCCATTTTGGTTGGAGTCTCGCAAGTCGAAGCAGTTGGTTTCTGAAGTACCAGAGGCAAATTCGATGC
>JALOOO010000349.1 GCA_025454375.1 Leptolyngbya sp. Prado105 | reverse complement strand
AAAGGCGGTTCTGACCGGGTTTCTAACCTGACGATTGCGTGTCATGCCTGCAATCAAAGCAAAGGAAATCAAGACATTCGAGACTTTCTAGCGGACAAGCCTGACCTGTTGAATCGAATCCTCAAGCAGGCAAAATCACCGCTTAAAGATGCTGCCGCCGTCAACTCAACTCGTTGGGCATTGTTCAATGCTTTGAAACAAACAGGATTGCCCGTCACCGTAGGGACAGGCGGACAGACTAAGTTCAACCGAACTCGGCTCAATTTACCGAAATCACACTGGCTGGATGCGGCGTGCGTCGGTCAGGTCGAATCGCTTGAAGTCTTGCCCTCAAAACCGTTACTAATTGCAGCAAAAGGGCACGGAACCCGCCAGATGTGCGGGACTGACAAGCATGGATTTCCAACTCGCCACAGGTCGAGCGTGCAAATTCATAAAGGCTTTCAGACAGGCGATATCATCAGTGCCACCGTCACAGCAGGAAAGAAAATCGGCTCCTATGGGGGGCGAGTTCTCTGCCGTGCGTCAGGCAGTTTCGATATCACCACAACGGCTGGAAGAGTGGCAGGCATCAGCCACAAATATTGCAAAGCAATCCACAAAAAGGACGGTTACTCGTATGGATTTTGAGACTCTGCCTGCTACCGCAGGCGCGGGAGGGGCGATTACCTCCCCATGTCTGAAGCTAGGGGCTTCACCCCTCCCGAATCCACCCTTTTCGGTGAAGTATTTACAAACTCACCGGGTGCTTCCATATTGTCCTGGAATAGGTCAAATGAAGGCTCATAAATTCATTAGTTAAAAGCTTGTTTTAGTGGAGACGGATGTGTTCTTAGGCTTCTATTGGCTGCGCGACCTTTATCACGATGCGTATGATTACAGCTATGAGTTGTTTCGCGGCATCACCAAAAACCCAAGCTGGCTCCTGATGCGGAAGCTAGGGCGTTTTGGTGCAGTGCGATCGCTGATTCATCGCTTCAAACCTCGCCCAACGCCGATCGCGCAATTTAGAGGCGAATCTGTATTTCCCGAAACGGCTTCAGAGTCGATTGTGCAGTCATTAGTCAAAGACGGAATTTACTTAGGCTTAAATCTGCCCCCGGACTTGCTCGAAGACATCATCACCTATGCTAAGCAATATCCTTGCTACGGCGATCGCAAACCAGAGTATGGCTTTCATTGCACTCGCAAACGAGAAGCGCAGCAGTGGTATAACCGGAAATTTGTCACCGCTTACTATTTCAATACCGTTGAAAATTGTCCTGCGATCGAGCAATTGACTCATGATCCATTGTTGTTGTCGATCGCGGCAGATTATTTAGGAACAGATCCAGTTTTGATTAGCAGTCAGCTTTGGTGGAGTTTTGCAACGGAAGCATCTTTGCAAGCTCGACGGAAAGCGTCTCAACTGTTCCATTACGATCTAGATGATTACCGCTTCATCAAATTCTTTTTTTACCTCACGAATGTCGATGGACTCACAGGCGCTCATGCCTGTATCCAGGGAACGCATCGACAGAAGAAATTTGCTCATGAATGGGGCAGAAAACGGTTTAAGGATTCCGAGATCGTTGAGACTTACGGAATCGATAAATTAGTAACAGTTTGTGGCAACGCAGGCTTTGGGTTTGTGGAAGATACATTATGTTTTCACAAAGGAATGCCGCCGATTCGCCACGATCGCTTAATGCTACAGATCGAATTTGCAACGCGCGATTATCAGATGCAATCCGATGCAATTGATCCACGATCGCTCTATGTCTATTCGGCATATCTGAAGCACGATCGGGCGTTGGATCGAATTGCGGATTAAACCCAAATTTGATCAACAATGAATCGATGCAATAACGAGGAAAAGTACCGTTAGCCTCTAGAAATTATCCTGTCACCTTCAATCTCTGCCCCATGCACCTGCGATCGTCTTAAGGCGGCGGCAGTTCTCCTAAAATTGTGAATCGAATGTGGTTGAGTGCAAGATCGCCGATCGACAAATCCATCAGATCGCCAATGGGAATTCCCTGACTTCTCAGCGATTCAAATGAGATGCCTTTTCCGATTTCTGCATGATACCAGGGGAGTCCCATGAAAAATCGAGTCGGATAAGGACCGCGATCGATAATGTCATCGGGATTGGATTCCATAGGTAGCCAGCCGTAGCCAGGAATGTAAAACTCAATCCAAACGTGATTGTAATCTGGCTCAAGCGGCACATTTTGGCGATCGGCAAATGGCGGACATTTATACCGCCCGACCGTCCGACAGGCAATGCCATTTAACCGCGACAATGCGAGCAACACCCCAACATATTCGCCACAAGAGCCAATTCCGCGATCAAGCACGACATCAGGAGAATCAATGTGCGGTTTAATCCCGTAAGACAAGCGATCGTAAACATAGTTGCGAATCTTCAACATCTTACGCAGCAGATTTGTCTCGGTGCCAATCGCTTCTTTTGCAGCCTGCTGAATCGCGGGTTGATCCATCGCCAGTTCATCGTCATCAACTAAATAACGATCGCAAAACTCTGGTGTGAGTGCAGGCGCTTTCTCGACATCATCAAACTCAAATTGATATTTAATCCCGCGAACTTCAAGCACCGCTTTCCAGCCGAAAATGTGCCGCTGTTGCGATTTGAGCGTGGGAAACTTGAAGACGGCAACTCTTTGTCCGTCTTGGATGTCTTCTGTAAAAGGAATTCCGATCGCTTCAACGCTGCGAATCTTTTGGCGATGCGTTTCTGCGGGCAAGGCGATGCGCCATTCTAAATCTTTTAGTTCGACCTCATCGAGTGGCAGCAATTCTTCGACATAGGACATCTCAATCAAATAGCCATTAGATAGCGTGTAGCGTTCTTCTGGAACATGGCGAAAATGCAGGGGATGAATGAACGTGCGATCGCGAAAGGTCAACTCTAAATTGGGATCAGCATTGGGATTGTCGCGGATGTAGGCTTCTTCTCCCGCATAGGACACATAGAGAGTCGAATTAGGCAAGAACGAGATCGCAGTCGGATTCTCAAATGGGGTGAGCATGTTGAACTTCAATTCACCCGTCGCACGATCAAGACAGTACACCGTTTCTTCTGTACGATCGCACAGCCATAGCTCCTCTCCTTTTACCGTCAGATTGGTCATGCCAACACCAGGTAATGGAAATTGTGTGATCTTACGTTTTGTCGCCTGTTCATAAATCAGAACGTAACCGAGCTTTTGACTGGTGATGTAGACCGTGGATTCCCAAACGCCGACTCCATCCACTTCGTAAGCAAGGGAAGCGAATAGCTGCGGTTCAAACTGTTCAAAATTGCAAAAATAGACAGCTTTGCCCTTCGCAAACCAGATCGTATCTTCCCAAACCGCAAAGCCTGTGGCTTCGACAAATAACTCCGTGTGATAGGGATTGAGAACACTCGTATTGTCGCTGAGTGGATCGATCGCCAGCAAATAGCCTCGAATCGCATCCAGGGTGACTAATCGATCGCGCCAAGTCGCTAAGCCTTGCAAAGAATAAGCGCCGATCGGTCGAATCGATCGTGCCGAACTTGCGGCTGTAGGGTTGGAATGAGGAGTGAAGAGGGCAGAGTCGAGCATTCAAAAATTCAGATTGCCATAATTTAATACTTCTGAATTCTAGTAAACCTGAGCGCGATCGACTGTATTGTAACCATCTTCTTAGACTTCTAAGATTCTCTTGCGACTTCCAAGGTTTTGAAAACCTCGGAAGTCGGGCAAGACTTACTGACGAATCATGTCTTGAACCTGTTTACGCAAGTTAGGATTGCTTCTGACAATTTGAAAAATTTGATTAAATCTCGGAATCTCTAAGCCTTCTTTCTTGACGGCTGCTTCGACCTTGGAATCATTGTCTTTGCTGATTTGCGTCAGTTTGGCAATCACGCGATCGTATCGTTGCCGCTCACCTGTTTCCACAGGTTTCGAGGGCTTCTGCTGGGGACTATTGGGAGAATTGTTCTGAGAGCGGAAAATCTCATCAAATCGTTGTTCGGTTAAGCCCTCGGATCGAATTGCCTGAGTTGCCTGCTTTTCGGCTTCACGACTGATCACCAACACTTGCTTCACCGCATTCGCAAATTGGCGCGTTTCAGCAGGAGTCACCGTTTGATTCGCAGGTTGACTTGTCGGCGCGGGTTTGCTCGCGGGTGCTTGTTGCGCTTGGATAGGCATCTGACATAGCCCCCCAATCACCAAGACACATCCGCTTAAGAGAAGT
>JALOOO010000348.1 GCA_025454375.1 Leptolyngbya sp. Prado105 | reverse complement strand
GCATAAATCCGGGCTTGGTGACGATTAAAACTGTTGAATCCGGTTCTAGTAGGGTGCTGCCATTGGGAATCGTCAGATCCATATGGGCGTGAGGCTGATAGCCAATAATCAGCGAACCCCGAGGAAACCGAGGGTCTTGAGCTACTTCAGCAACACTGCGCCCGACTACATTACAGGTGACGGGGATTGCCAGCTTAAACACTTCGATTTGACCTTGCTCGAAGTGCATCATAGAGTCTACTTCGGGGTACTCGATCGCGTTCACCATCGTCGAGACAGCGAGATCGATCGCGTTGACTACATGGGTTGCTCCTGCTAAACGATATGGTTCAGCAAAATCTTTGTGCCGCATTCTCACTAAAATCTTTGGCACACCATAATGCTTCGCGAGCGTTGCCATGGCTAAATTTAAGGGATCGCTTCGTAGAACGGCTGCGATCGCATCAGCTTTACGAATGCCCGCTTCGATGAGAACCTCGGTGCTGACGGCACTGCCTTCAAACGCCATGACTCCCAATTGTTCACGAGCATACCGACAGGCAGCAGGACTCACATCAATTACTGCAACGGTGTGTCCCAGGTCGATCAGACGTTGAGCTAAACTCATGCCAATTAGACCTGCTCCCCCGATTAAGACATACATAGAATTCTCTCCTGCGCTCCGCCTACAGCTTAAAGCAAGGTGAGAGAATTGGCAGCTAATCGAGCTTCAAAGAATTCACTGGAACTTCGTCCCATGAGGTAACTTCGCGCAATCGCGCCTGCCAACCGTTTGCTTTTTGATCTTCGGTGAGGTTTTCTTCAAAAGATTGATGGCATTCCTGGGCTTGAGTCTCGTTGCAACAGGCGATGCAGGCGTACATCAGTCCAGACGGATCAACTTGTTCATTTACCCAAATTGTCATGATCGTATCCTCCAGAATCCTACAGAAGATTTTGACATATTTACTTCAATTAGGACGCAGACATTTGTAACAAAGCATCTCCTGTGACCCGGCAAATTCGCCAGTCCGGAAGCACAGTTGCACCCATGCGCTGATAGAACCCGATCGCACTTTCATTCCAGTCCAAAACGCTCCATTCTAATCGCCCACAGTCCCGCTCTACGGCGATTTGAGCTAATTGGGTGAGGAGTGCTTTTCCCACACCTTGAGCGCGATATTCAGGGAGAACGAATAGGTCTTCAAGGTAGATTCCGGGCTTTGTCAGGAAAGTTGAATAGTTGTGTAGATATAATGCAAAGCCGATTGCTTGTTGGTTGACAATCGCCACGATTGCTTCAATATAAGGCTTTTCACCAAAGAGATGGGTATGAAGCTGCTCGATCGAGCCTGTGACTTGATGAGCTAAGTTCTCGTATTCTGCCAATGCTTGGATTAACGAGAAGATTGCTGGAGCATCAGCGGGAATAGCAGGGCGAATCTGAAACATTTTAGAGGAGTCCGGAGAATTGAGGGCGTAAATATTAATGCCCTAGCAATTTAGTTTGCTAGGGCATTTTTTCAGGGTAAAAAAGTTGTTTTCGATTAGGGGGTCGGTGGAAAGGTCGCGGTTTGTAGCTCACCGGATGCACCCATCAATTTTTCGGCTGCGTTGTTGTATGAAAGCGACACACCGCCTGCGTTTCCGGTATTGACAACCACTTGGTTGCCACTCCAGGTTTTTTGAGTTCCTTTTGTCAAGGTTCCTTCATAGACAGGATTGCCATCGACGATGACTTCGACCCAGCTTTCTTCAGTCACGTTCATTTTCACGTTCACGGGACCTGTTGGGGAGGGTGAAACGGCTGGAGCAGGACTTGCGGAAGCAGCAGGAGAGGGTGAACCGACTGGAGCAGGACTCGCAGGGGCAGAAACAGCAGGAGCAGGGCTACGTGGGGGCTGAGAAGCGACTGGAGGTGGACTCGGTTTTGCGGCAGGAGCAGTTGCCGTAACAGGAGTTGATCGCTCTTGTGGACGGTTCGCAAAGGTGGAGGCGAGAACGCCGATTACACCTAAGCCAATTGCGGCAGCGAGGGCGATCAGCGGCAGCCGAGAAGGGGACTCATCTGTGCTGAGCCGAGGTTCGGAGATTGGATCGCGAACGGCAGCAGGTTCGACTTTTTGAACAGGCTGGGGATCACGAATCACCGCAGGTTCAGGCGGCTTAGGCTTGGGGAGCGGAGTGATGGGATCGATAGCAGGTTTAGGAGCAGGTTTGGGCGGTTGAAGTCCAATTGGTTTGGGCGGTTGTGGTTCGATCGTGTTTGAGATCAAAGAGGCTGCGGTGGGAGCAGGTAAGGGAGTGAGATCCACCGTAAATTCTTTTGACATTGCTATGCCATCGAGTCCGATGGCATCTGCAAATCGGCGAATGAAGCCTTGGATAAAGACAGGTTCAGGCAGACGATCGAGGTTTGCATCTTCGATCGCGCTGAGTAATCGCTGCGGAATGTAGGTTTTCGCGGCAATTTCTTCGAGCGAAATCGATTTTTTCTGGCGCTCCTCGCTTAGCCTTGTGCCAATCGCTTTGAGTTGTTCTTTTTGTGCCGACATACCCATAAATCCTACGACTGCTCCTTAGCCTTGCATCATGACAAAAGCATTAGATCAAGCCTAGCTGCTTAAGTCAAGCGTATGCTGTTTTAGCGACATGTACAAAATGACGGTTACCTTTCAGTATGATAGGGAAGCTGAAATCCTGTAAAGCATTTTGGCAGAGAATTTTAGTTCTTTAACTCATGCTGCGCCGTCCTGACATCGCGTTTATTCCGACTCCGCAAGTTGCGATCGCAACCTTGCTTGAAGTCTTACAGGTTACCACTTCTGATGTAATTTATGATCTCGGTTGCGGCGATGGACAGATTTTGATCCAAGCGGCATTGGAGTGGGGAGCGCGAGGGGTGGGGATCGATATTGATCCGATTCGGGTGCAGGAGGCTCAGACAAAAGCCAATGAGTTGGGGATCAGCGATCGCGTTAAGTTTCAACAAGCGGATTTATTCTCCAGTCAGTTTGAAGAGGCTTCGATCGTGGTGCTGTATCTTTTACCTCATTTGAATTTGCGGCTTCGACCTGCTTTGTTTGAGCAGCTTAAACCGGGGGTGCGGGTTGTGTCGATCGATTTTGATATGGGGGATTGGTTTCCTGAGAAAGTGATTAAACTTGATATCGAAGAAGAATCGACGTTGTATTTCTGGACGATTCCTGAGCAATGAAAAGAATTTTAAGTCTTGCTGTTTTATTAGCTGGATGTGTAAAGTCGGTTCCCACTTCTAAGGCTTTTGTCATTGCTCAATAATTCAATCAATGCCTGAGTGATTGGAAATCCGGTCTGTCGTTCAAATGCTAGGAACGATGGATTCGGATTCGTTTCGAGGAATAAAAACTCACCTGTGGGTGTCAATCGCCAATCGATCGTCATCCATTCCGCATACAATGCTTGCGCGATCGCAATTGCTTGCCGACACATTGCTTCAGGAAACACGATCGGGATTAATTTCGCATCGTCATCCTCATGAAAATCCAACGCGGCACTGCAAATCTCCGCCGCATAGACCGTTTCCCCGATCACATACGATCGGATATTTGCTCCAGCAACATATTCACGTAAGGTGACAGGCGCAATTTTTAGGCTCAAATGCAATCGTTCAGGATTCAAATGTTCAGCTGAAATGAGTTGAGTTCTGGCTCCGCCGTAAATAGGTTTAAAGGTTGTCTTGGAATAGCGATGGACGAATTCTTGAACCGAAGTCGGATCATTCGTGACGATCGTATCGGGAATTCTCACTCCTAATTGATGGATTTTGCTGAGTTGAAGCGGTTTCTCACGATGCAGTTGATAAGTTTGAACTGGATTGACCCAATGAATTGAAGGGATTTGCATGAGAGAACGAACGAGCGCGATCGCATCTTGATACGCCAATTTTTGCACCGATTCATGCGGCAATTTTGGCACTTTCACTCCCGCAAAATTTCGCCAAAACACACTGCGAATCTGACTCATCGCCAACCGTCGCCCGTCGGCTAGGTGTAGCACTCCTTCCTGTGTCATCGGCGACCAAGTAATCTGTGCCTGCGTCGGAAATGTTGCCACATCCCAGTAGTGACATAAAATTCCTAATTGCTCTAAGCTTCGATAAATCTGGACTGCATGGAGATCCGTTGCATGTCCCAAAATCAGCACGGTCATAGGTTTAATTCAGAAAAATTGCGCCAGATTGAGAAGCAATCTGCTGACATCGATAATTCCTATCTACGATT
>JALOOO010000131.1 GCA_025454375.1 Leptolyngbya sp. Prado105 | reverse complement strand
GCCGAAACGCCGACTATTACACCCGCAACTAGTTCTCCCAAAACGGGAGGAAAATCAAATCGCCTAGCAAACTCTGCACCGAACTTGCTCGCCAGATAAATTACTACCAGCGTCAGCAATACGCCAGACAGAATTATGGGTGAATCCTCAGCAACAGCAGTCGCCAGGAAGGGTATCGGAGCTATGAGAGCAGCTATACCTCCACTCAAAGGAGGCAGAATGTTGGACAAAACCATAGGTTAAAGCGATGAAGGTTAAGGGTTTGAGGGACTCATAAAACTGCGAACAGTTATGAAAAAGGCAACCGATCAAAGACGATCACGCTTTGGATGCGGTTGCCTGGATCGAGACAGGACTAGTTGTCCATGAGTGATGCGGGCAAATCGTTACTGAGATAATTTCAACAGCCCTCAGGTCCGCAGAAACTTCTGCCGTACAGCACCTCCGCACCACAGATATAGGCAATCCCCGCATAATCAGTGAAAAACTTCATTGCGACCTGATCCGCAATTTTCTCAGCCATCTCCCGATCTTCGGTTAGTATCTCAAACTTCACATTCGAGTCGGTGTCGGCAGTGTTGGGTTTGCCCGTAGAGCGGACGTTGCGACTGCCTTTACCGCCAGTATCCACTACCGTGTAACCGGTTGCCCCGCACTCATCGATGATCTTGGCGACCTTTTTCAGCAGAACCTTTTCAGTTACGATGACGAGCTTGTTGGCAAGCTTAGACATATTGGTTATCTCCTCAAAGATATACATTAATCTTCTGGGTCTGCCGGATCAAAAGAGCGCCGACAGACCACGACTCGTCATTATAGTCCGCCGATCGCTTGGGCGAGACCGATGAAGAACGGAATACACAAGCCGATTGCAATGGGCGTACCAATGGCTGTGGACGCGCCGATATAGGCGGAGGGATTGGCCGACGGGATACCCGCTCGCAACGTGGGCGGTCCTGAGATGTCTGAACTAGAGGAGGCAATGACAGCCAGAATCACGACACCCCCCATGCTGAATCCCATGGTTTCGTGGGCAATCATGCCGAGACCGAAGGCGATTAGCCCGTGAATAAACGGTGCCACCACGCTATACACAACGTACCATTGCGCCACCTTGCGTAGTTCGCCAAGCCGTGACCAAGCTTCCATCCCCATGACCAGCATCAAGACCGAAAGCAAGCCGCGAAAGGCAGGATCATAGAAACTTTTATAGACACTCTCTGGTCGGGCAAACAGACCTAGAGCGAGACCTAATAACATTGCCGATAAGGCAGGACCCTGGAGGCTTTCCTTGATGATTGGCCAGATTTGCACTCGATTAGAACCCTTCTGCTTGTCCTGCAAGGTAGGGTCGGCTGCTGCAAGACGCTGATCTCTCTTGTTGAGGTAGATGTTTGCCACCACGATCGCAGTGACGAGCGCTGGGATATCCATGAAGGGATAGAGCGCACCAGCCCATGCCTCATAGTTAATCTTTTGTTCTTCTAGTACCGTCAGACCAGCAGCCATAGTAGAGCCACTCACCGCACCAAACAATCCCCCGGTTGCGATCGCATCCACGGTTTTGACCTTGGGCAGCTTAGCTAATGTATAGCGTGCGACGAAGACAATTACAATCCCGGTTACGACAGCAAACAATGCGGGCAATACCATATCTGCCAGATTGGAGTTGCGGATTGCAATTCCACCCGTCAAACCGATTTTGGTAAGCAGCATGAAGACGATGATCGTACAAATCGACTCTGGAATTACCATTTCGCTACCGAGAGCGGCAATGATCATCCCACCAATCAAAAAGCTAAGGGTTGGAGACTGCAACTGCTGAACGAAGTCCATAACAAATAAGGACCAAAAATCCACGAATACCTCCTTGTGCCTCCTCTAAATGAGGAGTATTGCAATAAATGAACTAAACGAACTCTCAAGAGCTAAAGGGATTAAGAGCGAGGCGCTTCGTCTCTTTAGAACAGGTGTTGCACGAAGACCTGCTTTACAAGACGATTAGAAGGATTCGCTCTCCAAATGGGTCTGGAAAAATAGCTGCCCTGAACCAATTTCTACAGACTCGTATACCAGTCTTCTACGAAGGCGCACATAATGCAAATTCTCGCGAACAGTTGGTAGGTGAGTCTTGGGGAAATCGCATACAATTCTTAACACTTTAATAAGCCTAGATTTTGAACTGCTTATCGAAAAAGTTTTCATTAAAATCTGCTTATTAAAACTGAGTTAGGGGCAAGAAAGCTGCAACTCCCCTAGATTGAGCATGTTAAGAAACCTCTATGCGATCGCGCTACTAGAGATGGAGCATGAATTGCACAGTCCTTGCGCGTGACTGCGCCTGTCGATGCTCCATCCACAAGAATTTTCGCCGCGATAACGAGTCTAAAAAGTGAGCCATGTTCCTCTCCGAAAAAGGGTCTGAACTGCACGCTGTCGCTTAGGAAAATTAGGTTGCAAGATTCCATGAATTAATCACACGAATTAATCTAAACAGCGTCTATTTTTGAAGTAGTAAATGAATGCTCGTGGAGCAACCATTGATTTCAATCAATCGAGATGATTGATCTTACGAACAATTTCATTAACTATATTCAGTTCAAAAGAATGATTGAAATAACATTATCGTCATACCTGTGATCTCGTCTAGTCTTAAATTGGTAAAAATCCAAGAAAAACCAAATAGGGCGAATAAGAAAAACCTCTCAATTCGCTCTAGACTTTTGAGCAGTATTGATATTTGTTGATGTATCGGCGGTATTGCGTGGACATTTACAGACAGTATTGAATTCGTCCCGTCTTGAATCCGAAGAATATCTATAATTGCAGTTCTTCCTCTCGTTAGAAAATCAATCCAAGTTGACAAAAGCCAGAAGCGGCTTCCGGCACGGTCAGGAGGAAAAACAGATGCGCTTACTTCTAATCAATTGAATCTAGTCAATTGAATCTAATCAATTGAAATCCGCGCACCTGTCAGACTACTTTGGACTTTTTTCGGTGTGGGGAAACTTTTAAGGAATTTGTGAATCGAATTGGGTCGATCCAACTCCACTGATTCAACACTAATCTTTAGTACTAAATTCTAACGGAATAGCTCTGATTCAATACTAAAGATTAGTACTCTATTCGTCATCGTGAGCGAATCGATTATAGAGGAAGTCCAATGCGTAATTTCGGAGTTTGTAATACTCAGGAGTTTCCATCATCCGACCGCGATTTCGAGGACGGCGGAAGGGGATTTCCATCACTTCTCCGATATTTGCCGCAGGTCCATTGGTCATCATGACTAATTTATCTGCAAGAAATAACGCTTCATCAATGTCATGTGTGATCATTAACACAGTGCATTTATGAGTGTTCCAGATCTTCAGAAGTTCTTCTTGCAATTCTTCTTTGGTAATTGCGTCCAATGCACCAAATGGCTCATCTAGGATCAAAACTTCTGGACAAATTGCAAGTGCCCGCGCGATCGCGACTCGTTGTTTCATCCCGCCAGAAATCTGAGGCGGTTTTTTCTCCATCGCATCTGCCAATCCAACCATTGAAAGAAAGTCTTTGACGATTCGAGTTTTCTCAGATTTGGGCTTGTCAGGAAAGACGACATTGACTCCGAGATAGACGTTTTCAAACACGGTCAGCCAAGGAAGTAAGGCATAGCCTTGAAAGACCACCATGCGATCGGGTCCCGGTTTCTCGATCGGTTTACCTTGCAGCAGGACAGAGCCAGTGGTGGGCTTGGAAAAACCGCTGACCATATTCAGCAATGTGGATTTTCCGCAGCCGGAGTGACCAATGACACAGATGAATTCACCTTGATTGACGGCAAGGTTGACATCTTGCAGAACAGTGTAGTCACCCGTTTTAGTGGGATACACTTTGGACACTTGATCAATTACGAGAAAGGGATTGCCTGTTTTAGAAGTGGAGCCTTGTGTAGACTGTGTTGAAGTCACCATTGATCTAGAAGATTGAGTGGTTTGCATGATTGGGGTAAGGTGGGGTGCAAAATTAGCTTGAATTGAGTTGGCTGCGTTGCGATCGTTGGCAAGGTGAAGTTGGACTCCAACGACTCACAACGGAGCGCATTCAGGAGAAGTTAAGCAACAAGAAAACCTGGAGCTTTGAGTGGAATGTCTGCCATATAGACATCGTGCTTGATCTCTAAATGATTCAGATAGCTGACCGGATCTTCTGCTGTGAAAGTCGTTCCATCAAACAGTTGAATTGGACCGCGACTATAAGAAACATCCACTAACTCAAGTTCACGAGACGCAAGACTAAAGACACTCACTTTACAGATACGCTCTAGAATTTCAACCCAGTTGCGAGGGAAGGGAATATCGCCCCAACGAGCCAACTGCGTCATGATCCAGAGATGCTCTGTCCGGCTAGGACGATTTACCCCTGCACCAAAGAATTGAGGATGTGAGTTCTCGCGCGGCGAACCTTTAATGTCACAAGTACTATGGCTGCCATCCCCCAATCCGAGATAATCCATCTCACAATCGAGATAATTCGGTTGCGAGAGAATCTCTTGAACTTCTGCGTGATTTGCTGGATCTGCACAGTAAGCACAAGCTTCAAGCAGGGCTTTCACCAGTGCAACGTGAGTGTTCGGATAAGCATTCGCCCAATCTTCTCGAACGCCAAGAACCTTCCCCGGATGACCATCCCAGATTTCTAGATCCGTTGCGATCGTATAGCCAATTTTGTCGAGCGAAGCTCGGATATTCCAAGGTTCGCCGATACAGTAGCCATCAATGTTCCCTGCTTCCAACTGTGCCACCATTTGAGCGGGTGGAATTGTGGAAATTGTTAAATCCTTATCTGGATTAATGCCGCCTGCTGCAAGCCAGTAGCGCAAGAGCAGATTGTGCATCGAAGCCGGGTGAACCACTCCAAAGGTATGACGTTCACCCATGCTTTCGAGTAGCATTCGCTTCAACTCCGGCAAGGTAATGATGCCTTGGTCAAAGAATCGCTTATCGAGTGTGATTGCGTTGCCGTTTCGAGTCATGGTCAAAGCACTGACGACGGGAAGCGGTTCGCCAAGTCCGCCGACCGTTAACCACACGGGCATCCCCGAAGGCATTTGTGCGGCATCGAGATACTTGCCTGCAATCCCGTCTTGAATCCCGCGCCAGCTTGATTCACGCACCAGGTTTACTTCATCTAACCCATGATGTGCGAAGAAGCCTTTTTCTTGGGCAATGATCAAGGGAGCCGCAGCCGTGAGCGGGACAAATCCGATTTCAAGGTTGATCTTCTCTAACCCGTGACGGGCGATCGCGGTTGTCTTTCTTGCTCTGAGCTTTTTGATCTGCTTTTGCTGATTCAAGAAGTAGATGATTTCACTTCGATAGCTGTAGTAGTTCGGGTGATTCACAACTTCCATGCGTTTGCGAGGGCGAGGAATATCGACTTCCATGATTTGCCCAATGTTCGATTCGGGTCCATTGGTGAGCATGACAATGCGATCGCTGAGCAACAAGGCTTCATCGACATCGTGCGTCACCATAATTGCTGTTACATGGCTTTCTTCGCAGATTTTCATTAATTGCTCTTGCAAGTTGCCGCGAGTCAGCGCATCTAATGCACCAAAGGGTTCATCGAGCAGCAAGAGTTTGGGACGAGTTGCGAGGGCACGCGCGATCGCGACTCGTTGTTTCATTCCTCCAGATAGCTGATCCGGTGGCTTATCCACAGCATGTCGAAGACCGACTAAATCGATGTGTTCTTCAACAATTTGATGACGCTCTGCGGCTGAAAGGTCTTTCATCACATTATTGACAGCCAGCGCAATGTTTTGGCGCACCGTCATCCAGGGCAAAAGCGAGTAGTTTTGGAACACCACCATTTTGTCAGGACCTGGACGCAGGATCTGCTCACCTTGCAGCATCACCACACCATCAGTCGGGAGATCCAAGCCCGCAACCATGTTCAGCAAGGTTGACTTACCACAACCCGAGTGACCAATCAGCGAAATAAATTCGCCCTGTTTAATTTCTAAATCAATTCCCTTCAGGGCAACATAGCTGCCCCCTCCTTGAAGGGCAAAGGTCTTTTCAAGACTCTCGACAGTAACAAAGGAAGTCATAACACATACCTGGAACGACAGTGGTTAAGCGATCAGAAATGTTGAAAGCACGGCTCAAGGACAAAAAGCGAAGGACATAGAGGAATAAACGTCGGAGAACAAATCAAGTCCTCAACTGTCCTTCACCTCTTGCTACCGCAGCGGAGCAAGCCCGCTCTGAGCCTAGATTAACGCTGGCTTTGCGGCAGGATTTTGTGTTGCAACCATGCCATCAGGTTATCGAGCAACCAACCGACCAAGCCAATGTATACCAAGGCTAAGATGATCTCACTAACCTGACTGTTCTGATAAGCGTTCCAGATAAAAAAGCCAATCCCGACAATCCCCGACATCACAATCTCTGCTGCAATAATTGCCAACCATGCAAGACCAATTGCAATCCGCAATCCGGTGAAAATGTAAGGCAGTGCAGAGGGAATCAAAATCTTGAAGAAGTACTCCGACTTGGGCAACTGCAACACTTGAGCGACGTTGTTATAGTCCTGCGGAATCTGTCGGACACCCACTGCGGTGTTGATTAAGATCGGCCAAATCGCAGTAATGAAAATCACGAACAGTGCAGCAGGTTGGTTTTGCTTCAACGCAGCTAATGCGATCGGAACCCATGCCAAAGGCGGAACGGTTCTTAAGATGTTGAAAATGGGATCAAGACCTTTTGAAAGACGCTTGTTCAATCCCACTAGGATGCCTAAGCTGATGCCGACGACTGCGGCAAAAGCATAGCCGATCGCAACCCGTTGCAGACTCGAAAGAACTTGCCAGAACAACCCCTTGTCTGTGCCGCCCTTATCGTAGAACGGATATAAAATCAAAATCCAAGTTTCTTGAACGACTCGAATTGGACCTGGCAGATCGGTTGGCACAATCATGGTCAGAATCTGCCAGATTGCCAGTAGCCCCAGCAGTGCGCCAATCGGCATCAAGATGCTGTCGAGTAGATCTTTGGTCTTGTCATCTAGGGTAAAGGCGGGGGAAGATGTCCGCTTCCGGGCGATAGTCATGACGGTTGCTCCTGTATTAACTGCGGTAAGTAAACAAATCGGACAAGTCATCTCTAAAGGTGCGAGATGCACCTTTGATCAATTCTGCTTATGCAGCTAGCTTCTTAATCTTTAAGCTGTCGAGATAGGCTTTCGGATTCTCTGGATCGAACTTGATTCCATCGAAGAATTCTTCCACGCCTCGCGAAGTACTCGTTGGAATGTCAGCCGCAGCCACTCCCAATTCTTGAGCCGCTGCTTTCCAAAGGTCTTCACGATTGACCTTATCGATCATTGCCTTCGCATTATCTAGCGTGTTTTGTGGCAAGAAGCCCCAACGGACACTCTCAGTCAAGAACCACAGATCATGGCTCTTGTACGGGTAAGACACACTGCCTTTGCTGTCTTTCCAGTACATCACTGCTAGGGATCTGTCATCGATGGTACGCTCACCTAAGTTGTATTTACCTAGGAGCGGATCGATGAGGACGTTCTCTGGAACGTTGAAGTATTCACGGGTGGCGAGGATCTTTGCCATTTCAGCCCGGTTGTTGAAGTCATCACACCATTGCTGAGCTTCCATCACTGCCTTGAGCAAGGCTTTTGCTGCTTTGGGATGCTTGTCAACCCAGTCTTTGCGAACTGCTAAATACTCTTCTGGATGTGCTTTCCAGATTTCTCCGGTCAAGGCAGCAATAAATCCAGTCTTGTCTGACACAATTCGAGCAGGCCAGGGGTCGCCTGTACTAAAGGCATCCATTGCACCCCGCTTCATGTCAGCAACAGTCTGTGCTGTCGGAACGGTCAGCAGTTCTACATCCTCGACTGGATCAACACCGCCTGCTGCAAGCCAGTAGCGAATCCAGAACTCTTGGTTTGCTCTGGGGAAGGTGTAAGCAGCTTTGAAGCGTCCGCCTTGAGATTTCAAACCGCTAAAGAATGCAGTTTGATCGGCGAGTTTCAAGCTGATGTTTTTGCCAGCGTGCTTGTTTGCGATCGCAATCCCATTTCCTTGAGTGTTCAATTGCGCCAGCACATACATTGGAACTTGTGCGCCATCGGTAATCGTACCGTCCGAAATCAAGTAAGGCATAGGCATTTGCCACTGTCCGCCATCAATGCCGCCCCCTGCTGAGCCAATTTTGACGTTATCGCGGGCTGCACCCCAGTTTGCTTGCTTATCTAATGCAACTTCAGTCAGACCATACTTCGCAAAAAAGCCTTTTGCTTGAGCAATGATCATCGGAGCCGCTTCCACGATCGGCAAATAGCCCAATTTGATCGTTTTTACTTCAGGTTCTTGACCTGGTTTTACCGCAGAACCCGCATCTGCAACTGGAGAAGCTTGCGCTCCAGTCGATGTCGCTTGTTCTGGTGGATTTCCCATACATCCTTTTAATAAAAGCGTTGAAGCAGTGGTTGCTCCTGCTGTTAGCAAAAAGTTACGCCGGGACATCGACGAAAAGCGTTCCATATCCAACTCCCAAACATATAAGAATAAACGAATTGATCGCCGATTAAAGCAATCGAAACTCAGCCAGTAACCCTTACAGTTGCTGAACTTGAGAGATTTAACATGCGAAAATCTGATTTGCAGAATCAACGATCAAATTAAAGTCAATTCTGCGATATTACACCAAGCAAAAGCAGCTTTTCAGCCGCAAAAATTGGACCAGCTTTGGCAGTTATCAATCGGCTTAACTAACTTATTTGAGTAAATTAAACTCGATTAATCTGTTGAAAATTAAGATACTCTAAAATTCTATAAAAAGTCTATACGTAAGGTTGTAAACAACACCATAAATCTTGAATCTAATCAATGGAATCCACTCTATAGATCTTCATATTTAGATAGTAATCGCTCTTATAAGCAGGAAATATATTAATAATTAATTTCGATCATAAAATCGCTAGTCTGATCTAAGAAATGCTTTTGCATAAGGATTTTGAGCATTTTAAAGAACTCGATCGATAGCTTAAATCAACAGAACTGCATCGATTCTTTAGGGAGTATTTTGATTCATTTAATAGGTCAGACTCATTGAAATTATCAAAATCAAAGATGTATTGATTAGATTGAATTGAATCATCGATTCTTTAGAATGAATAGACGAAATTAAAGTGATCTATTTGTTTGGTCTATCGATAGAGCCGATGCAGAGTCAGATATTGTAAAGCTGATGTAAATGTAACTCTATGTAAAGAAAGATCCCCTCTACTTGTAAAGGAACCTTGCGATCGATAACGAAGAAGACATGTTTTACGCACTGTCTTTTGACGAGTGGAAATCTCCAGCGACAGCATGGCAAAGGGTGGGAACAGATCCACCTCATGTTGACGTTAATAAGAGATGAACAAAATGATTCGCAGAATGAGAACACTGTTGGCAACGATCGCACTCTCTGTGCTGTTTCTAACCACTTGGGTCAGCCAACCTGCATTTGCCGCTGATGCAGCAGCAGGCGGAAAAGTTTTTAATGCAAACTGTGCGGCTTGTCATGCAGGCGGTGGCAATGCAATCAACGGCGCAAAAACCTTAAAGAAAGATGCGCTCACTGCAAATGGTAAAGACACGGTTGAAGCGATCGTGACTCAAGTCACCAACGGCAAAGGCGCAATGCCCGCATTCAAAGGTCGTCTAAGCGATGACCAAATTCAATCCGTTGCCATGTACGTTCTGGACAAAGCAAACGCTGGCTGGTAGCCGGATTTTGGAATTCAGGAGTGAATAAGAGGTAAGGTGGAGATCTGTTCCAAATATTCAATCCTGAATTCCGCACTTTTGTTGTATGTGGCGAAAATCGATTTTAGAGTGGCTGAAGCAGCGTCCCTGGTTACTAGTTCCTTTTCTAGCGTTGATTCCGCTTGCTGGGGTGTATTTGAACCAGCAGACGCACAGTGAACCCGCACCGCTACCTTCTCCAGTTGCCTCGCCGATTCCAAGCCCGATCGCACTTCCCGCGCCTCCCCCAAAACTTGCTCAACCGTTAAAGTCTCCCGCTGCAAAAAAGACGGCAACGCCTGTTGATCCAAAGAAATATACCAAAGAAGAATCTGCACTAAACGAAAAAAACAAAGCTGCGATCGCGGCTTCCATTGGCACAGTCGATTCGTTGATTGAAATGCAGGTTGCGATTGCAATGGGACAGCCCAGTTTGTCGATCGCGGCTTCCCAAGGCGCAACGATCATTGACGGGGAAGGCAAAACGCTCGGTCAACTCTCAGCAGCAAAGGCTTACAGTGTTCAGGGAATCGGCAATCAGATCACGCTCGGCAACGGGCAACTGCCTGGAATGATCATGATTCAGCCACCTGCGAATGGCATTTTGTATCTTGGAGACAAGCCCTATCGCGGTAGATTTTTACTTGCGGCTCAAGGGGGAAGAGTTTGGGTCGTAAACTATATTAATCTGCGCCACTATCTCCACAGTGTGGTCGCGAGTGAAGTGTCGCCCAGTTGGAGTGCAGAAGCACTAAAAGCTCAAGCAGTTGCGGCTCGATCGTATGCGTTGACTTACTTTTTCCGACGCGCACAGCCGCTCTATCACATGGGTTCGGATGAGTATTTTCAGGTCTATAGCGGCATTTCTAGAGAAGCCGAGCGGACGAATCAAGCAGTAGATCAGACCGCAGGTGAGTTTATTAGCTATAAGGGTGGCATTGTTGAGTCACTTTATGCGGCATCAGATGACATTGTGGCGGAAGCGTTTCGGGGCAAGGGAATGAGCCAACTTGGAGCGTTGAGTTTAGCCGAGCAAGGATTTAGCTATCGGCAGATTTTGGCAAGGTACTATCCGAAGACAGGAATTGCTCGGATTGAGCAGGATTACTAATGCAATTGCGCGATCGCGTCAAGAATGGTTTGCGATCGTAACGGACATTCTGCAATATAAATATTGACTGGAATCAGGGTATCTACGGCAGTGAGGGAATTGTCGATCGGGCTGCATCCTCCTAAAGTCATGACATATTTAGGATTTGGCATTTGTTCATATAGTCGGATGAGTGTGGGAGCAAAATTTGTAGTGACAACGCTAGCTGTAATCAGCAAATCTGCTGGGCGAGGAGGTTCTGCGTGAATGCTAAGCAGAGAGGCAACTTTGATAAAACAGCAGTTCGGTTCACTTTCAAGAGAATAGAGATCAGAAATTTTGATGCGATCGTATAAATTGCTGGCGGTTGTAAGAATTGCATTTTCAAACAGATGTTGTTTGTAGTATTGCAATTCGCCTGAAATTAAAGTTGTTCCTGACATAGTACTAAGTATCCCAATTGTAATCAATTTGACGTATACAAAGTTTGTCACTCGCGTAAGTTGTAGCGTTGAGGCGAGGATTTAGTATAAGTTTGGCACAATCCTTTGAAATTGGAACCGTAGTTTTGCAGAGATTTATAAATCTCACTTCGCGGCTGTCCCACCCTTTGATTCGTGATATCTGAAAATCAAAACAAAAAAAGGAGACACGATCGTGCCTCCCATCCTTCTAGCATCTAGCAATTACTATGCGTTCGTCGGTTCCGTTGCACCTTCGATCGCGCCAGTAGAACCTGCTAAATTGAGCTTCACGGTTTTCACTTGATCAACCTTTGGCAAAGTCAAACTCAACACCCCATCTTTGAATTCAGCATTGACTTGCTCATTCTTGACTTCCGCCGGAAGTGGAATCACTCGTTGAAACTTACCGTAGCGGAATTCACTTCTAAAAAATCCACCTTCCTCGGTCTTCGCTTCTTGACGATGCTCACCGACAAGCATCACCGCGTCTTTCGTCACCTGCACATCAAGATCCTTCGCATCAATGCCAGGGAGTTGGGCGCGGAGAACAAACTCATTGCCTGCGTCTTTTAGTTCAACCGCAGGAGTCCAGTCCGTCTGCTCAGGAGTCATCGAATCAAACAATTGGTCAAATTGACGGCGAATAGTATCGATTTCGCGCCAGGGTTGCCAGTAACGAACTAACATCTTGTCACCTCTTGGAAAACGATTAAGAACTTGAATATCCTTATCGTGCCGCAACTTGAGGCGATCGACAGTCGCGTAAACTGTACCAAATCAGTAGAGCTAACCGACTATGCCAACACAAACTCCACAAGCGAATTCACGCCCAGTGCATATTCAATATCATCAATCTGCTCGCGATCGCGCCATTCATCAATCACAGCAAGTAAGCTCCGCACTGCTAAATCTCGCTGAATTAGCTCAGTCACAGCTTGCCATGCGTCCGGTGCAGTCGGGAAAAACCCAAGCTGAATCATGCCGCCTTCATGCCACCAGACCCCAATCCATCCTGAATCCTGTTCTGTGATTTCGATATGTTGTCCGAGGTATTTCATCACCGCTCTGCCCTCTAGGTCATAATGCACATTAGAATACGACGTGCTTTAACGGTTTGACCTCTACTAAAAAGAAGGGATCGTACAATCTGACTCTCTATCAAGGAGTTCAGTTGCACAATCCCTAAAGATGAAACGAGTTTAGTATCTAGAGCTTATGAAGCGCTACGGGTCACAAGTCCCCACAGGAAGATGGCAATCATTGCACCCAAAATTGCCACAATCAGGCTCGGTAAGCTAAATACCGAAATGGCGATCTTACCGCCGCCCGTAATCAGAGAGAACAAGCTCCCTCCCAACATCGCCCCTGCAATTCCCAAAATCATTGTGCTAATGATGCCGCCGCCTTGACGACCGGGATAAATCAGTTTTGCGATCGCGCCTGCCACAATACCCAGTAATGCCCAAGCAATAATGTTCACAGAAGTTTCTCCTAGAGCTTCAAAGTCTTGGTTGATAAGAATGTCCAATCGCAGATCATGAATTGGCGATCGACTTTTTCTATCTGTGGAGGTAGTATATCGCTCTCTTTGATTCTGATGAATAGATAAAATTTTTATTTAACATTTTATATCCGTAGGAGTATTAGATCTATTGTTTTATTTTTTACTTTGTATTTACAGAATGATCCATTTGATGTTTCAAAACTTCTAATTTCTAGGCTTAGGTACGGGAAGCTCTACCTCAAGTGAGAGCAATATTTTGAAAATTGGCGTAAAATAAGTAGCATAAGGCACAGAAAAAGATTCGGACATGCTTTAGGAGCATGGTGACAGGTTTGAAAGTGCCTCCTGCAATCACTTTATTGAGGAGGACTCTCATGAAATTCTTTCGGCTTCAAAGATCTGAAAAAGATCGCACTCAAGTTGAACAAGCTCCGCAGCGTGAGCCTGAAGGGCATGTTCATCCGAACTATCGCCATTGGGTTTACTTTAAGCGATCGGACAAATAGTTCTTGCTAAGTTGAATTTCGCTAAGTTGCAGAGGTTGACCTGAATCGGTTAGCCTCTACTTTGTAAGTTTTAACGAAATGTAGAGTAGAGCTTCTACCGATTAGAACAGCGTTCTAAATTGTGGCTTGAGTCATTGCATTAACGGGACTGGCGGGATTTGAACCCTCGACCTGCCGCTTAGGAGGCGGCTGCTCTATCCATCTGAGCTACAGCCCCAAGGAGTAGATCGAGATTATAGCAAGTCAGTTTTGAGATGCACAGAAATCTTTTAGAGAACCTGACCGCAGCCTGAAGCCCAAGTCTCGTCCCAAGGTGACCCTCCGGTTTCTAGCCCAGCGAGAGAGCTAGTTGCTTCTAAAATTAACCGATCGTGCTTATCCCATAGTTCGATCGTCACCTGCCCTCGCATCGTATCGCGACAGACAAACTGCATTCCATCGATCGTCGGCGCACGCAGTAGAGTCCCTGATAAATCAGTCGTTGCCGTCACCGTCACGCGATACTCTCGACTTTGAGCATCCATACGCCAATATCCCCAAGGACGAATCACCCAATTCACCTCTGCATTCCAGGGTGCGAATTCGTAAAATTTGCCTTGATGATGAATTCCGACCATTGCGACCGACTCCATCCACCAAAGCACGCCGCGACGACCGCCTCCAGCCGTTAATGCTAAATTTGGTTCATGGTCGAAAGCGTTGCAGTTTAACCAAAACCATTTACTCGGAAATGCTCCCCCCCAGTTCTTCTCACCGTATGCTGGAGCATTGACAAATTTATATTCTTTGCCATTCCAATTAATCGCTCCAGTTGCAAACCCGTGCGCCATGAGAATCTGCCAACCGGGTTCAAAGATCTGAAGTGAAGAAAGCCAGCTTGCCGTCGATTGGCGATCGCCCCAACCGTAAATTGGAGAAATTGAATATTGCCACTCTGCAAACTTGCCATCTGGCGATTTTAGCCGACCTTGATGCCAGGTATTTGTCGCTTGATAGCCTTCAGAAATAGTGCGATCGAACTCATCGGGTGCAAGCAGTCCCGTTTTCTGTCTTGAATGTCCAAGTGCCAATTGATCTGGATCTGCCCAAAAGGTTCGCGGATCAGGGAAAGTACGCCATAAATATTCGTCGTCAATCCCTAAAATTTGCGCCATTCCTCCGCTTGTGGGTTGACCGCCTTGAGGATCTTCGATCGAATACATGAACGCGAAAGTTTGCCCAATCTCAGGCAAAGTCACACGATAGTACCACCCCTCAAAAAAGCGGCGGGAACTGCCATCCCAGTGGTAACCACTGTGAGGCGTAGGCATTGGACTAGAGTTTTGACTCATACAATCGGCAAGTTTCACAAGGACCTGTAGGGTTGACCGCACATCGGATATAGGGCGATCGCGCATTATAGACGCAGGTAAAATCGCCAATGAGTGCGCCCACTCCTTCAACATAATGGTAATCCGGCGGAAGTCGCAACAGAGATTGAATCTGCTGCCGTTCGGCTGCTGCCATTGCCGCTTGGAGACGTTCCTGTGCTTGAAGTTCCAGCCGATGCCGGAGGAGAAACGTCAAAATCGTTGGCAAAAGCGCGATCGTGAGAATCAAAAGAACTGGAAGCATGATTCTATTCTGAGGGATCCATTTGGAGAGTGCTAGAACTTTTCATAAAATCTTCGATTCCTTGCGTCGATCGCCATTCCTCGATTGAATAAGAGAGCAGTTATTCTTTGCTTGAATGGACTTTAGCCTGATCATTTCCAATTTTCTCAATCCGCCTGTTTTGTTCTTTTTTCTAGGAATGCTGGCAGTGTTGGTGAAATCTGACCTCGATATTCCAGCCCCGATTCCAAAATTATTTTCGCTTTATTTGCTGTTGTCAATCGGGTTTAAAGGCGGTGTCGAGCTAGCGAGAAGCGGAATTACACAGCCAATTGTGATCACATTGGCAGCCGCGATCGCGATGTCAATTCTGGTTCCGATCTATACGTTTTTTATTTTAAGAACTC
>JALOOO010000347.1 GCA_025454375.1 Leptolyngbya sp. Prado105 | reverse complement strand
CCAGCGTAATCACTGTAATTCTTGGTTTCATGGGTGATGACTTTTAGTTGAGGCACAAAGATTATGATTCATCGCCAAGCTGTAAGCAAGCGGCAGAACTATTATTTAGACTGAAAGTTTCCGCCTAAGATCCCACCTTGAGGTACTTAGCCCGAAAATTTCCGCCTAAGTCCGAATCGAGCGACTTAGCCCGACACGATTTCCGCATAATACCCCTCGACAGGGATCTTAGGCGGAAATTTTCCGTATTTCTTCCAAAAGAGAACCTGTGACTATCCGTCTAAGATCCTGAATCACAGAATTATAGAGTTGGGTGATAGAACCACGACCCAGAAAACTGCTCGAACAACCAAGCCCACCCACCGATAAACAACCTCTCGAACTCAACGAACTCTATACTCTATCCAAACGATGTTTAGGTTGACATCATCATATTCATGCACTAACCGATTTCTCATTCCATTGATTTCCTGCCAAGCGATGTTGGGTAAGATCCATCGGGTTGTTTCAGAAACTCGTCTGGCGGATTCGGCAATCACCAAGAGTCGCCGAATCACTGAATCTTGAAGCTGAACATTAGACGTATTCAAAAATTAAATTAGGGGCGACGAACTTAGATGTCGAGCATTGAGCCATGTAGGTCATGACCAGTTCTGCGGATTGCAGCATATCAAGCAGGAATTGAAGATCCCGTTGCATAAATCACCTGGGCAGAGGACAGAATTTCGCGACGGCGTAAGGAGTTGCGACTGGTTTCAATGCCTTGGCGAGTAATCAGGTCGATCGCGGTCATGATCGTTTTCCTCCCAGGATTTATGATTCAAACTCTACACTTTCATAGAGATCTGCTAAACGGATTTCAACGGGAATTGATGAAAGTGAAATAGAGGACTCTGGATCGTTGTATTCAGTAATTTGACGGCTCAATTCAAAAACTTCGATCGAACCCTTCACATTTAGTAATAATAGAATCATGTTGATAAATTTCGCTCCCGTTTCTTTAGACTGCTGTGTTTGATTGCCATTGTTACAGGAGTTCCCCGTGAGTTTGAAACCGCTGATGAAACCTGCTGGCGCGCGTGTTGTGTTGATTGGTTCCGCGATCGCCCTGGCTCTCGCCGGATTCGGCATTTTTTCCTACTCAATTTTCCGCCCCAATTCTCAAGCCCCTGATCAAACCCTAAAAGCGCAACAACCTTTTGCAACAGATGCCATCAGTGCGCTGGGTCGATTAGAGCCAGAAGGCGGTGTAATCAAGGTATCGACTCCTAGTGCTTCTGCTTCGAGTGGGTTTGGTGGATCGCGCGTGGAGCGGATTTTGGTCAAAGAAGGCGCAAAGGTCAAAGCAAATCAGCCCTTAGTCGTCTTAGATACCTATCAGCCTTTACTTGCTTCAGCGATGCAGGCAGAAGCGCAGGTGAAAGAGGTAGAAGCTCGTTTAGCACAGGTGCAAGTCGGCGCAAAACAAGGAGAGATCAACGCACAGAAAGCAGTCGTACTCAAAGCGAGAGCAGAATTGCCAAAAGCCGAGGCGGAATATGCCCGAGTCGATGCAGAATTTCAGAAAGCAAAATGGGAGTACGATCGCTTTTTAAGTCTGTTTCGACAGGGTGCGATCAATGAGCAAGAAGTGAGAAATCGCAAACTCACGCTCGATACAACTGAAAAACAGCGGCAGCAAGCCGTTCAAGCTGTGGAGCAGGCAAAGCTCGAACTCGAAGGCGCAGCCCAAACCTTGAATAGTGTTGCAGAAGTGCGTCCAACTGATGTGCAGCAAGCTCAAGCCAGCGTGCAGGTTGCAATGGCAAATTTTCAGCGGGCGAAAGCTGATCTGGATAAAGCGATCGTGCGTGCGCCGTCGGATGGGCAAGTCTTGAAAATTCACAGCGAACCGGGTGAAGTCGTGGGCAATGATGGCGTAGTTGATCTCGGTCGGACGAATCAAATGTATGTTGTGGCGGAAGTCGATGAGAATTTTATCAGTCGTGTGAAAAATGGACAGCGGGCAAAAATTACAGGATTCGCATTCCCTGGAGAACTGACAGGAACTGTCGATCGAGTCGGATTGCAGGTGCGAAAGAATGCGGTACTGAACACTGATCCAGTCGATAGAACTGATACGCGCGTCGTAGAAGTCAAGATTCGTCTCGATAACAGTGAACCTGTGGCAGGATTGACGAATTTACAAGTCAAAGTCACGATCGAGCCATAGGAGGGACGATTGATGTTTGCGATTCCTCTAGCTTGGTTACAGCTCAAGCGTGAAAAAGTTCGCCTGCTGGTCGCTCTTGCAGGGATTGGCTTTGCCGTGATTTTGATGTTTCTGCAACTGGGGTTTCAAGATGCCTTATTTGATAGTGCTGTCACATTACATCGCAACATTGAAGGCGATATTTTCCTAATTAGTCCGCAATCGACCTCGCTGATTTCGATGAAAAGCTTTCCAGAGCGGAGATTGTATCAGTCGTTAGGGTTTGCTGGAGTGAAGTCGATTAGCCCCATTTACATTGGGTTTGGCATTTGGAAGAATCCGTACTGGGAGGGATTGCCTGCCCCTCAGACTCGAAGCATCTTAGTCCTTGGCACCAATCCAGGAGACACGATCTTTTCCGTTCCGGGTGTGGAGGAGAATCGATCTCGGATTCGCTTAACCGACGTTGTGCTATTTGATAGTGCTTCTCGTCCCGAATTTGGTCCGATTTCTGAGAAATTCAAGGCACTGAATCCGACTGATCCAACGATTCGCACAGAAGTTGAGAGTCGGCGGATTGAGATTGGCGGATTGTTTCGATTGGGCGCATCCTTTGGTGCAGATGGCAACTTGATCACCAGCGATCTCAATTTTCAGCGGATTTTTCCTAGCCGCGATCCGAAGCAAATTGATATTGGTGTCATTAAGCTCAAACCGGGTGCGGATTTGTACAGCAGTTTAGAACGATTTAAGAATTTACCTGGAGAGCGCCGAATTGACCCCAAGAAAAAAGATACTCGTGAGGATTTTGTGATTGGCGATGTTCGGATCATGTCGAAAGCAGCATTCATCGCCTTTGAGATGAACTATTGGAAAGAGAGTACTGCGATCGGGTTTATTTTCACGCTAGGAGCGGCGATCGGATTTGTGGTCGGAACTGTGATTGTTTATCAAATTCTCTATACCGATGTTGCCGATCATTTAGCGGAGTATGCCACCCTAAAAGCGATGGGTTACAAAAATCGCTACTTGCTATCTGTCGTGTTCCAAGAAGCAATCATTTTATCAATCATGGGCTATATCCCTGGTTATATTCTCTGCATTGGCTTATATAATCTCACTCGTAATGCGACTTCATTACCGCTCGCAATGACGCTACAGAGGGGCATCTTTGTATTAGGTCTGACGATTTTGATGTGTGTGATCTCTGGCGCGATCGCCGTTCGTAAAGTTCAACAAGCTGATCCGGCTGACATTTTTTAACCTAATCGTTCTAGCTATGGCAAGCGACTCCATTATCGACATTCAAAAAGTCAACCATTACTACGGCTCTGGACGATTGCGCAAGCAGATTTTGTTCGAGGTGAGTGCAGCGATCGAGCCTGGAGAAGTGGTGATTATGACTGGACCTTCTGGTTCTGGAAAGACTACTTTACTCACTTTAATTGGCGCACTCAGATCGACGCAAGAAGGCAGTATGCAGGTGCTAGGCGAAGAGTTAAGAGATGCCCCGGAAAGTAAACTCGTCGAACTGCGGCGCAATATTGGCTATATCTTTCAAGCTCACAATTTACTCAATTCTCTAACCGCTCGACAAAATGTGCAGATGTCGATCGAGCTTCATCCCAATATTCCAAAAGTCAAAGCTCATTCTATGGCAGAATCGATGCTGGCTGCTGTTGGACTTGGAGAGTGGATCAATCAATATCCGAGTGAGCTATCGGGCGGACAGAAGCAAAGAGTTGCGATCGCGCGGGCGCTTGCTTGCAATCCAAAAATTGTGCTTGCCGATGAACCGACTGCGGCACTCGATAAGAAATCCGGTCGAGATGTGGTTGAAATTATGCAGAATTTGGCAAAGCAGCAAGGAGCCGCAATTTTACTCGTCACGCATGACAATCGAATTTTGGATATTGCCGATCGCATTATCAACATGGAAGATGGTCGGTTAACTTCTTTAGAAGTCACTCCTGCTAGTTAAAAGGTAAGTCTAAGAGGCTGATTGACTGACAAAACGTGAGCGAAATTGCATGACCCACCCGCACGTGAACGGCGGGCTAATGGAGGCAACTGTGCTAAAGCACACTCAGAAGAGTT
>JALOOO010000130.1 GCA_025454375.1 Leptolyngbya sp. Prado105 | reverse complement strand
GTCTACCCCGTCCCAAAGAGTTTGTCATAGTCAACTTTTATCAGTTTTGCAAAGTTTTTTTCAAGTCCGCGATCGCACTTTCCATCTCCACCTGCGGAAACGATCGATAAAATCGACTCACACTCATAAACCGCTCCGGAGTCGCTAAGACTAAAACGCGCTCGCAAATGTCTTCGAGTTGTTTGATCATCACTTTCGGGGCAACGGGCGCACAGATCCAAATCTCCTGGGGTTCCTGTTTTCGTAACGCTTTTACCGCAACCGAAATCGTCATTCCCGTGGCAATTCCGTCATCGACTAATAACGCAATTTTCCCTGCTGCTGTGACCTCTGGACGCTCCTGAAATTGAGCAAGCTGGTCTTGTGCTTTGGTTAATGCACGATTTAATGCTTCGTCCCAGCCTGAAATTCTTGAATGCACCGATCGTAGAACCTGTCCATCAGCTGTGACAGCCCCAATCGCGAGTTCTGGATTCTCGGGTCGCGTGATTTTCTTGGCAACTAAAACATCGAGTGGACACTGTAAAGCGTGCGAAATTGCGGCTCCAATTTCTACCCCTCCACGGGGCAGCGCATAGACGACAAACGATCCCTCGACTGAGCGCGACTGTTCCAATACAAACTGCGCCAGTCGTTCCCCTGCATCTTTGCGATCATTAAATAAAACGGTGTCCGAAGACAACTGAAAAGAAAACATGTTCCTCCTGCCCGAAGGATATCTTTAGGATAGATCTAGAATTTCAACTCTGTCTTCTTTCTTTCGATCGCCGCGATCCGATCGCAATTCCCTTTAGAATTTATGGGTTAATAAATTTTTGCCGATCGATTCATGGTGAACGACGAACAAATCAGCCTGTTTGATATCCCGACTTCTGAGCCGCCTGCTCCACCGAGTTTTGATCCAGAACTGATTCCAACCAGTGCCAAAATTCCGATTCCAATGGGCACATACCAGACGATGGAAGCAATGGGCATACATTGTAACCGCTGTCATCGCTGTGATTTAGGAGCTTCCCGAACTCGCGCGGTGATTGGACGCGGCAGTTTGAACGCTCCGATCATGATTGTGGGAGAAGGTCCAGGACAGACTGAGGACGAAACGGGAATGCCGTTTGTTGGCAAATCGGGGCAGTTGCTTGATCGAATTCTGGCATCCGTTAATCTCACCACTGAAGCAGATGTTTTTATCTGCAATGTGGTCAAGTGTCGTCCGCCTGAAAATCGCACTCCGACGACCGATGAAGCTGCTGCTTGTAGTGGCTACCTAGCAGAGCAAATCCGCATGATCGATCCAAAAATCATTCTTCTCACCGGGGCAACTGCGATGAAAGCCCTAGTTGGCATCAAACAGGGAATCACAAAAGTTCGAGGACAGTGGATCGAGAAAGACGATCGTTTTTACATGCCAATTTTTCACCCTGCCTATCTGCTGAGAAACCAGTCGAAAGAGAAAGGGCAACCCAAATGGCTGATGTGGCAAGATATTCAAGCCGTGCGAGCAAAACTCGATGAACTCAGAGCCGCAGGCTAGCCTCGTCTGAATCTCCGAGCTTCGATATCAATCCGGCTGCGAGTTTCTAAATTTGCAACGCCAGTGGCTCGTAATCCAAAGCGCGATTGAAATTGGCGGACTGCGGCTTGAGTGGCTGGATCATAGTACTGCGCGATCGCAAAGTCACTCCGTAAGATCGCTTTCAAATTATTTCGCAGATTCCGCATGACGCTCGATAGCTTTTCTTCGGTAGCTCGATCGACTTGTCCTGTTTCTGAAAGTCCATAGATCTTCTGGATTTCTCGAATCGCTCTTTGAGTCGGAGCATCGCTCAAAGGCGCTTGCTGATTAATGTCGTACCCAAACCCTGTCAGAATTGCCTTCACCTGCGGTTCGGTGTAGATGCTGAGCGTTGAGGATTGAACTGGCGCAGAAGGAGCAGAACCTGTGACTTGCGATCGTGGAATGGCATCATTCAGCACATCATTTAATCGCTGACGGGTTTCAAGCGTAGCGATTCCGGTTGCGGGTAAGCGATTTTGTTGCTGAAACTGTCGCACAGCCGATTCAGTTTGTTTGCCATAAAACTGGCTTCCAGGCAGTTGAGGATTCGGTGTGACGGTACGATTTAAGCCCAGTTGTAAAGTGCGGACAATCTCGGCTAATCGATCCTGAGTGGGGATATTCATTCGACCATCAACAGGCAGGCGAAACTCAATTTGAAATTGGCGAACGCCTTGCTGCACCTGCGCATCACCAATTGCCCCCTGAGTTGGCACAGCATATCCTAACCCATTCAAAACTGAGAGAAATTGATCCACTGTGTAATCTTGAGTGCGGGCTGCGTATGCGGACTGACACAAGACTAAGCTTGCAGCAACACTCCCCACTATCCATCCAGAAATCCGTCTCACGTTCTACATTCCTTATAATTTATCTGCAAAAATTATCGCTTGTTGTGTCTGTGTCTCATTGTATTGATCGACAGGGATTAATGAAGAAATCATGATATTTCGAGTTCAATGACCTATTCGCTTCGTATTGCTGATTTACCAGAGAGTGAACGTCCGCGCGAACGCCTGATTGCCCAAGGAGCAAAAACGCTTGCAACGGCTGAACTTTTAGCGATTTTGCTCAGTACAGGCTCAGGCAAGCTCTCAGCCGTTGGACTCGGACAATACATTCTGCAAGAACTGGGTCAACATCAGCGCGATCCGTTAAGTGCATTGCGAGAAGTGACGGTTCAAGAACTCATCAAAGTTCCCGGAGTCGGACCTGCAAAAGCGACGACCATTTTGGCGGCGATCGAACTTGGCAAGCGAGCGTATCAATCTCGTCCCTCTGAAAAAACAGTGGTTGATGATCCGAGTGTTGCAGCGGCCGCTTTAAGTCATGAATTGATGTGGCAATCTCAAGAGCGGTTTGCAGTATTAATTCTAGATATCAAGCATCGACTCATTGCCACTCAGGTGATTACGATCGGGACTGCGACCGAAACCTTGGCACATCCGCGTGAGATTTTTCGAGAAATTATTCGTCAAGGCGGAACGAGAGCGATCGTGGCGCACAATCATCCGTCAGGCAATACTGAACCGAGTACAGAAGATATTGCTCTGACTCGTCAATTGCTCGAAGGCTCTAACTTTCTGGGTATTCCGCTGCTCGATCATCTGATTCTTGGAAACGGGACTCACACCAGTTTGAGGCAAACGACTTCGCTCTGGAGTGAAGTACCGCAAGCAGAATAGCTACTGAGCTTGTGCAATCAAGGCACGATGACGCGGAGTATTACAGGTTAGAGTGGGTTTCGAGAACCCAGCTTCTACGATCGCACTTTCCAAATCCAGCGCAAAGTATTGATCCAGATAGGGTTCCGTACTTTTCAGTAACGTCAGAATATACGGCGGCATTTTGGCATAAATCTCCGACTTCGGATTCATATCCATAATTGCTAGATGTCCACCCGGACGCAGTAATCTTCTTGCCTCTTGCAGAATGTCGATCGCAGCACTCTGCGGCAACTCGTGAAAGAGTAAACAAGCCGAAACCAAGTCATAAGACCCAGCAGGTAAGCCTGTCATTGCAGCATCTGCGTGAACCCAATTCATATTTTGACGATCTTTAATTCGATGCTTTGCAACAGCTAAGAAATAAGGCGAAAGATCGACTCCGGTCAAAGTTGATCCGAGAAAAGTATCTTGCAGCGTTTCTGAACTCATGCCGACACTGCAACCCAGATCGACGATCGCCTTCGGAGTCTCTGAAATTTCAGCCCTCAAAACCTGATGAAAACTCTCTCGTAACCGGGGATCTCCATCTTTTCCAGAATCACTCCAGATCCGCGCATGAACCGCATAGGCAGCCACTTCTACTTCAGTTGCAGGCTCCCATCCCAGATTGCCCTCCTCGTAAGCGTGAAAAGGTTTCAAATAATATTCTGGATATTTCAAATTCGGATTATTGACTTGATCAAATTCTGTTGACCAATCGCGAGCTTGCAAATCGGCAACAATTTTTGTCCAAGGAACGCCGATCGATTCTGCCCGTTTGATCATCATATTTCGAGCGCGATATCTCGCCAAATCAAACACAGGTTTGATCGATAAAATTCCATTCACAAGCCGGGAGACAAGTCTGGGCTTAGGATCGTAGGCTGCCGTCATAGGTAAAAACTGATTTCATTAACTTTTTTAATTTTACCTTGTGCGATCGCTCGACAAATGTGCGCATTAAAGATACAAATGTTCTTAGAGCGAATAAACAGATTTACTAGACGAATGTTAAAATTCGTGATACAAGTGTTCTAAAATCCCTTATTGTATTTATGTCCACCTAGGAAGTTTATGGAACCTCTTACCGAAGCCCAACAACAACTCTACGATTGGTTGGTTGAATACATCCGCGACCGCCAACACGCTCCATCGATTCGGCAGATGATGACCGCAATGAATTTGAAGTCTCCGGCTCCTGTCCAGAGCCGACTGGAGCATCTTCGGAACAAGGGTTACATCGGCTGGACAGAAGGGCAAGCCCGCACCATCCGAATTCTCAATTCTCAGCCCCAAGGCATCCCGATCCGAGGTGCGATCGCAGCGACAAGTCTAGTTGAGACTTTTCCCGATGTAGAAGTCGAATATCTAGATTTATCAAATCTACTGCTGAAGCCGAGCCATTTTGCGCTGAAAGTTCGCGGTCACAGCATGATCGATGCGCTGATCGACGATGGCGATATCGTGATTCTGCAACCCGTAAACGATGCCAGAACGATCAAGAATGACACGATCGTGGCTGCACATCACCAGGGCAAAGCCACCTTGAAATACTTCGAGCGCAAAGGCAGCAAGGTACTCCTGAAGCCCGGAAACCCGAATCGCGAACTTTACCCGATCACTGAAGTCCCGGCTTCAGAAGTTGAAGTCCAAGGAGTCCTCGTCGGCGTATGGCGCGGCTACGGAAAACTGTAAGTCAGCATGACTAATCTTGACCTCCAAGGCTTACAGGCATTGGAGGTTTCTTCTATGTCCTCTAGCCAAAAAAAGAGCCGAATCGATTCGGCTCTGAAACAATTTAGAACGGAGTGTAGTTCACCGAGAAGTAAAGCCCTCTTTCTTGCAAAGATCGCTTATCTCCACCCGAAGAAGTAATCGGAATTCCCCAATCGAGTCGAACCGACATACGATCGCTCTGTCGCCAAATCAACCCCAATCCTGCACCCAACAGCGTATTCGATTCAGGGTTTGCCCCTCCGATGTTCCAGCCTGTGCCCAAATCGAGAAAAGGAGCTAGTTGAAACACTCCAAGACTGCGCGATCGTACAATTGGGAAGCGGAATTCAGCCGACATCAGCGCACCACTATCCGTTAGGAGCGCATCTTGACGAAAGCCTCGCACCGTCATCTGTCCACCCAATCCGAACTGTTCTAAGGGAACCATTGAATCGCCGGAAAGCTGCACATCACCCCGAACTAAAAACACCGTTTCAGGAGCAACCTGTCTCAACCATTGACCTTGACCGCGCCAAGCGAAAAAGCGGCTATCCGGTGCATTCTCATTGATCGTCGAATTCAGCCAGTTTAGACCTAAACTAAACTGCGATCGTAGTGCAAATACATGTTGAGTACTTCGCTGCGTATATTCCTGGAAGAATCGCAGTGCAGAAACCTTGGTGTGTCCCTCTGCATCTGCACCCGGAGAAAGTGGGAAACCCCCAATTCCATCCAGTCCGAGTTCAGTTTGGCTTTCTTGGCGCGAGAAGACGAATCCGATCGCTAAATCTTGAGAAGGGCGTTGAATCAAAGGCTGACGGAAACCCAATTCGTAGTAACGCGATTTCGATTGAATATCGAGAACACTAAACGGCTCTTCGATCACATTGTTACGACCGGAGCCATAGCTTAACCACATCGCACCATTGCGAGCATTGATCGGAACAGTGTAGTTTAAGTCGATCGTATTACTGCCTCTGGTATTGGAATAGCCAAAGGTTAGGGCATCTCCGAACCCCAGCAAGTTGCTTTCTCGTAGCTCTAGCTTGCGGCGGAAACTTCCAACACTTGGAGAGCGCCCATTATCAAATGAAGTACTAACGCTGAAAGTATCTGCTTCCTGCACATTGACTTGAAGCAGATTCGTACCAGGACGGACTCCAGATTGCAGATCCGCCGAAATATTACTAATGCGCGGGTCAAGCCGGAGTTGCTGAAGGTTGTCGAGTAGACGAGCTACGTTGAGAGGAGTCCCTGCACCCAGTTTGATCCGATTGCGGATATAGTCTGCACGTAATCGATGATTGCCATTCACTTTGATATCTTCAAGCGTGCCCTCAACGACTTGAACTTTGACGACACCCTCTTCCATCTCCTGGGGGGTAATTATTGCTCCTGTGGTCGTGTAGCCGCGATCGGTGTAGAGCTTAGTAATGGCGGCGCGTGCTTGAAGTAAGTCGGTGAATGTTAAATCTCGCCCGATGTAGGGAGCGGTTGCAGATTTGAACTCTTCGGGTTTGAAAATCGTGCTGCCTTCGATGTCAAAGCGATCGACTCTAAAGGTTGCAGTTGCGGTAGATTCTGACTCTAGAAGCTTTGGTGCAGGAAGTGCTTCAGGGGTCGAGAATTCTGATGAGGTTTCAGTAGCTTCAGCAGGAACCTCCGCTTTGAGCTTTGTGAGATTTTTGGCACGAGATGCCACGTGACCAACATAAACACCAAGGCTATTTGGTGAAACTGCGAGGGCAGCATCTTGGAGACTGAAACCTGCTAGAGTCATTACGCCTAGAAATTTCAGAGCAGCAAGCGTCCAGGGGGATTGGGAAGACATAGTAGTAACCTAGAAATGATCGACGGCGGAGCTATTACCGTGATATGAGCAGTGTTCCCAGGAATAAGAGCCGCGAATCAAAGTTTTGAGGCTTGCGGGTAGGATCAAGGTTACAAACCTGAACGGGTGGCAGATTATGGCACAAGAGAACCTTCCTAAATCGGGTGGCGGAATGCCAGTGGTGCAATATTGAGCAGAGAAAACGCTTTCGCCAGATGGCGCAAAGATTTGGCAGACGTTGTTTCATAAAAGCGCCTGTCTGTCTTGTGCCTGGGGAACTGGGGGACAACGCGGCGGGTTTGTCAACGAAGACGGCGAGGTGTTGCAGCGCTGGGTAAGAGTGTCGAAGCGATCGCATCAGAGTTGCAGCCTGCAACCACGTTTGAGCAGAACTATACGATTTCTGAACTTCAGGCTTTAACATCCCAAGAAGCAAATAATTTGGGTCGCTTCAGCCATCCCTTGATTTTTCGCGCAGGAAGCAATCGATATGAGCGGATCTCTTGGGCAGAGGTGTATCGAATTGCGGCGGATGCGTTTCGGAAGACTCCGGAGCGGGTGGCTTCTTATAGTTCAGGACGATCGTCAAATGAGGCAGCTTTTTTATTGCAATTGATGATGCGGGCTTTGGGGTCGAACAATTTGGCGGACTGTTCCGATCTCTGCCATGCAGCTTCAACGGTTGGACTCAAAGATATGTTTGGTTCCGGCACATCCATGGTGAGTTTGGAGAGTCTGAAACAGGCGGATTGTGTCGTGCTAATTGGGTCGAATGCGCCTGCCAAGCATCCGCGTAATGAATGAGTTGATCAAATTGCGCGATCGAGGTGGAAAAATCATTATTGTCAATCCGCGATCGAGGTGGGATTAGTAAAATTCGGTTCGCCTGCTTTTCCGATTAAATCGATGCTTCGAGGCGGTTCGGACATTTCCTCGCTTTACTTTAGCGATGACGGCGGATGCGTGGGTTCGTCGATCGAATCCGATCCGAAGGTGATTGATACAGTCCGGGCAGGACACGCAATCCCGAAGAGATTTATCAGTCAATCAGACAAGAGCGCACAAAAAATCACAATAAAAAAGAGCCTACAGATCGCAAGCTCTCTAATCTTTGAGTAAACAAAATCAAACTAACCAAGCAGATATGCGGATTTCAGTGCCCATAAAATTAGCACACCGATACTGCCCAAAATGAGAGTAGCAGAAACTGCAATCACAAGCGGGCTATCTGCACCCTCAAACTTCATAATTCCGCGATTTAGGTCTGACATGAGTGCAACACTCCGTAAAACTGATTAACGTCCGGTGATTCTTTTTAGCCTATCCACGGATTTCTCAATTCCCTTCTTTCTCAAGCATTATTTTATCTTTGTATTACGATAATTTTCAGTTATGAGTCAGACTGAGCAGGATTTTTGCATCAATTCCAGTCAGAGCGTTCAAGATAGTAGGGCAAATCTCATATCGTCCCCGGAATGAACTGGTTCGGCATCACGATCGCACTTTTGACGATCGCTCTCATCCTGCTCGAAATCGCCTTAAGACTCTTCTTTGGATTTGGCGATCCACTCCTTTATATTGCTGATCCCGAAATCGGCTATCTCCTCGCTCCAAACCAATCGGTGAAACGGTTTGGAAATCGCATCGAGATCAATGAATTCTCCATGCGATCGCCCAAACTTGCGCCTAAAACTAAAGCCAGACGAGTTCTGATGCTCGGTGATTCGATTATCAACGGCGGCTGGTGGACAGACCAGAAAGATGTGATTTCAGCCATGATTGAGCGATCGTGGGATCGAGACTATCCGGGCGAAATTCTCAATGCTTCTGCCAACTCCTGGTCGCCTCGAAACGAACTCGCTTACCTTCAGCGATTTGGGACATTTAATTCTGATGTCATTGTCTTGGTGATCAATACCGATGACTTGTTCGGAACAAAACCGACTTCATTAGGTGTTGGACGCGATCGTAGCTATCCCGATCGCAAGCCAATCAGCGCGATTCAAGAAGTGATTGAACGGTATCTTTTGCCTGCACCACCCATGCCCGAAGCCCTGAAAAAGATTCAGGCTGAAGGGGGCGATCGCGTCGGGATTATCTTAGAGGCAATTCGCCAAATCAAAGACATTGCAACTCGCAACAATGCAAAATTAGTCTTAGCAATCACTCCTTTACTGAGAGAATTAGTACCACCCGGCTCGCGGGACTATGAAATCGTTGCGCGCAACCGCCTGAGCGACATGACCCGCAGCGAAAACATTGAATATATTGATTTTTTAAGCGTGTTTGAAGTCGCAGCAAAATCGACTTCACCTGCAACCCTCTATCGAGATCACATTCATCTCAGTGAAAGCGGAAATCGTCTGGTCAGTGAATCGCTGCTTAAAGCAATTTAATCGATCTTTTCGATGATCTTCGGCAAGCTTAGGGAATGTGATCTATTGATCGTGAATTTATCAACGCAAGGTTTCAGAGGTTTGAAGAATGGTTCTATTAGGGATTGATGTTTCAACTTATCAAGGTGATATCAATTGGGCAACCGTTGCAAGCCAAGGCGTTTTTTATGGCTTTGCAAAAGCGACAGAAGGCGCAACAAGCCGGGATGATCAGTTTGCCCGCAACTGGTCAGCAATGCGATCGCTCGGCATTGTGCGCGGGGCATATCACTTCTTTCGTCCCGGTCGCGATCCAGCCCAGCAAGCAGATAATTTCTTAAAAGCGGTGCAAACAATCGAAGACTTCGATTTACCTGCCGTTCTAGATTTAGAAATTAATGATGGACAAAGCGCGAGTGTAGTAATCGATCGAGCTTTGAAATGGTTAGAGATCGTCGAAGCTAAAACAGGACGTAAACCGATTCTCTATACCTATCCTTCATTTTGGGAAGATAAGCTAGGCAACACAACAAGATTTTCAGACTATCTGCTGTGGGTCGCGAATTTTGGTACGCCTGGACAGCCTTACGTTCCTTCAGCCTGGAAACGCTGGACATTTCACCAATACTCAGAATCTGGAACATTGCGCGGGATTAATGGAAATGTCGATCTCAACCAATTTAACGGCGATTTAGACGGGCTACAAAGACTGTTGAAGGGACGCATTCCCCTAAGACAAGGCGCAGAGGGAAATGTCGTGCAAGAAATGCAGAACCTGTTAGAAGCACAAGGATTTGACATTGGCACACCCGATGGAGACTTTGGTCCGAAAACAAAAGCTCAGGTGATTACATTTCAAAAAGCAAAAAATTTACTCGCAGATGGAATTGTCGGAGCCGCAACTTGGAGTGCATTGCAGGGAAGTAAACCTATGGTTCCACCTGCTTCAGCCCCGCTCGACTTAATCAATGTCGGAAAGTCCTACCGAGGTGCAGCCCATCAGGATGCGGCATTGAAATGGCTACAGAGTCAGATTCCGAAAGCAACTTTGGATGAATTTGCTAAACGCTGGCGGCAGTAAGAGATGGGAGATAGGGAACAAAGCCTATTTCCCATCTCTCCCTATCTCTCTATTTCCCTCCAAAATTTTCATCCGTCTCTTGTCGCCAACAATGTTCTAATAAAGCAACTTCCGATCGCTCCCAGCATCGTTCAAGTTTCTGAACTCGATTTACATGCCAAAATTTCTCGAAGCTCCAGATAAACGGACGCTCAGAATCAAATAAATGTTGGTTAAGATAATCCCACCAGGGGAACTGATCAGAAGAATTCATGTTGTGTGAGGAAGCTACAGGTCAGTCAACTATCTAAGGTGTGATCTTAAATCACGAAGTTGCTCCCTAGTATGCCATCTCAAAATATTGTGTGGGCAAAAGAAACCCTGATTGTGTCAGGGTTTTCTCTCTTTTTTAAGCGATATTTCAATTGAGTTAAATTGTGCCCTCAAATCCTGAAAGTTCGTTACTAAACTTCAACAAGTTGACCTGCTGTAACAACAGTCTGACGTGCCCATTTGTCCGCTGCTAGAATTTCTTCTAACGTCGGATTAGAACGATTCTGATTGGTGTAGCGATCGCACGCTTCTTCGATCAATCTCGGAATATCTAAGAAGCCGATTTTTTCTTCTAAAAAGAGCGCAACGGCTTGCTCATTTGCTGCATTCAATACCGCAGGCATACAGCCTCCAGCCCGACCTGCGGCATAGGCTAACTTCATGCAAGGATACTTTGCGTGATCCGGTGCGCGGAAAGTTAAGGTTCCCAGTTTTACTAAATCCAACCGTTCCCAGTTTGTCGGCACCCGATCAGGATAGGACAGAGAATAAAGCAAGGGCAAGCGCATATCAGCCCAACCCAATTGAGCTAGCACCGAAGTATCTTGCAATTCGATCAAAGAGTGAATGATGCTTTGCGGGTGAATCACGATTTCAATATCGTCATAGTCCACCCCAAATAGATAGTGCGCTTCGATTACTTCCAAGCCCTTGTTCATCAATGTGGCAGAATCGATCGTAATTTTGCGCCCCATTGACCAATTTGGATGTTTCAGAGCATCTGCCACCGTAACTGATGCCAATTTCTCAGTGGGCAAATCGCGAAACGAGCCACCTGAAGCGGTGAGAATAATTTTTCTCAGCCCTCCTTCCGGCACACCTTGCAGGCATTGAAAAATTGCAGAATGTTCTGAGTCAGCCGGTAGCATTTTCACGCCATGTTTCTGCATCAGGGGCAGCACGACAGGTGCGCCTGCAATGATCGTTTCTTTATTAGCAAGTGCAATGTTTTTCCCCTCCTCGATCGCAGCAATGGTCGGCAAGAGTCCGGCGCATCCGACAATCCCACTCACGACTGATTCTGCATCGCCATAGCGTGCGACTTCAACGACTCCCGCTTCACCAGATAAAATAATCGGCTGGGGAATGACATCGGCGATCGCGTCTTTTAATTCTGTTAATTTACTTTCGTCACAGATCGCAACAATCTCAGGATGAAAGGTGCGAATCTGTTCAGCAAAGAGTGCGACATTCCGCCCAGCCGCCATTCCGACGATGCGAAACTGATCGGGATGCTCAGATACGATATCCAGCGTTTGTGTCCCGATCGATCCGGTTGAACCAAGGAGGGTGATTGCTTTCACGGGTTAGTTGTTTGACACTTCATTTCGTATTTTACGGGGAAGCGGGGATCAAAAAAATAAATAGCGTCTGCTGAGCTTATAAGAGCTTTATTAAGCTAAGTATCAAAATCTAAAGAACCATGTGCTTTTTCACTATTTTAGAAACGTCTTGCGTAAGATTGAAACTATAAAAGTTATTTACTTCTTACGAAATTCACCGACCGATTTCATTAGGTTGGGTTATAAAAACCAGAGCCTGGATCGTCTTCGATCTAGGCTCTATTTCAATTGGGTATGAGTTCAATTGGGTATGAGCGGGACTCTACCAACCCCAAGAACCAATCTCACCCTTAAACGGACCAACGACATTACTCGTAATCCATCCGCCATAGAACTGTCCAGGTTGAGGAATGACCTTTTCTCCATTCACATAGCACGCATCCATTGGAGCCGCATAAAACGCGACATAGTTCTGTATCGCTGCAAAATCTGGAGTCGGATTGCTATAGTACCAAGCGACATCAGGCAAAATTTTCTCCCCAACCTTCACACTGTAATAACTCCCTGCACCCTTCCACTCGCAGAAAGTAGATCGAGCCGAAGGGATCAAATATTCTTGCTGAATGTCTTCGGGTGGAATGTAGTAGGTCGGAGGATGACTTGTTTCCAGCACTCGCATGGCTCTGTGCGTATCCACGATCGTGACTTCATTGAAAATAATCTGAATCTGCTTCTCAACAGGTTCTAATCTCGGTGGGCGCGGGTAGTCCCAAACAGATTCTTGTCCCGGTTCTGGCGGTATCGGAGTCGGTCGCATCATAATCGGTAAGCAGTTACAAATCGTTCAATTCCAGCGAGATCTTTGTGAATCTCAATGCGATCGTAACTTCCCTGCGTCAAAAGCAGTTGTGCGATCACGGTTGCTTGCCCCATCATCATTTCTACCATCCAAACGCCTCCCGAAATTAGATAGTCCGGCGCGATTGTGACTAATTCTCGAATGCTCTCTAGTCCATCTGATCCGCCATCTAAAGCTAAGTGCGGTTCGTGCAGTCTGACTTCCGGTTGCAGTTCAGCTATAGTCTGAGTCGGAATATAAGGTGGATTAGCAACGACTCCACTCAGTTGCCCTTTGAGAGGTGCGATTGGTTCAAACCAATTTCCTTGATAAAACTGAACAGGTGCATTCAAAGTTTTTGCATTCTGAAGCGCGATCGCTAAAGCTTCTTCACTTCGATCCACTGCATGAATTGTCGCATGAGGCAGCGATAACGCAAGTCCGATCGCAATTGCTCCACTTCCTGTCCCCAAATCTACCCAATGTCCAGATTTGAGGGTCGAAGCTTGCGCGAGTGCCAGATCAATCAGCAATTCTGTCTCAGGTCGGGGAATCAAAACTCCTGGCGCAACCTGTAATTCAAAGTCTCGCCAGGGTGCAATTCCCGCGAGATACTGAACCGGAACGAATTCCTCAACTCTTCGTTGCCACAGTCGATCGAGTTCTTCTAAGGATACCTTCAACTCAATTTCCGACTCCGGTTGCAACCGCAGAAAAAGCCGACTCACTCCTGCTAATTCTTGCAAGAGCCAATCGACTTCGTTTGGGGGAAGACCGTGAGCGATCGCGCTATTTTTCGCCGTCGATCGCCACTGCCAAAGTTGGATACCGGGAATCAGAAAACCCATTCAGATTAACGTCTTTGCGGTTGCGCAGCGGGTCTTTGCTGACCTTGAGCAGGTCTTTGTTGACCTTGAGCGGGTCTTTGCTGACCTTGCTGCGGTTGTTGAGAGCGGACAAACTCGATCGTCTCTCTCGGCGGAATCAACACAATCTTATCGAGTTGCGGGTCTTTCTCTTTCTTCATCGCTTCCATCACGCCTTCGAGCGGGAAGACCTGAATATCAACCGTTGCCGCTAAATCCGGCTTTTGTTGCTTAAAGCGATCGACTAACGGCTGCAAATCTTCTTTGTTAAAGAACATCGGGATCACAGACTGATTGCCTTCTTGAATTGTCAAGAAACCCTTGTCTTTTCCAGCCCGTGCTACAAACAGCGGTGTGCCATTAAACTGCTTCACTTGCTGACCACCCTGCTTGAGAATGGCTACCGCAGAGTCTAACTGCTGCTTTGCGGGAACATAAGCAAAATCCAACTTATCCGGTTTGCCTTGCGCTCCCTGATTCAGTTGATACACTTCTGCAAGTGAAACGGGAACCACTCGGACATCTTTTGCCAATGCCGGATTCTTCGCCTTCAAATTCTCTAAAAACGTGTTCGCATCTTTCTGGCTAATAAATACACCTGCAACCGGATTACCCTTCTGACCATTGGGGGGTTGAGCGACGAGCGGCGCACCCTGGTTATTGGCGATTGTAAAAACCGGGACGGCGCGTAACTTTTGGGTGATCTGTTCTGGCGTTAGGGCGAGTGCCTGTAGCCCGCCAATCAGCGTCCCCATTAAGGTTGCGCCAACTAATGCAGCGGTTGTACTCCAACGAACCAATGACTTCATGGATTGCTCCTGGCTTCAAAAACGATACATCGACTGAAATCCGAGGCGTTTACTGTCCCTATGCGATCGAGATTAACGACCCTGCTAAGCTTGACCGAATCAGGACAAATTAAGTTTCCGATCCGAATCGAGCGATAATTGTTCATCAATCTGAACAATTTGCAATACAATTCTCGGCAATAGTAGCATCGATTCGCTTGGTTGTGACATGTAAAGTCTGATTGCTTGCTGTCTAAAGGGATTGAATCGCTTCTATCGCATTTGATCACATCATTAATTTTACAATCAAAGAATTTAAGATCGTAGCCATTGCTCTAACGCATCAATTGTTTCAAGGTTGAGAAAAGCGATCGCTAATGCATCTAATCTCTCCAGAGATAGCTCTGAAATCTGTGTCTCGACTGTGGATGATAATTCTCCGAAGCGCGATCGTACCAGCAGCAAAATGAGAGCAACCTTTCCATTTCTCTCGCCCTGCTCAATTCCTTGCTCAATTCCTTGCTCAATTCCTTGCTCAATTCCTTGCTCAATTCCTTGCTCAATTCCTTGCTCAATTCCTTGCTCAATTCCTTGCATGAGACCGCGCTGCAAGGTTTGCCGCTCCCATTCTAGATAAGTTTGCGAGAATGCCATTAGAAATTGTTCCTCTTCTTCGCTAGCAAATCCTGTCATCTCCATATTAATCTGCCACCGAATCAACAGATCCAGAGCTGTTGTTCTTTTTAAACTCGTTTCTGGCAGCAGCAATACTTCAGCAATTGCTCGTTCCTGGGTTGTGCCTTTACCCAAGAGCCGAAGCCATAATGTCGCTTCAGTAGTTGGGAGTTCAGCAATATTGATCAAGCCTGTCAACCAGCCTCGATCGCAAGAATAAATCCCGTCAATGTCACCAATTTCGCCCCCGAAATCATGAATCAGTTGGTCAGAAACATGGTAGTGCTATTTAGGAAAGGCTGGAGGAAATAGTACAGCTAGCCTTCGCCATCTTTCGTCTCAGCGTCGCATTATAGTCATGCACAAAGTTCCAAATG
>JALOOO010000129.1 GCA_025454375.1 Leptolyngbya sp. Prado105 | reverse complement strand
ATTTATACCCGTCACGAAAAATACTTTTTGCGCGGGCAAGCGGGTTATGTCAATTTTTCGGAGCATTATTGGGGCATTGGCAACGAGACTCTACCCGAAAAAGAATACGAAACACTGCTTTATCAACGAACTTATTTTCAGCCCCGTACACTTCGTAAAATTGGGCATCGGGCGTTTGGTGGTCTCAATCTCAATTATAGTCAAACGTACAACATCAGGGCGTTGGATAGCGACTGGAACGAGCAAATCACGGGCGCGACGGGCAGTACTGTGTTGGGCATAGGCCCCAACCTCACCTTCGACCACCGCGACAATCCGTACAGCCCCGTGCGCGGATGGTACCTCGAAGCCACCACGCTGCATTATCGAAAGGCGTGGGGAAGTCAGTTTCAATACAACGAATATCATTTGGACTTCCGAAAATACCATACACTCTCCAATCGGCACTTTTTGGGGTGGCAAATCGTCGGAAACTTTGCCGATGGCAACGTCCCCCTGCGTGAACTCAACCGCCTCGGTGGCCCCAATCTCATGCGTGGGTACGTGGGTGGACGCTACCGCGACCGACAGCTACTGGCCGCGCAAACCGAGTACCGCATTCCCATTGGGCGGTTTTTTGTGTGGGCGGCGTTTGCGTCTATTGGCAAAGTGAGCCGCGACGTAGGCGACTTGTGGACAACCCGCGACTGGCGTTTGGGCTACGGCACGGGTATCAGAATGCTGGTCAATAAACAACGTAAGATTTATTCCCGCCTGGATTTTGCCCTCAATGACCAATTCAAACCGCATTTTTACTTCCGCATTTTTGATGCGTTTTGACCTCATCCCGCCCTTCGGGTATCCCTCTCCTTGGCAGGAGAGGGGCAGGGGAGAGGTTACCCCCCAAAACGCCGCTTCACAATATCGAGCAATTCCGAGACCGTTTCGCCCGTCATGTCCCAAGAAAATTTGGCGGCCAACTGGTACTTGATGATGTCGCTGGCAGTGGCAAAATTGGGGGCTTGTTCGAGGTCGCTGATGGCCGTGTCGTAGGCACTGTTGCTCCCCGAAAAAAGCTGATGGATAAACATAAACTTCTGAGCCAGAGAGATATTTTGACTAATACTCGTGATGGGTTGGTTTTGATAGGCATCCGAAATCGTGGCCTGTTCGGTACGCAAAGTATCGTTGAGCGATTCTTTTGAACCATTGCTGCTACCTACCGCGTCATTGACCGAAGTCACAACGGGATTCATGGGCGGCAACACCACTTCTTTGGGCGGCTCGGGCGCAGATACTACTGGTGGCACTACTTCCACGGGAGGCGCAGTAGGTGCGGGTGCTATACTATCAAAGAAAGACTGGTTGGGCGCGGGGTCGAGTACTGCAATCGGCTCTACTTTGGGTTGTTTTTTCAACAGTGAGTTGGAATCCAACGGTACTTTTTCCGAAAACTTAGCCACCCACTCCTCCACCGAAGCCAACTGCGACGGGTTCTCGGCGATGGCCTTGTCAGCCCATTCGATGGCCTGATTGACATACACAAAACTCCGCTCTCCAAAGTGCGCCTCCACGGTGTCGGCCACAAACTGGTTGATTCTCAGATACTTTTTGATTTTTTGGTGCGCGTCGGCGGTCAGCATAAAATTGGGCTGATTGCGATACACCTCGTTGTAGTAGCCGCTGGGGTCGAGCAGTAGCACCAGCGTGTCTTTGGTGGCACTGGCCAAAAGTGGCTCCAAATGCTCCCGTTTGACCGAAATCTGCCGCGATACCACATTCATAAATTGACTCAGAGCCTCCTTCACGTCGGGGTTTTCAAAGTCAAAATACGGGCTTTTGAAAGCGTCGGCATCGGCAGTCCATTTTTCGTACAAACTACTGACTACAAACAAATTGACCTGTGGGATGCCCGTCAGGTGGAGGATATGCTGCCCCGAAGCGGCACTGGTGTGGGCGTAAAACTCGTCGCAAATCTGTTGGGCAAAACGGTGGCTGTATTCGGTGAGTGCAGTAAGATTAAATTTGTGAAGCATCGTCAAAATGATTTGTTTTGTAAAAGTAATAAAAACTACGAACTGTCGTCTATGGACTAAAAACTGTGGACTGCTTACTGCGAACACTGAATGTTTATTGAACCCAATCGCAATGCTCGCCACACAAACCCGCGCACTGGCTGGATAGAGGTGATATGTGGCTCCATGTTTTCGGGCAAAACCGAAGAACTCATTCGCCGCCTCAACCGCGCCAAAATCGCGCGTCAAAAGGTGGAAATCTTCAAACCTGCCATTGATAAACGTTACCACGAAGCCGACATTGTTTCGCACAACGAAAATTCGATTCGTTCTACACCCGTCCACGCCGCCGAAGAAATCCTGCTCTTTGCGGGCGACTGCGACGTGGTGGGCATTGACGAGGCGCAGTTTTTGGACCAAAATCTCGTGGAGGTTTGCAACAACCTCGCCAATCGCGGCAAGCGCGTTATCATCGCGGGTTTGGACATGGATTTTGCGGGCAAACCCTTCGGCCCCATGCCCCAACTAATGGCCGTGGCCGAGTACGTCACCAAAGTCCACGCCGTATGTGTGGTCTGCGGCGAAGTAGCGCAATATTCGTACCGAAAAGTAGCCTCCCAAGACAAAATTTTACTGGGCGAAACCGACTCCTACGAAGCCCGCTGCCGCCGCTGCTATCATTCGGAAGATTAGGTAATCGCAATACAGCTTTTTAAAAATAGCTCACAAGTACATTTTGATACGCCATCATCTACCGAAAGAAACCGCGATGAAATTGATAGAAGACGAAAAGTAGTGAAAGATAAATAACGGAATTATATTGATGAAGGTCTTTTGGGTTGAATTTGGCTTCCTCCATCAACCTAAATATAGCAACCCCGCACGATAGAGGAAAACCTTTATTGTGCGGGGTTGTCATAATCTGCGTAGAAGGGACTGCTAAAAATCTGTCTTTACGGCAACATAAAGACCGCATTGGAAAACAGCAACTTGCCGCTGTACCAAAATCCTCGGAAAAGCGGGTCGTTGGCCATATAGACAACTTTGCCGCGTCCCATGTCTTCTACACCATAAAACAGCGCGTTTTGGAGCTTATCTTTGGCGTTTTTGCCCGTAAATCCTGCTACGTAGCCTTCTTTTTCGCGTTTGAGATAGCCCACATTCCAACCATCCTTGAGCATATCGTAGTTGTAGGTGTTATTGACGAGGGCATAAAAGAAATCAGGCATTCCAAACGCCAAAGGGTGCGTGTTGTCGAGTTTGATTTTGTAAATACTACCAGGCGTTTCGTCTGATACCGATTCGCGCTCGCGGTTGGCATAAACTTTGAGCGAATCCGTTTTTTTGTCGGCACGTTTGCTGTCTTCTTTTTTATTTTTGAGGCCAAAGCCCTCTTTGTCAGCCAGTAAACTCGTGGCGTTTTCCATCACAATCAAGCGACCACCGCCGCGTACCCACTCGCGCAGGCCGTTCAAATCGCGCAAAACGTTGCCGCCAAAAGCATTGGGAACAACCAAGACATCAAACTTCGCAAACGGAACACCACCGCGCGCTCCGTCGAGCAAAGTCACGGGGTATTGGAGATCTTGGTCGAAATAGTGCCAAGCCGCGCCCACGTTGGTGGCCGATGTCCCCTCACCGCCGATGATAGCCACGCGCGGTGCGGCTTTGAGGAGATTGACAAAATCCGACCCAAAATCTGAGCCTTTGGTCGCGCCGCCCGTTTGGGTAGGCGTGAGTATTGTCCCCGTGCGCTTGGCTTCGGCCTGGATGATATTGTCAAACTTGCTGCCGAGGGCTTCGTTGCCAGCACGGGTGACGATGAGCGTACCAGCAGCATAAGATTTACCATCTATTTCAAAGGGTTTTTCGGCAGAGCGAACACGAATTCTGTTTTTAAGCAATGCCGCCAAAAACTTCGCATCTTCAAAAGATTTCCAAGTGGCAATGTAAGCGTAAGGTTGGCCTGTCACCGACATAGGCACGGCGGCGGCGGGTTGCATCTCGCTGATAGTCAGTCGTTCTTTGACCCCATAAGTGAGCGCACCATACGCAAGCGGCACACACCAAGAGGTGATGTCATACGTGACAGAGTCTTCGAGTTTGGGCTTGGTTTCAAACAGTATTTTGAGCAGATTGGACTTGGATTGATACGCGCTAATGACCAAATCGCCCGCCTCGACTTTGAACGATTCTTCTTTTTGGGTCAAGTAGTTGAAGCCCGTGGCGTTTTTGCCTTCGCCAGCGTGCGTGTAGCGGATTTGATTTTTGTCCAACAGTTCCTTCATGGCCTTTACTTTACCTTCTTGCCCCGCATTTTTGACAACGTAAGCCTTGTACGCACCGATGGGGTTGTTTTGATTGCGGTCATAAAACTTCACAAACTCTTCCACCACTTTGGCGGAGCGGTCGGCCATGGCTTCCATCGTGGCAATACTCGCCGCCGCTACGTGTGCCACGCGGGCGGTGAGTCGGAGGGTGTCACCTTCTTCGGCCCGCTCGTAGGCCAATCCTGCAATACCGCTGCCGCCCTGCTCGTAGGTCATCGCAATGGCACCGTTGTAGGTAGGCCAAGTGTCGCCGTAGCTGGGATAAAACAAGTCAAATCGCTCGCGAGTGTAGTAGAGCCAGTTGTTGCGGTCAAAATAACGCTTGTTGTACGTACCCACCCACTCTTGCATTTCGCGCTGCCAGGGGGTGATGTCTTCGTGGTAAGGCTTGGCCGAGGGTGCAAAATAATAGGGGCTGTTGGGACCCATTTCGTGAAAATCACCGTGGGTTTGGGGCATCCATTTGTGGTATTCGGCAATAAACTGCCGCGTCACTTCCTGCGTTTGCCACGCCCAGTCGCGGTTGGGATCAAAAAGGTAGTGGTTCCAGCGACCGCCGGGCCAAGGTTCGGCGTGTTCCCAAGCCGAGGTATTGGCGTTGGCCGACGCGCCCACTTTTTGATTGTACCAGTTTACGTAGCGGTCGTGGCCGTCGGGGTTCATACAGGGTGTGAGTAGCACCACCGAGTTTTTGAGGATTTTGTCAGCTACGGCACCGCCTGCGAGCAATTCATGCAGCACTTTCGGAAACGCCGCCGAGTTGGTGGCTTCATTGCCGTGGACGTTGTAGCTCATCCACGTAAAAGTAGGGCGGGTTTTGGCCGTAGGCTGTCCGCTCATCATGCCAATACTTTTGAGGTGGTCGGTGCGGATTTGCTCCAAGTTTTTCATGTTTTCTTCCGACGACACCACGACCACAATCAACGGGCGTTTTTCGTAAGTTTGGCCGTAGTTGATGACTTTGACGCGCGAGGGGGCTTGAGCGGCAGCGTGATAGGCATACTCAAACAGCCGATGCGTAGGCACAAACTGCTCACCTGGGGCAAAGCCAAAAAACTGCGTGGGAGATTGAAGTTGGGCAAAGGACTGAACAGCCACTAAAAAGGCCGCAAGAAGTAAAATAGGTTTTTGCATTGGGTTTTGATTGAAATGGCAATACTCAGTGGCAAGCCACGGTTAATTGTTGTTAGTTGTCGAGTTTGTTTTGAGCAAAGATAGAGAAAGTTATTTTTAGACGGACAGTTTTTTTTGGGGTATTATTTGACAAAATAGCCGCCAGATAGTATCATAGCGGCTATCGCAACGGCGAACCGTTTGAGAAATAATAATAATATCCGCAAAAATATAGAATCTGGACGGTTCGCCGCTGCGGCTTGAAAAAGCTTTACGGGAAGGAGTTACAAGGTAATTATCTTCGTAGATTCAATACGTTGGTAGGCATGGTAAGCGGTCTGCTTACAAGTCAGCATGTTTCTTTGGCAAAAATTGCGGATTCGTTTGGCTTCGATCGCTATCTTCTCGTTGCATCGAGTGCCAAATCTGATCCGGCTGGACGAGAATCTCGACTTGCAGATTCACTCGAAGCAGTTCTGGCAGCCCTGTATCTCAGCACGCATGATCTGAGTCTGGTTCACCCCTGGCTTGATGAGCAATTTCGACCGCTTGCGGAAGAGATTTTGGCTGATCCGGCTCGTCAAAACTATAAAGCTGCTTTACAAAACTGGACACAAGGACATCAGAAAACTCTCCCTGAATATCGCACGCAAGAAACCGGGAACACTCACAATGATCCGAACCGCTTTGTTTCAGAAGTCTGGATTCAAGGACGCTGTATGGGACAGGGCACGGGTCGATCGCGCAAAACTGCTGAACAAGCAGCCGCGCAAGAGGCGTTTGTGGTGCTGAGTGGTCAGGAGACTTAACCAGCCCAGACTTTTAAGAGGTTGGTATGTCAGAACAAACTGCGATCGCACTGTTTGGCGTGGGACGATGGGGAGTTCATCTCCTGCGTAATTTTTTGCAGAATCCGAGAGCGCGAGTGGTTGCAGTGGTCGATCCCTGCCTTGAGCAATTAGAAGCGGTTTCAAACCGATTTGAATTAGATGCGTTTTGTACGACTCAATGGCAAGACGTTCTGGAGATGAGCGGATTAGATGCCGTTGCCGTTACGACTCCTGCGACGACTCACTCTTGTTTAATCACAGCCGCGCTCAAACAAGAACTTCATGTTCTCGCGGCAAAACCGCTCACGTTGAATTTTGAGGAATCCATTCAACTCTGCCGACTTGCAGATCAGCAAAATCGTCAACTGGTGATCGATCACACCTATTTATTTCACTCTGCGGTGTTGCAAGGTCGCGAACTCATTCAATCTGGCAAACTTGGGAATTTGCGATATGGATATTCAACGCGATCGCACCTTAGTCCTGTTCGCTCTGATGTTGATGCCATGTGGGATCTGGCGATTCACGATATTGCGATTCTCAACTTCTGGCTGAATCAAACGCCTTGTCAGGTTGAAGCAAAAGGATCGACTTGGTTACAAACAGGTTTAGCTGATACCGTTTGGGTGACTTTGATTTATCCTTCTGGTTTTGAGGCGAGGCTGCACTTAAGTTGGCTCAATCCAGACAAACAACGGCGATCGAGCATTGTGGGAGAAAATGGCAGTCTGATTTTTGATGAACTTGCATCAGATCAATTAACCGTGCAATGGGGAAGATTCGACGAGAAATTTAGACCGATCGAGCAACGTTGCGAAGTTCTCGAATTACAAACTCAAGAACCCCTTCAAGCCGTTTGCAATCATTTTCTAGACTGTGTGCAGCAGAATCGAACTTCAGAAATTTCTTCAGGCTGGCTCGGTGCAGGCTTGGTTCAAACGCTGGTTGCAATTTCTGAGTCGATGCAAGAAAACGGCAAAGCGATCGACATTCTAAAAATTTAGCGATTTCAAATCGAAGCACGATACTCTGAACTTGATGAATGGTCTGACATCGTGACTCCAACTTTCATTTGTCGAACGTCTCCCCAATCTTCGCCAGATTATGTTTTGTCATTAACGGCAGAGGAGCGTTCTCGATCGCGCTTTCTGTTCCAATCCGACGATGGAGAAGCACTCTATCTCAACCTTCCCAGAGGCACAACGCTAAAAGATGGCGATTGGCTAGAATCCGAGGACGGAAAATTTGTCAAAATTCAAGCGAAACCTGAACCCGTTCTCACCGTTACGACTGGAAATTCATTAAATCTATTGCAAGCGGCTTATCACTTAGGAAACCGCCACGTTCCACTAGAAATCAGCAACACTTCTTTGAGACTTTCGCCTGATTCAGTTCTGCAAGATTTACTAGAACATCGCGGACTGCAAGTAAAGTCTGAAACGGTTCCTTTTCAACCTGAATCTGGTGCATATGGACACGCTCACTAAGCTCCTTCAACTTGCAAGTCCAGCTTTACCGGTTGGCGCATATAGCTACTCTGAAGGATTAGAAGCTTTAGTCCATTCAGGCGTGATTCAAGATGTCGATGCGTTAGAACAATGGATTATGCGTGAATTGCACTATGGTGCGGCTCGACTCGAAGCAGCCATAATGATCCGATCGCATCGTGCTACTACTATTCAAGACTTTGATCGGGTTCTCTACTGGAATCAATGGTTTACGGCTGCTCGCGAAACTGAAGAACTACGATCGCAGAGTCTGCAAATGGGGGGCTCGCTTTTGCGATTATTTCGATCGCTGTATTCTGAGCCGATTGCAAGCTTTCCAGATGGATGTAACTTTGCGATCGCGTTTGGACTCGTTGCTGCACTTTGGGAAATCGATGAAGCTTCTGCGCTGACCGCTTATCTTCACAGTTGGGCAACGAATCTAGTGAGCGCTGGAGTGAAGCTAATTCCGTTAGGTCAAACTGCGGGACAGAAGTTACTGTTGAAGTTGGGAGAAGAGATTGAGAAATGCGAGGTCGCTGAACTGAGTGATGATGAACTTGAGACTTGTGGGTGGGGATTGTCGATCGCGCTCATGACCCACGAAACGCTCTACAGTCGCCTATTTCGCAGCTAAACTTCGCTGAAAAATCGATTCAGGCTGCCAGCTTTGATGCGTGTCCTGCTGTTCCTGGGTTGACAACACTCACTCGAACTTTCATTAACCGAGAGGAATTGCTGCATTGACCAGCGAAGTCAAAATCCCCGTTTGCTCTTGCCCACTGGTTGAAAGATCGCTATAGCACAAGAATAATCGCTCCTCAGATCGTGCAAGCAGATCGAGTAAAATTCGTCGTAATCGCTGTTCATTCATTCTCTGGGTATCTTCGACATCCCACAGTTGCCCTGACCATTCTTGCAAAAATAACGGAGCCGCAAACAAAGAATCCACCCCACTGAGCCAACGCGACGATCCCGCATCCAACCAAAATTGCCAGCGATGTGATCGCCGAGTCGAACGGTATTGAAACACCGTTGCTAATGTCACCGCATTCGGTTCGATTAATCGCACTGGAAACGGATTTGCTGTCACTGTTCCATTTCTCAAAAGCTGAACAAAGTTTCGCACCGTTAGAGATGGGGGAGCATCACTGAGATCACTGCGCCGAAGTCGATCGTCTACTTCCCAATAATGTTGAGCCGTTTCGATCAGTTCTCGGAGTCCAGCAAGTTGATCAAACGGTAGATGACTCCCGCCGAGAAAAAATCGCTGAATCGCTCGATCGAGCAGAACAACCGGACTCGCAATCAAACGATTTTGTAACTGCGATCGCTGGGATTCGATCCATTTTACCAGGCTCTCATAGGTCTGAGAAGCTTGATATCCCAAACGATCCCAGCGTGGAAAAGTATTGGCTGGAAGTAGACGCGGTTGTTCTGGATGAGGCTCGAAGCAATGGTCAGCAAGTAAACCTGCCCGCACTGGATCAATGCTGTAAGTTGGAGACGATTCAGTTTTTTGGCTGAAAATCACTAACATTTCAGCGATCGCATCTCGATTGACAGATCGTCCTAACCCTGGATAGATGAGTGTTAGTAAAGTCAGGAGCGATCGCACAATTGGATTGCTTGCTAGGGGTCGCTGATCATTGAGAAATTCGATCGCAATGTTCTGGCGCGTTAAAATCTCTCGTAAAGCATAGCGAGAAATTGGATCAATCCCAGGTCCAATTATGGCAATTTCGCGCGGTTCGACCTGCCCGGATTGAACGCCTTTGAGGATCACTTCAGCCGTCTGGCGAATCAACTGAGCTTGAGTCGTCGTTTGAATGGTTTGAATCGAGTCGGGCAAGCTTGCAAAGAAAACCGGATCACTCACCAGTTCTAAAATTGATTCGCCTAATTCATCCATCAAACAAGGATTGGTGCGATCGTTTAATTCTACAATTCTGCATCGATCGCTCAATTCTGCTAGGTAATCCGGATCGGCTCCTAGACCCAATCGAACGGCTCCATTCGGATTAAAACTAAACGCACAAGAAACTTGATGATCGATCAAAAAGTTAAACAACGATCTCGCCATGGCAGGATATTCATCGACATCATCCGCGATCACAGCTTGATAGCGTTCTAACAAATGCTGCTGATAAGTTGAATGAGTGAGTAAATATCTCCCATACAAATCAGTAATCAAACTGTAAGTTAATAGCCCCCGTCGCAAACACCACGATCGCCAACGCTGCATCATTTCCCCAATTGTTTCTGGCAATAGAGCAAGTTCTACGATCTGACCTTCATTTTTTAGTAAGCCCTGGTTAAGCAAGGCTGGAATTTCGTCGATCGACAATCCACTCAATGCCCCAAGCTGCATCAAGTCTAAAACTCGTCTGACTAATCGAGCTTCAGAAATTCCAGTCTGGGCAATCGCGCTATCTAACTCTACGCGCCAGAGTCGGGTTGCTAGCTCTTGCTCATTCTCAGGACGTAGCCGAACTGGGAACTGAGCTTTTAGATCCAACTGTTGCACGAGCAATGCCCAAAACAGCGTGACTTCATCTTCAAAAAATCCCAGCGGAGTCGTAGCGCGAAATGGGATTTTTCCTTGAGTAGCTTCGGTTAAGCGATCGCTTAATCCCATACGATTGTCCCCGATCGCCGCCAGCACCAAAATTCCAGATTTCTGAATCCGCATCCACTCGCAGGCTTGCGCCACCAATCGCGCACTTTTGCCGCTGCGAGTTGCGCCTGTAATCCAAATAGGCTGAACTATCTGCTTCTGCACGGAATCGCCTCAATGCAATTTGTTAGGATCAACTTTCTTCATCTTGACACTCCCCACCGCATAGGCGGATGGGGATTCTTGGCTCTACGAAGTCACTTGCTCAAGCAGGGTTGCCCCAGCATGAGTAGCGGTGTCTTCTCCCAAAGCGTTGCTTGGCTCAAGACCAAAGGTTCCGATATGCCCTACCGTACCCAATCCCCGACTGAGGATGTTTCTAGCTGCGTTGTGATCTCTATCCAATACACACCCACACTTACAGACATGAGTGCGTGTACTCAAAGCTTTTTTGACCACTTCTCCGCAGCTAGAGCATTCTTGGCTAGTGTATTGGGGATTCACGGAGATCGTGATTCTCCCAAACACTTTTCCGAAGTATTCAATCCAGACTCGGAACTGATACCAAGAAGCATCGTTAATCGACTTGGCAAGACAATGATTCTTCGCCATGTTTTTGATTCTCAAGTCTTCGTAGGCGACAATATCGTTGGATGTGACTACGCATCGTGCCAGCTTAACGGCATGATCTTTACGTTGCCTACTTATTTTGAGATGGCGTAACCCTAGAATCTGTCTTGCTTTTCGTCTGTTATTCGATCCTTTCACCTTGCGAGAAACTCGCTTCTGAGAACGCTTGAGAACTTTTTCACCTTTACGAAGAAACTTAGGGTTCTCAATCATCACACCTTCGGAATCGGTGTAGTACTCTTTCAAGCCCACATCTAATCCAATGGTGTTTCCTGATGATTCTAGCGACTCTGAACGATCCACATCCACGCAGAACTGAACAGACACGCCATCCGCACGACGAATCAATCTCACCCGTTTGATCTGGTCGATTGAGTAGAAGTTTAGATCCCGCGTTCCTTTCAGTTTCAAGCGTCCAATGTTTTTCTTGTCGGTGAACGTGATGGATTTCTTATCGGCTGCCAACTTCCATCCAGATGTCTTGTACTCGACAGAGCGACAATCTTTCTGGAACTGTGGAAATCCCTTTTTACCAGGAATGCCTTTCTTGCAGTTGTCAAAGAATCGATTGATCGATGACCAAGCTCGTTCCGCACTAGCTTGTCTTGCCATGCTATTGAGTTCGTTTGCAAACGGGAACTGTTTTGCCAACACAGCACAGTACTTGTTTAAGTCGTATTTGTTAACTTTGCTGTTATCCATCCAAAAACGAATGCAGCGATTGCGGATGAATTGGGCGGTGCGAATTGCTTCGTTTACCGCTTTGAATTGACTTGATTTCCCGTATATTTTGAACTCCAAAACAAGCATGATTTCGACCCAATCACGATACATCTTATGCTAACAAAAGCGGCATAAGATGTATTGATATCTTCTCAGTTTGTGTCACTGAGAGATTGACGCGGTAGCGTCGTTGCTATCCATCCCCGCCGTGTAGACGGACGGGGTATTCCGCAAAAAGAGATAAAGAAGTCCTGTCTATCCTAGACCTTTTGAAAAAACCAGTTCTAGAATAGAGCGGTTTCCCGCAGTTGATCCTCAGCCTTGATTTTGCATTCGCCACGTCTGGAGCTATGAACAATAATTCGCTGTTTTCGCAATTGAGAAACTATATGCGGCGTGCCGAACAGTGGTATCTCGAAACTCCAAATCGAGCGCTAAATCAAGCGTATGATGCGGCTCTTAAAATTAAAGCGATCGAGGATGAGCATTTTGGCGCTCAGAAGATTTCACCTCAATCGACTCAACTGCGAGGCAGCGCGTTTGCGTATTTTGAAAGCGATTTGCAGAAATATCTCCGCACGATTCGGATGCGATTAACTGAATTTAAGCGGAGTCGCTCTGCTTTAGCGCTTACAAATCCCAATAAAACAGTGGAGACTTTGAAGACGATCGAAACAACTTCAGTCGGTTCTGATCGATTTGTTCCAGCAGTTCGAGATCAGCCTGCAATCACGCTCGAAAAGCTGCGATTTATTGACGAAGTATTAATGCGATATGCAGAGGAGCAGCTTACCTTGGAAGCCGTTTCGCCTGCAATGCTCCCCGTCGAGGTCAATGGTAGCCCAGAGCGAAAAAGTAAACCTGATAAAAAGACTTCTGAAAACAATTTAACCTCCTCGGAGACGCAAAAAGCTGCGACGACAGCCGAATCGAGTGAGGATTTTGAAAGTCTTTCTGACAAAACCGGGTTACTTCCGCGATCGATTCTGACGACGTTAAATCGTCTCAGACGCGATCTTAATCCCAAATCTGAAGTCGAAGTACTGCAAAGTTATCGCGTTTCAAAAGTTAAAACCTTACTTGCAGTTCGATTTATTTTGATTCTGATTTTGGTTCCTTTGCTGGTGCAGCAGGGGGTTCGCAATGTTGCCTTGTCAAATTATTTAATTCCGGGCGCTTGGATTACGCATCAGTTCAAAGTTGAGAATCCCGATCGCATTTTTCTCAATAGCGAAATGGCAGAAGAAGCGTTGCGAGAATTGCAGGGATTTGAGGAACGCCTCAAGTTTGAAAATTTGATTAAAGAGACGTTAGAGCGAAATGTTTTGCCTGCTGAAGAACTTGAAGCAAAAGTAAAAGAGCGATCGGCAGACGTGGAAGTTCGAGTGCGTGAGAAAGCGACTGAGATTGCAGCGAGTTTTTCTAACCAAAGTGCAAATTCGATTAAGAATTGGGTGGCTGATATTGCAGGTACGATCGCGTTTGTCATGATTTTGCTCAATGGTAAACGGGAGATCGAGATTCTTAAATCATTTATGGATGAAACTGTTTATGGTTTAAGCGATAGTGCGAAGGCGTTTATTATTATTCTGTTTACGGATGTGTTTGTGGGGTTCCACTCTCCGCATGGCTGGGAGATTATTCTTGAAAGTATCTCCAAGCATTTCGGTTTGCCTGCAAATCGCGATTTTATTTTCTTGTTTATTGCGACGTTTCCAGTGATTCTTGACACGATCTTTAAGTATTGGATTTTCCGATATCTCAATCGGGTTTCGCCGTCGGCTGTGGCGACGTATCGAGAAATGAATGAATGATTTTTGCATCCCCGTGCGAATTTTTCGTCGAATTGGGTGCATCAAGTCGATCGCGCAAACCATAGCAGAGACGCAGTTCATTGCGTCTCTACCATATCTATAATTTGTCGGGTTTTTACGAGGCTAAGTATTCGCCCATGTCGCCTTTGCGCTTTCGCAATTTCGTTAAGGCTTCGCGTTCGATTTGACGCACACGCTCTCGACTGATGTTTAATCGATCGCCAATTTTGGCTAACGTCAAGGCTTTGCCGTCTTCTAAGCCAAACCGTAACGCTAATACTTCACGCTGTTGAGGGGTCAAATCTGCCATCAACGCATCCAAATCTAACTTGAGTGAGGTTTGCGCTGTGAATTCTTCTGGAGAAACGCCTGGATCTTCAAGCAATTCGCCTAATTCGGTATCTTGATTGTCCCCTACTCGTAAATCTAACGATAGCGGCACTCTGGCTCGCTCTAAGTAATCGCGAATTTGTGCGATCGGTAATTCTAATTCGGTCGCTAATTCACCTAGGGTTGCAGCACGTCCTAATTGTTGAGATAGGCTGCGTTGCGCTTTCTTAATCTTATTGAGCTTCTCGGTAATGTGAATCGGTAAGCGAATGGTGCGACCTTTTTCTGCGATCGCTCTTGTAATTGCCTGCCGAATCCACCAGTAAGCATAAGTCGAGAATCGATAGCCTTTTGTCGGATCAAATTTTTCCACCCCGCGCTGCATCCCGATCGTGCCTTCTTGGATGAGATCCATCAACTCGACATTGCGCTTGGTGTATTTTTTTGCAACTGAAACGACGAGACGCAAATTCGCTTCAACCATGCGGCGCTTTGCCAGTTCTCCTTCTGCCAGGATTTGCCGCAACTCGGTTTCTGAGACTTCAGCCGCCTCCGCCCAAGTCGAATCGTCTGGCTCTATTCCCAATTTTTCAACCAGAGCCGCTTTGGTCGCATTCGCGATCGCCAATCGCTGCACTTGTTTTCCATAAAGCACTTCTTGCTCGTGCGTCAATAACGGGACACGACCAATTTCACGGAGATAAGCACGGACAGAATCAGTAGGAGTCTGAGCAGTTTTCATAGCAGAGGATCAGCGTGGGTGTGAGTGAAAAGAAAATGTGGGCGATTGATTACGCCAAACTCAGAATCAAGGTGAGTTGAAATAAAGGACAAGCAAATGAATGTTGCGAAGAAACAAGAGCGGTCACCTCTCTATGTACTAGAAGTGTCGCGAAAATCCGTAAGCCTTATGTGCTACTTGCGACTTTGACGTAATTTGCTCTCATCAATAATGTTGCTAAAATTATCGCTTATTCGGTTAAGGTTTGTAAAGTTTCTGAGAAACAAATCCGCCTAAGGTGGGATTAGATGAGAGTCTATGAGGGCGCTTCTTTGCCTTAGCCAATACGGTATCAGAAAGTTTTTTTCTGAATGTCTTATGTGAGACAGAACTGGAGTGCTTAACAAGGTTTCTATCCTCGATCAAGTGTGACAGGCTAACTGAGGAAATCTTTAAATAATATTAAGTAACATATTGAATGACTGAAGCACGATTTCAGTTCGATTTGTGTCTCGGTCTACCCTAAATCGTTCTATAGGCATACGCGATCGCGCCTAAAATGAACATCTATCTTTTGGCGGAAGATTTGAGCCATTGAGCAGGAGATCGCCTGTGAAAAGCAATCTCCCAATCCCGGCTTATTGCTTCAGATAGTCCTGCAATGCTGTCACGGTCAAGGTTTCAGCCTGCATTGAGCGAATTGCGGCGGCAGTTGCTTTTGCGCCTGCGATCGTCGTAATCATTGGAATTTTGTACATTAGTGCAGTTCGGCGAATTAGGCGATCGTCTTCATGGGCTTCTTGACCCGCAGGCGT
>JALOOO010000346.1 GCA_025454375.1 Leptolyngbya sp. Prado105 | reverse complement strand
CACTCAGACCACAGGTAAGTCTGATATGAATATTCAAGATGTGATTCGGATGGATCACCAAAAAGTGAATGTTCTGTTTGCTGAAATTAAAGGAACTCAAGATCCGATGAAGCGCAAAGAGTTCTTCACTCAAATGTCGGGTGACTTGCGTGCCCACGCGATCGCGGAGAACGAGATTGCTTATCCGGCAGTGCGAGGAAAGTACGCTGAGAGCGATTTACAAGAACTCTATGATGAGCAAAATTCTTGGTTCCCAGCACTTGATGCAATGGAGAAAATGGATGTGATGTCGGATCAGTTCATGTCTTCGTTGAATCGCTTGATGGACGAAATTATGGATCACATTCGCCAAGAGGAAAGTACTTTCTTTGCTGCTTTGCGTGATAACTTCAGTAGCGCTGAGCTAGAAAGTCTTGCAACTCAGTTTAAGGCGAAGAAGAGTGAAGTACAGAAGAAAGCCGCAGCGATGTAATTTCGCGCTTTAGATTTTGATTTCAGGGGTTGTGCACCGGGGGTATCTAGCTCTCGGTTTTTTTTGATCAATAATAGAATCACGCCCAGTGTTTGATTTTATGGATATTGATGATGTTTCTGAAAAAGCGCGATCGCAGTTTCTCAAAGAAAATGAAACTGCGATCGCGAATCTCTGTACAGATCTCGACCTGATCCCGGATCAAGAAACCATTGAGAATGTATGGTTACCTCTAGCATTTAAGATTGCAAGCTGGCGTAATGCTCAGACTCGTTGTTTCGTGCAAGGCTTTCTCGGCGGACAAGGCACTGGCAAAACAACTTTAACAAAAGTGCTAACTCTATTGCTCAATCGGCTGGGCTACTCAACGGTCAGTTGGTCGATCGATGATTTGTATTTACCTTATGTCGATCGAGTGACCTTGCGAAATCGTGATCCGCGCATCGTGCGTCGAGGTCCACCGGGCACGCATGATGTGCCATTAGGAATTGATATTTTGCAGCAATTTCGAGCCGGGAATTTCCCGATCGAGCTGCCAAGGTTTGATAAGTCGCTGCATGGAGGAGAAGGCGATCGTACAGCACCAGAAATCATTGAGCAGGCAGATATTATTTTATTTGAAGGCTGGTTGGTTGGAGTGCGTCCGATTGTTTCTGAGTTTGAGAAGGTCAGAGATCCACAATTTGCGAAAGATATGAATCAGCAATTGCAGCGCTATGTTCCGCTATGGGAATTGCTCGATCGATTGATTGTGCTACACATCCAGGATTACCAGCTTAGTAAACAATGGCGCAAACAAGCTGAGCATAAAATGATCGCCCAAGGTAAGCCTGGAATGAGCGATGCGGAGATTGATCAGTTTGTTGAGTATTTCTGGAACGCACTGCACCCTGAGCTATTGATCACACCCATGCTTCAGAGTGCAGATTTGGTGCTAGAAATCGGTGAGGGACATGCTGTTTTATCTAATAGTTTATCCAATGGAGATCGACTTCAATAATCGAGCCACAATGTCATGCGTTCGTCTGCCGCTTGCCGCAATCATGCGGTGGGCTAAAACATGCGGTGCAATGGCTTTGACATCATCTGGAATCGCATAATCTCGACCTTCAAGAAATGCAAAGGCTTGAATCGCTTTCTGAAGGGCAACCGTTCCGCGTGGACTGACTCCTAGGAGAATTTCTTCATCGTGTCGTGTCGATCGCACAATACTCAACAAATACTGCTGAAGCGAAGACTCGACTCTTACTTGAGAACATTGTTTTTGCAATGCTCGAATTTCGTCTAGCGTAATGCAGGGCGGCAGTTCTTCCATGCGTTGACCTGATTGCAACCGTTCTAGCATTTTTAACTCTTCGGCTTCGGTTGGATAGCCAAGGGAGAGCGATAATGCGAAGCGATCCATTTGAGCTTCAGGCAGTGGAAATGTGCCCTGGTATTCCACGGGGTTCTGGGTCGCAATCACGAAGAACGGTTCTGGAACTTTGCGAGAGTTGCCATCGATCGTGACTTGGTGTTCTTCCATGACTTCGAGCAATGCTGCCTGAGTTCTGGGAGTCGCGCGATTAATTTCATCTGCAAGCAAGACATTGGCAAAAATTGGTCCTGCCATAAATTCAAACTCACCGGTGCGCGGATTCCAAATATTCGTGCCAGTGACATCGGTTGGGAGTAAATCGGGTGTGCATTGTAAGCGTTGGAATCGTCCCTGAATTGATTTCGCAAGGGACTTTGCCAGCAGGGTTTTTCCGACCCCAGGAACATCTTCAAGCAGCGCATGACCTCCTGAAAGCAGCGCAACTAGAACGAGTCGAATCGCGTCTTGTTTGCCGACGATCGCGGTTGCTAAATGTTGGGTGAGTTGCTCAATTCGATCGCGCATCGGGAAATCTCCACGTCTAACTTGATTATCATAGCCAGAGTTTCCCAGAGTGGCGATCGTAAATCTTCTTCAGTTCTCAAGGTTGATTTTATCGCTTTAGGTTCTCATGCCCCCAAATAGCGCTAAGGGATTTGCTCACGAATAAAGTCCCAATCGAAGCAGCAGGATGTTATTCGTGAGCAAATCCCTGATCTCTCTCAAGAAGACGGCGCACTAGCCCAATTCTAGATCGGTTACTGCTCCCAAACTACTAGAAGACACTAACTTGGCATATTTTGCTAGTACTCCCTTTGTATATCTTGGTGCAGGAGGTTTCCAAGCTGCGCGACGAGTTGCTAGCTCCTCCTCAGAAACATTCAACTGAAGTAACCGAGCAGGCGCATCAATCGTAATCTCATCCCCTTCCTTGACCAATGCGATCGTCCCTCCAACAAACGCTTCTGGTGCAACGTGACCGACCACCATCCCGTAGGTTCCACCCGAAAACCGCCCATCGGTAATCAGTCCGACCGAATCCCCTAATCCTGCCCCAATAATGGCAGAAGTCGGAGCCAGCATCTCGCGCATTCCAGGACCGCCCTTTGGGCCTTCGTACCGAATGACTAGCACATCCCCTGGATTGATCTGGTTTGCTAAGATTGCCGTCAAACATGCTTCCTCAGATTCAAACACACGAGCAGGTCCGGTAATCTTCGGATTCTTCACCCCTGTGATCTTCGCAACTGATCCTTCCGTTGCTAGGTTGCCTTTGAGAATTGCTAAGTGCCCCGTCGCATACATCGGTCGATCCCAGGGACGAATCACATCTTGATCCGCACGCGGTTCTTCTGGAATATCTTTGAGGCGTTCTGCGATCGTTTCTCCAGTCACAGTCAAACAATCGCCATGCAGCAATCCATGCGCGAGTAACATCTTCATCACTTGCGGAATGCCCCCGGCTTTATGCAAATCTGTTGCCACATAGCGCCCCGAAGGCTTGAGATCACAGAGAACCGGAACCTTTGCGCGAATTCTTTCAAAATCATCGATCGTCCATTCCACTCCAGCAGAATGCGCGATCGCTAAAAAGTGCAAGACTGCATTCGTCGATCCACCGACTGCCATAATCACTGAAATCGCATTCTCGATCGACTTGCGAGTAATGATGTCACGCGGCAAAATTTGCTTGCGAATCGCTTCAACTAAAACTTTTCCAGCCAGTGCCGTATTTTCTGCTTTCTCAGGATCAACTGCCGACATTGTAGAGGAATACATCAAACTCATGCCCATCGCTTCAAAAGCAGAAGACATCGTATTGGCAGTAAACATTCCACCGCAGGAACCCGCACCCGGACAGGCACTGCGCTCGACCGCATAGAGCATCGCTTCATTAATTCTGCCTGCGCTGTACTGTCCGACTGCTTCAAACGAGCTAACAACCGTCAAATCTTGCCCTTCTAAATGTCCCGGCTTAATCGTGCCCCCATAGACAAACACGGCCGGAATATTCATCCGCGCCATCGCAATCATGGCTCCCGGCATATTTTTATCACAGCCGCCGATCGCGAGGACTCCATCCATACTTTGACCCGTGCAAGCCGTCTCGATCGAATCTGCAATCACATCGCGCGAGACGAGAGAATACTTCATTCCCTCCGTTCCCATGGAAATCCCGTCGCTAATTGTAATCGTCCCAAAGACTTGCGGCATCGTTCCGCTTTCTTGCAAAGCAGAAATTGCACGGTCAGCCAACGACTGAATCCCGGCATTGCACGGCGTAATCGTGCTGTAACCATTCGCCACGCCGATAATCGGTTTGACAAAATCCTCGTCCGTGAATCCAACCGCCCGCAACATCGCGCGATTCGGTGAACGCTCAAAACCTTGTGTAATTTGACAACTTCTACGATTAAAGCTCATTTAAGATTTAAGATTTAAGATTATAAGATTCAAAACCAATCTTAAATTTTGAATCTTAAATCTTGAATTTT
>JALOOO010000128.1 GCA_025454375.1 Leptolyngbya sp. Prado105 | reverse complement strand
GGACCTGAAGGAACCTATATTCACCAGTTTGGATATTACTTTACCGAGACGTATAAAACACCTTGGGGCGAAGCAATTAACTTTGATAGTGCTTATAGTCACTGTGTTCGGAACTATTTTCTAGAGAATGCGCTGTACTGGATGAGGGAGTTTCATATTGATGCGTTGAGATTAGATGCAGTCCAAGCGATTTATGATTTGGGCGCAAAACACTTTCTAGCAGAGCTTGTCGATCGAGTCGATGAACTGTCAATACAGCAGCAGCGCAAGTTATATCTAATCGCTGAAAGTGATTTAAACGACGTGAAGCTCATTCGCCCTAAACGCGCGAATGGATACGGTCTAGATGCCCAGTGGAGCGATGATTTTCACCATTCTCTCCATGCCTTACTCACCGGAGCGAACATTGGTTACTATCAAGATTTTGGTACTTGCGAGGACTTAGCCAAAGCTTATCGAGACACATTCGTATACGACTGGAAGTATGCACCTCATCGATCGAGATTTCACGGTGCGCCTGCGATCGACTGTCCAATGACGCAATTTGTCGTCTGCATTCAAAATCATGATCAGATTGGCAATCAGATGAAAGGAGAGCGACTGTCTCAATTGATTTCATTTGAAGGCTTAAAGCTTGCGGCTGGAGCAGTCTTACTTTCACCTTACATTCCATTACTCTTCATGGGTGAAGAATATGGTGAGGAAGCTCCCTTTACTTACTTTGTCAGTCATAGTGATCCAGAGCTAATCCGAGCAGTTCGGCAAGGTAGAAAAGCAGAATTCGAGGCATTTCACTTTGAAGGCGAGCCACCCGACCCAGAATCTCCCGAAACATTTCGAGCTTGTCAGTTGCAGTGGGAGCGACATCAGACAGGAAAGCATCAAGTCCTTTGGAATTTTTATCGGCGATTGTTGAACCTACGATCGTCGCATCCCTCCCTCGTCAATCGCGATCGAGCTTCAGTTGCAGCTTGCGCCGAGGAGGAAAAAAAGCTCGTGTGGCTAGAGCGGCAAGATTTGATTTGTATCTTCAACTTTCATCAGCAGGAGCAGACGTTTGAGTTTCCGGTCGGACAGTGGCGAATTTTGCTCAATTCGGCGGATCAAGAATGGCAGGGAGAGGGTTCGCTTGCGCCAGACAAAGGACAGCAAGGTGAGGAGGGGAAAGTGCGATCGCAGAGCTTTCTGGTGTATGAGCGGTACTAGAGCCGTCGTAAACTGCACAGTTGCACATTGCCACAGCCCCCTAATTCTCAAGGCGAAGAATCTTGTCCCCAAACTTGGGAGCTAGGGCGCAACTCCGAATCTTACACTTCAAACCGGATAGTTATATGCGAATTCCTCACTCAACCTATCGAATCCAATTTAGTTCAGAATTTCCCTTTGAATCGGCTGAGAAAATTGTAGGATATCTAGCAAAACTAGGCATTTCAGACCTTTACGCTTCGCCAATTTTCAAAGCAAAAGCAGGCAGTACTCACGGATACGATGTCGTCGATCCAACCCAGATCAATCCTGAACTTGGAGGACAATCTAGCTTTGATCAACTCGTTTCAAAGCTACAGTCTTACAAACTAGGATGGCTGCAAGATATTGTGCCAAATCATATGTCCTATGATGCAGATAACCTCTACCTCATGGACGTATTAGAGAATGGATTAGATTCAGACTATACCCAGTACTTTGATCTTGCCTGGAATTCACCTTTTGGAAGTCGTCAAGAGCCGATTCTCGCTCCTTTGCTAGGCGATTTTTATGGGTCTTGTTTAGAAAATGGTGATATTCAGATTCAGTATGATCATAATGGCTTGACTGTGAATTATTACAGTCTAAAAATTCCTCTAAAGCTCGAATCTTATTCCATTTTTATTATTAATGATTTGGGCAAACTTGCAAAGTCTATAGGCAGAAGACATCCCGATTTTGTCAAACTTCTAGCAATTCTCTTTGTTCTCAGAAGTTTGCCGACTGAATCGGGTGGAAAACAGCGACAGGATCAATCTGAATTTGTCAAAGGAATGCTTTGGGAATTGTATGAAAGCAACTCAGAAGTCAAAGCTTTCATTGATGAAAATATTCGATTTTTCAACGGAGAAGCGGGCAATCCTCGAAGTGTTGACCTTTTAGATAAACTTCTATCTGAGCAATTCTTTCGCCTGTCTTATTGGAAAGTTGGAGCCGAAGAAATTAACTATCGAAGATTTTTTACAGTGAATGAATTAATCTCTGTAAAAGTCGAAGATTTAAAAGTATTTAATAGCACGCATGATTTTATTAGTCAACTTATAGAAAAAGGTCAATTTACAGGATTACGAATCGATCACATCGACGGACTCTATCATCCAAAACAGTATCTAGACCGATTACAAGAAAAGAATCCAGATACTTACATTGTTGCAGAAAAAATCTTGCAGCCTGGAGAAGACCTACCAAAAGATTGGAAGATTCAAGGAACATCAGGCTACGACTATCTAAATTATCTCAATAGCGTTTTTTGCAACTATCAGAATGAGAATCGCTTTAATGAAATCTACCAAACCATTCAAGATCGACCTGTAGATTTTGAGCAGATTGCAGTCGAGAAAAAACAGTTGATTCTCGACAAAAACCTAGCAGGCGATCTCGATAATTTAGCCGCGCTGCTCAAAGACATTTCGCTCAAAGACCGCTATGGAAATGACTTTACAATCAATGGACTAAAAAGAGCGATCGCTGAGGTTCTCACTCAATTTTCGATTTACCGGACTTACGTTACAGAAGCTGGCGTTTCAGAAAGCGATCGAGCTTATATCGAAACCGCTATCAATATTGCACGAGAAAATGCACCCTTTTCTCAAAAAGAGCTAGACCTGCTCGAAAAAGTATTGTTACTAGACTATGACGATTCATTGATTCAAGCAGACAAAGATAAGTGGCTTTACTTTGCCATGCGAGTGCAGCAGTACACCGGGCCATTGATGGCAAAAGGAGTCGAAGACACTGCATTCTACGTCTACAATCGCTTGATTTCACTCAATGAAGTCGGTGGTGATCCAGCGCGGTTTGGGATCAGTGCTGAGGAATTTCATCAGTTCAATCAGTATCGTCAGCAGCATTGGCATACTGCAATGAATGCGAGTTCGACCCATGATACAAAGCGGGGCGAAGATGTACGAGCTAGGATTAATGTGCTGTCAGAAATTCCAGATGAGTGGCAAGTTCAGTTAAAGCAATGGCGCGATATCAATGCCGAATACAAAGTTCGTAGCAAACGCGGAATCATGCCTTCAGCAAATGATGAATATGCGTTTTATCAAACCCTGCTAGGTGCTTATCCGTTCCAAGAGCGCGAGATGGATGGCTTTTGCGATCGTATTGAACAATGTGCGATCAAATCGATTCGAGAAGCAAAAGTCCATACTGCTTGGCTACGCCCGAATGAAGCTTACGAAGAAGCTTGCTCGAACTTTGTCAAAGCAATTTTGAAGTGCGATCGCTTTCTGACTCAATTCCTACCTTTTCAGCAGAAAATCGCGCACTACGGGCTATTGACTTCACTGTCTCAAACCTTGATTAAGTTGACTTCTCCTGGAATTCCTGATCTCTATCAGGGGTCGGAACTGTGGGATTTGAGCTTAGTTGATCCAGATAATCGTCGCCCGGTTGACTTTAAGCTGCGAGAAGATTTCTTAGATGAGATTCAAGCTTCAACGGATCGAATTGCTCTGCTTGAGAAGTTACTAGCCACTCGTCAAACTGGACAGATCAAGCAATTTATCATCCATCAAGTTCTAAAGCTTCGTAATCAGTATTCCTCTACTTTTCTTAAAGGGGACTACATTCCGCTGGAAGTAACAGGTCAATTTAAGCATCACATCATTGCTTTTGCGCGGAAGGATGCAGACCGCACGATCGTGACGATTGCGCCTCGGTTCTTTACTCGTTTGATTGAGGTAGAGCAATTGCCCCTAGGTGAAGTCTGGGAAGATACTGCGATCGTACTTCCGGGATCAAACTGGAGAGATTTACTTTCAGAGATCGATCATGTTGGACAGTCTTTACAGATCAAAGATCTGCTCAAGCATTTCCCGATCGCATTACTGTGCTAAATTACCACATTATTTCGACTGCGCTCGATCTCTCTGCGGGTTGAGCGCAGCCGAAACCTAACCTCACAAGAGGTTTGAAGATTACATCAGAACTCTCTCACACTCGGTTGACCCTCTTTGACCTCACCCACCATGATGATGTCCGCAACACCGACAAATAAGCCGTTTTCTAGAACACCGGGGAGATTATTCAAGGTCTTCTCTAACTCGCTGGGATGATCAATGCGATCGAACTTCACATCCACAACCAAATTGCCCTGATCCGTAACAACTGGACCCGCTTTTTTCACCCCCATGCGTAACTGAGGCTTCCCGCCAAGCTTCTCGATCGCTCTCATGACAGGAGTGACTGCCATCGGCAAAACTTCAACCGGAAGCAAGAATGTTGAACCCAAGTGATCCACTAACTTGCCACTATCGACGACCACAATGAACTGATCTGCTAAGCTATCGACAATTTTCTCCTGGGTATGCGCTGCCCCGCCGCCTTTGATGAGATTCTTTTGCGGATCAACTTCATCTGCCCCATCGATCGCGATATCAATCTTTTCGACTTCATCCAAACTCACCAAAGGAATGCCATACTGACGCGCTAAGACGATCGCTTGAAACGAAGTCGGGATTCCCTTGATATTTTGCAGATCGCCTGATTGAAGCCGTTCTCCGATCGCTTGAATCGCATAAGCAGTCGTGGAACCCGTCCCCAATCCGACGATCGAATTTGATTGGACTTTGGCAGCAGCAGCATAACCGACCTGCTGTTTCATCAATGTTACGGGGTCTGCGTTCATGATCGTTCGTGATAAAAAGGTTTCCAATCTCTCACTCTATCAGCTTCGGTCAACTTAGGGCTGAAATGTACTAGAAAAGCGGCAGATTGAAGCCTAAACTCAATCCGAATGATAGGTTATTGATATCAATAGCAGCATTCGACGATCGACCAAATAAATACGATGCAGAACCTGCTAAAAATACATCAGGATTGATGTTGTAAATCACTAACGCACTAATCTGATGTTCGGTATCAGAACGCTCGACTTGAGTAAAATCCTTGAACGACAAGCGATAATCTAATGCTCCCTGCACTTTGGGCGAAATGTCATAGCGCAATCTTGTGCCGATCGTATTGGTGATTCGACTATCTTCATTGGGATTCGTAAAGCTCGATCGCAGTTCATAAAACGAATCTAATCGGAGTTGCTTTCCTAGCTGATCTTGCCGTCCTACAATTAATTGCACTGCATTATCTCGCGTAAGTAAATCCCCACTTCCTGGACGACGCAAGGTGTCTTGTACCCAGCCGAATTGCCCAAATGTCCCTGGTGCGAGTCTTTGCTGCACTGCAACATTGTACTGCTCAAGGTTATAGTTAGAATCACCCTCAGACGCAAATCGAACAATCCCACCCCCCGCTGAAGCAATCAATCGAGTATTTTCGCCGAGCTTTGGTGTGATCAGTAGATGAGCAGTATTCGTAAAAACAGTATCGGATTGTCTGAGAACTTCGAGTGCTGTGATATTCGAGCTAGAGAAAACCGACGATCGCACAAGCACCTGCACATCCGGTTGGCGACGAGTTTGGACGGGTTGATCAATAATTTCGATCTCTCCTAATTCAGATTGGGTATCTTCGGGGTCGAGAGGTGAAATGTCGGTTTCAGGAGCGCGATCGAGAGGCGAAGCAACTGGATCAAGTTGGGCAAAACATGGGGAGATTGTTCCTAGCATTGCCAGAAGAGGTAGCACAGCGAGAATGTATCGCATTAGGTTTTATCAGGTGAATGAATTGGGACGAACAAAATTAATTGGGGCGAACAAGTAAAGGAACACCTGCTGGGCGATTTGGATTGGTGTTTGGATTGGTCGTCGGTGGAGTCGTCGGGATAACAACATTTCCAGGGGGTTGCTGTTGGGGATTTGGAGTTGTAACGTCGCGCCGTTCTTGAAAAGCTCTGAGCGGATCGTCGGAATCGGTTGTGACGCAGTTGGTGCTGAGCGTGCTAGCTCCTCCACGAGCATTTAGGGTGCAAAGTCCTTCAAGTTGTCGTGTTTGGAGAGTCAGTGCTGCGATCGTTGCAACTCGCACCTGGTTTAAAGTTGCCTGAACTCTAGTAGGCTCTTGAGTGATCAAGCTTTCTTGTCCCGGAGCTAGACCAACTGAGAGCGAACTGGTTTGATAGAACTTTCTCAAGTCAAAGGTATTGACTCTGCCAATCACACCATTTTGTACCGTCACGGTTTGTCCACCGTTGATGATTGTGACATTTCCTTTGGAGTCAAAGATTTTAATTGGATTATTGGTCAGGTTAAAAAATTCAGTTTTATTGTTGGCGGCATCGACATGAATCACCATGGATAAGCTACGAACTTGGTACTGTTCACTGTTAGTCGGAGCCTCGATCGCGCTAGGAGGTAATTCTGCGATCGCCTGTCCATCTAATGTTTCAATCCGCGTTGCTACTGTAGTCGGTGGACTCATGATCAAGGCGGTTCCATTTCGCAACTGAAAGCCTCGCATTCCGGGAATAAATCGGAAAATTGCATTCGATCCAATTCTGGCAAGAGAGCCTTCGTTGAAGAGGAGTTCGGCTCTTGATCTTGATGCGGTTCTAATCGCATCTTGTGGAACTAAGACATCAGCGAGTCGGGCGGGACGAGCGGGACGATTACTTTGAAGCAATTGGGCTTGGTTCGTGAGTTTGTAGACTTCACCACGGGTTAATAAATCTGAAGCGGCTTGCACTGGCAGGGCACAGGCGAAAGCTAAAAAACTTGCCGCAACGATGCCACGATGAATCGTCATAGGAAAATTACCAGATGAATGAATATGATCGCCAAATAGGGAGCGATCGCGAAAACTATGCAGCCGAGCAGTAATTCTGTTATCCGCGATGAGTGAAATTTGATCCGGAAAGTGAAATATTCTGCAACAAACTCTATCTCTAGCAAGGGTGAATTATCGGCTGCTTTTCGCATGATTGAGGGGTTGTGATTTATAAATTTACGATGGCATTAAAATTACATGTTCCAACGCTCGATAGTGCTAAAGCTGCCGAGGATATTAAAGAGACGATTTTGACCCATGAACCGGATGCAAAAGTTGAGATAGATTTGGAGCAAAAAACCGTCACAGTTGAGGCAAAAGCTTCAGAAGAAACGTTCAAACAGGCAATTACTGCCACAGGGCATGAGATTAGTGGATATTAACGATTCACAGAGCGATTCATTGCAAAAGATGGTAAGTTTTGAATCGCTCCTCGATCGTTTAATTTCATGGCAAAGTTTTACCCGGAACTGACTGAATCGCTTCAGCAATTTATTCAAGCGCAGCATATCTTTTTTACGGCAACGGCTCCGATTCAAGGACGAATTAATCTGTCTCCAAAAGGAATGAATTCGTTTCGATGTTTAGATTCGCAAACAGTTGCTTATTTGGATCTCACAGGCAGCGGCAATGAGGCAAGCGCACATTTGTCTGAAAATGGACGGATGACGATTATGTTTTGCAGTTTCACGGACAAGCCGCTGATTTTGCGCCTCTATGGAACGGGCTGTGTGATCCGTCCGAGAGATCATGATTGGCAGGATTTTTACTCGCTCTTTGACCCGATGATAGGGGCGCGGCAAGTTGTGAAGGTTTCACTTGAAGCGGTGCAGACCTCTTGTGGATTTGGTGTGCCGATGTATGAGCATGTGAGCGATCGAGAAACGCTGATTGATTGGGCAGCAAAAAAGGGAGAGGACGGAATTCGGCAGTATTGGCACGATAAAAATCAGGTGAGTATTGATGGCTTGCCGACGTATATTTTGAACGAGACGTAACGATCGCTGTTTCTGTCGTGACGAATCCACAATTTGTCTTTAATCAGGCTGAATAAATTGCGATCACGTGCTATTTCCTAAAATTTTATCTGATTAAGATCTTTGATAGTACATATGTTATATTAAAGGTCTTAATTGGAAAGACTGCGTGGTTAAAAAAGCAGATATTGGCGGCAAGCGGCTAATTAGTCTCGCCCCAAACGCTTGGGTACAGTGGGTCACACAACAACCTGATGTTGTCGTACAAGAAATCTTGGGATCAGAATTTCAATGGCTCAGCCGAGAAAATGATGTCTTAGTCAAAGCTTTCAGCACAACACACGGTGAATTCCTCGTTCTGAATGAGTTGCAGTTGCGATACGACCTCAGATCTCCCAAACGAATGCGCGCATATACTGCTCTAGCAGAAGAGAAGTATAACCTGCCCGTTTATCCCGTGTTAATCAACATTCTGCCGCCTAGAAAAAATACAACGATTCGAGATTGTTTTACGTCCAACTTCCTCGGACTACAAGCTCGACAAGATTATCATGTGATCAATCTGTGGGAAGTTGAAGCATCGATCGTATTCGATCAATCCTTAAACGCCCTTTTGCCCTTCGTTCCCATTCTTAAAAACGGAGGAGAATCCAGAATTGTTCAACAAGCTCTCAACCAACTGCGCCAAGATGAGCAACTGGTAGAATTAGAATCACTGCTTGGATTCTTTGCTAGCTTTGTATTGGGAACAGAAGTCGTTCGGCAAATTATGAGGTGGGATATGGCAGTACTACGCGAATCACCTTGGTATCAAGAAATCTTAAAAGAAGGAGAGATTAAAGGAATAGAAGCTGGCAGACAGGAAGGCAGACAAGAAGGCAGACAAGAAGGCAGACAAGAAGGCAAACTCTCAATTATTCTCAAACTTCTCAACTATAAGTTCGGCGAACTCCCTCTAGACACCAGCACTCAAATTCGATCGCTCTCTGGAGAAACCCTGGAAACCCTAGGAGAAGCCTTACTCGATTTCTCAGAACTGAACGATCTCACCCACTGGCTCACAACCCACTCGTAAAATATACCCGGACGTAATTCAGGCGAGTTTCTACGATCGCGGTTTAAAGTGATAAAAAACCTAGATCTCCGTGTATGAAACCAACCGTTAGCCTCCTGCGTGCCACCTCCTACGACTTGACAGAACTTCGCGCAGCCCTCGAAACCTTGCTAGAGCCACTTGGCGGCATCAGCAGCATTGTCAAACCCGGCGATCGCGTCCTGCTCAAACCCAATTTACTTACAGGGGCACGCCCTGGCAAAGAATGCGTCACCCGTCCAGAAATCGCCTACTGCGTCGCAAAAATGGTACAAGAAGCAGGCGGCAACCCCTTCTTAGGTGATAGTCCCGCCTTTGGCAGCGCTCAAGGTGTGGCAAAAGCAAGCGGATATCTAGAACTGACAGAATCGCTCAATCTCCCGATCGTCGAATTCAAAGGCAAACGCTACGAAACGATCAGCGAAGAATTTAACCATCTCCTGCTGTGTAAAGAAGCGATCGAGGCAGATGTCGTCATCAACCTGCCGAAAGTCAAATCTCACATGCAGCTTACCGTCACCATGGGCGTGAAAAACCTCTTTGGATGCGTTCCGGGCAAGATGAAAGCTTGGTGGCACATGGAAGCCGGAAAAGACCAATCTCGCTTCGGCACAATGCTCGTTGAAACCGCCCGAACCATCGATCCAGATTTAACGATCGTCGATGGCATCATCGGACACGAAGGCAATGGACCCAGTGGTGGCGAACCGAAAGATTTAGGCGTGTTAGGCGCATCGCGTGATATATTTGCACTTGATCGAGCGATCGTTGACATTCTACAAGTCGATCCCAACACCGTCCCGACAATTGTAGCCAGCCAACAGTTAGGGTTATGTTCGGAACTCAATGCGATTGACTTTCCCCTACTTCAACCCGTAGATCTACAGATTTCAGATTGGCAGCTTCCTGACAAAATGATGCCCATCGATTTCGGTGCCCCTCGTGTTCTCAAATCGACCTTCAAACATCTGTACATCCGCTTCATCAAAGAACCCATGGCAGCCTATCGCTAACGTGAAAAAGGATGAAGGAAAATCATGCTATTTTCCGATGCCCTGTCAATTACAGGCTCTTAATAATCTTTTAATAACTATTATTTCAGCTTGTAATGTCCGACTTCCAGACTAGGCAGATTCAGTATTGTGGAAACAGCACCCTCACCCTTTCTCACTATGAACCCCTCTTTGATCCGTCAACTCTGGACAATGGTCGAGACGACCCAAGCGACTCATCTGGTTAACCTGGATGATGCTCATTTGGTGCAGTCTCTTCTCTGCCAGGTGAATACTCAGCAACCGCTCAATTCAGAAGAGAATTCGCTGCTATCAAATTACGTCTACTCTCGACTCGCCTTGATTCGCGATTTAGCCTACGAACGCTTAGCCTAGATAGCCTTCAATCAGTAAATCCGATTCAATCGCGCTCCAAGTTACCCGCGTTAGCCGAATCGCATCGGTCATCTTCTCAAGTCCTAATTCCGCGATCGGCGTTGGCGCATTCTCTCCTCCAATAATCTTTGGCGCAACAAATGCCCATACTTTTTGCACACAACCCTGGCGAATTGCCTGTGCTGCTAGATTTCCGCCACATTCCCAGAGAATCGTATTCAACCCTCGATCGTACAGATTTACCATCACCGCAGCAGGCGTGATTGTTTCTAAGTTCACAACCTCAACGCCTTGCTGCATCAGTTTTTTTTGGACATCTGAGTTTGCATTTTCTCCGGTGAATACCACAGTCGGAGCAATATCCATCTGCCAAAGATTCGCGATCGTGGGAAATTCTAACGTGCGACTCATGACAACTCGCAACGGCTGATGCTCTGAGAGTCCATGCGTCGTCAATTCGGGATTATCTTTACGAACGGTATTGCCGCCAATCACGATCGCATCACATTGAGTTCGTAATTGATGGACACGCCGCCGCGACATTTCGCCCGTCACCCAACTACTATGACCCGATGTTGCCGCAATTTTTCCATCCAACGTCATCGCATATTTGAGAATCCCAAACGGACGACGATTTAGAATTCGATGCACAAATGCCTCATTCAGCGTCTGACAAGCTGCCTCCTCAACGCCAATCTCAACCTCAATTCCAGCCTTGCGAATCGTTGCAATTCCGCCGCCCGCTACTTTTGGATTCGGGTCAACCATACCGACGACGACTCGTTTTAACCCTGCTTTTACGACTGCCTCAGCGCAAGGCGGAGTCCGACCATAATGATTACAAGGCTCTAAATTTACATATAAAGTGGCATTGCGCGATCGCGCTTTCGCCTGCCTCAGCGCAAACACTTCCGCGTGAGGTTCTCCCGCTTTCGGATGAAACCCCTCGCCCACAATCTCGCCCTCTGCCACAATCACACAGCCCACCATCGGATTTGGCGCAGTTCGTCCGATGGCACGTCTTGCCAACTCCAAACAGCGCTGCATCATTGCTCGATCGAATTCGTCCGCTGTTACCATCAATACAAACTACTAGAAGTCGAATAGTGACTCAAAATCTCTTGTCCCCAGCGTACAAGCCGTTCTGAACCTTCAATCATCAATAAATACTGCCCGCGCTCAAGATGATGCCGATAAATACTCGCTGTCGTCCCTTCCCCAAACAGTCCAAACAACGCACCAATGACTGCGCCAAAAAAACCGCTAACAATTGAGAGGGCTGGGATCAAAAAGGGCGATCGTAATTCTGTAATCTCGATCAGACCAAATTGTGCGGCGAGAAATAGGCTCAATCCCGCAATTGCACCCAGCGTTCCCAGGATAATGCTGAGAAATCGGGCTTTGCGGACAGCAAGCTGCATCGGTTTGAGCAAGCCGACATGTTCGGGATTGCTGTAGCCCGCGCCAACGATCGCGAGATGTTCGGGCGAGATACCGTGATAATGCAGCAGACGATAGGCTTGAAACACAGAGGTTTCGTCCGGAAAGACCATCACAGCGAGGAAAGTCTGACGACGAATGAACCCACTTTTGCGGAGGAACCGAGTAACTGACACTGGAGTAGCTCAGGAATGGCAATGGTATCTCTGAATTCTAAACTGTTGTCATCGGTTTACTCACTAGCCGTTAGGTGAATTTAATCTATTTTCAATGAACTTCGTGAGAAGACCGTTACATTTGCCAGAAATCTTACTGATTTTTGTACCAGTTGCGAGTTTTGGCATAGTATACATTCAATCTCTATGTGACTGAAGATGGATGTTTTGACGAAAGTTGAAGAAATGGATGTGGATGATTACTTGACATATCTCGATCCGACTCTGATTCAATCGGCGCGGCAGATTTACGAGACTTATTTTGCGGTTCATCCGGACATTGATCGACCTTTAGGAGTGGCGATTAATCGGATTACGCATCGCGGCAAGATTATTTTTTCGGGAAAACCGATTCTGTTGCCTCAGGAATGTTTTGTGCCATTTGACCTGATCAAGTAGAAATACGAGAATTATGAGAGTTAGGGCGCTGAGTTAAATTCGATCGAGTTAAATGAGAGTTGCCCTAATGATTCATCGTCGGTTATGGACGTTTTTGCGATTCCTATCTTTTTAATTGTCTTTTTTATCGGTGCGTCGATCGGGAGTTTTCTCAACGTTGTGATCTACCGATTGCCTGCTGGGTTGTCTTTGATTTATCCGCCGTCTCGCTGTCCAGTTTGTCTGACTCGCCTCAGGAAGCGCGAGAATATTCCTGTATTGGGCTGGCTGCGACTTCAGGGGAAATGTGGACATTGTAAAAGCAAGATTTCTCCTCGATATCCAATTGTAGAAGCGGTGACCGGATTACTTTTTGTTCTGGTCTTTGCGGGGTTTCAGCTTTCTCTACAGACGCTTGGGTATTGGGCGTTTATCAGTTGGCTATTGGCGTTATCGATGATTGATCTCGATACGATGACTTTGCCGAATCCGTTGACGCAATCGGGGTTGGTTTTGGGGTTGGTGTTTCAAGCGATCGTTGGATTCTCGACAGGCGGAGTGACGGGGGCGATTCAGCAGTTTATGACTGGGGTGCTTGGAGCGGTTGTGGGGCTTTGGCTGCTAGATGCGATCGCATTTGTCGCTTCGATGCTGATTGGGCAGCAGGCGATGGGTGCAGGGGACTCAAAGCTGATGGCGATGATGGGCGCTTGGTTAGGATGGAAGCTGTTGATATTGGCAGGTTTTCTGGGGTGTGTGACGGGTGCGATCGTGGGAGTTTGTGCGATCGGCTTTGGGAAATTAGCGCGACGGCAGGCGATGCCGTTTGGACCGTTTTTGGCATTGGGTGCAGGGGTGAGTCTGTTTTGGGGCGAGACGTGGTTATCGAATTACCTGCAATTGTTTCACCTTTAACGAATTGGAGCCACTGACCAATCATTGCCTCGCACGATCGTATGCACTTGCCACTCCTCTAGTGAATTTGGAAAGTCCGATCGATAATGTCCGCCTCGGCTTTCTGTTCTCAGACACGCACTTTTCAGGATCAAATGCGCCACATCCAGTAAGTTGTACAACTCTCCCCAATCTCGCAAAGCTGAGGCAGAAATCTCCAGCTTTAAAGATTTCTCAGGTTCAAGATTGATTAAAACTTGACTTAATGGAAGCTGCGAAAATTCTTGCTGCCAGAGTTCGACCTGAACGATCGCGCTTTCTAAAGTTTTCTGCTCTCGTGAGATTCCTGCACTCTGCCAAACGAGCCGAGGTAAGGCAGAACGAAGTTGCTCAATTGCAGACCAATCCACGTCAATCGATTCAACCGCTTGAATTTCAGCAGATGGAATCGGGTCTAACGTCAACGATCGAAACTGCGCTCCAAAGACCAAACATTCTAAAAGCGAATTACTGGCTAATCGATTCGCACCATGGACTCCCGTGCTAGCCGTTTCGCCAACGGCATAGAGATTCTCGATCGAAGTCCGATTCTCCACATCCGCGCCAATTCCACCCATCCAATAATGAGCAGCCGGAGCTACTGGGATCGGTTCTTTGAACACATCCACTCCCCATCTTTGGCAGACCTGAATAATATTTGGAAATCGATGCTGAATCGTTTCAACCGGAATCGATCGCAAATCTAAAAAGACATTCGCACTTGCAGGATCAGATTCTGTGTTCTGAATATGATTAAAAATCGCTCGACTCACGACATCACGAGGCGCAAGCTCCCCTGATGGATGATAATCAAATGCAAATCGATGCCCCGTTCGATCGACTAAATGCGCCCCTTCTCCCCGAACTGCTTCACTAATTAAAAATCTCGGCGCACCTAATTTAGTCAAAGCTGTCGGGTGAAATTGAACGAATTCTAAATCACGTAGGATTGCTCCAGCCCGATGTGCGATCGCCACCCCATCGCCTGTGCTGACCGCCGGATTCGTCGTCTGAGCAAAAACCTGCCCGCCCCCACCCGTCGCCAAGATCACAGCCTGAGCGCGAATCCAATGCACCTCAGACTTGTGAATTAAACAAACGCCTTGAGCGCGATTCTGCTGCTGCGGATCTCGCCAAATCTCTAAAACAAACGTTTGATCTAAAGTTTGAATATTCTCTCGTTCTAAAACTCGTTCTGCCAAGACACTCACAACTGCTCGACCCGTTGTATCTGCCGCATGAAGCACTCGCCGCCGTGAATGAGCCGCTTCTAAGGTTAAAGCTAAGTGATGATCATGTCGATCGAATGCCACGCCCAAATTCACTAAATTGTGAATACAGTCCGCCGCATTCTCGACTAGAAACTTCACAGCATCGACATCACAAAGCCCTGCTCCAGCAGAGAGCGTATCTGCAATATGCAAGCCAGTCGAATCCTGGGGATCAATAACTGCTGCAATCCCACCCTGTGCCCAATCACTCGCCGATTTTGCAACCGAATCCTTTGTAATCAGTCCGACCCGATATTGAGGCGGCAAGCACAGTGCCGTATACAATCCAGCCGCTCCTGCCCCAACCACCAGCACATCATATGCAGACTGCAACATAGGCTTCCTAACTAAAAAAATCGCTCTCCCAAGAAACGGGGAGAGCGTCAAGTTTACAATTTTCTCGCTCGTCAATTAGCGATAAATGCCATTGTTATAGCGATCGCCCCCTTCAACGAGTTCTTTAGAAACATCGGTAACAACAAAGTTATCGAAATTCGATTGCAATACTTGCTTCTGCTGATCACTGAGTCCTGGAATATCCAAAACATCATTGACCGAATTGTAAGGCGCATTTTTTACAATTAATCCTGCCAAGGTCGGATAGAGTCCAGGCAATTGGCGGAAAGCTCGAACATTCGTATTGTTCAAGTCAAGTTTTTTACCATACTCAGTTGCCATTTTGTCTTCCACAGCATTGCGGAGTTCTGCCGCTAATACTGGTGTGCCGACTAAGTTTGCTGCGACTGCCGCTTGAGAAAACCAGCCCAAACAGCCCACCACCAAACTCACCATCGCCAAAACGCGAATCAAACGTTTCATTGTTAATCCCTCCCAACTGGATCGAGCAAACGCAATACACAGCTTTTA
>JALOOO010000127.1 GCA_025454375.1 Leptolyngbya sp. Prado105 | reverse complement strand
ACTTACTTTACGATCGCTCGCCAAGGTCTAACAACGAAAGCATTTAGCACAATTCTGCTCTACGTCGCAGTCGCATTCGCAGTCGCAGTCGCAGTCGCAGTCGCAGTCGCAGTCGCAGGCGCAGGCGCAGGCGCAGTCGCAGTCGCAGGCGCAGGCGCAGTCGCAGGCGCAGTCGCAGGCGCAGGCGCAGTCGCAGTCGCAGTCGCAGTCGCAGTCGCAGTCGCAGGCGCAGGCGCAGGCGCAGGCGCAGGCGCAGTCGCAGGCGCAGGCGCAGTCGCAGTCTTGACCGCGCTTCTTAGCTTCTATGTCGCTTGGCAAGTCTCCAAAGAGGATGAAAAATTTGCTTTAGCTCGAAGCTTTGGCATTGCACTGGGCACTTGGGGAGGAACAAACTTTCAGGGTGCAGATCTCTCAGGCGCAACCTTCTCAGGCGCACTCCTCAAAAACACAAACTTTGCCCATAGCCGTCAGCAGCAAACCAATCTGACCCATGTGTGCTGGAAAGATGCCAAGAAATTGAACCGCGCTCAACTCGCTGACTCAATTCTCTCAACTCGAACGGTTCGAGAACTCCTAACCACTGGAAAGGGCATCAATCAACACTTTGAAAAAGCAAACCTCCGAGGCGCAAATCTAAAAAACTTTCAACTGAATGGAGCGAACTTAAAACGCGCTAATCTCAGCGAGGCAATCCTAATAGAAGCTGATTTACAGAACGCTAATCTCACCGAAGCCCAAGCGATCGCGACTAATTTTACAAATGCCTATCTCAACGCAGCAAACCTGAAACATGCTGATCTGAGTGAAGCGCTCCTGATTGAATCTAAGTTACAAAACGCCAATCTTACCGAGGTGCAAGCTATTTCGACTAATTTTACAGGGGCTAATCTCACAGGAGCTTGTATTGAAGCTTTGAGCCTCCGTTCAACGATTCTCAAAGATGTCAAGTGCGATTTTATCTTTCATCGTGAATATCCTGACTCAAAAGGAAACCGCGATCGTCGTCCGCATGATGTCGATCGAATCTTTGCCCCCGGAGAGTTTGAAAAACGCTACCAAGAAGCAATAGATCTGATCGAAATCCTGCTCAAAGACGGCATGAAAAACAATGATGCCTTTCGTTTTGCCCTAGCAGAAGTCATGCAAGCCCATCCAGAAATCACCCCCGACACCATTCAAAAAGTCGAGCGCAAAGGCGATGATGCCCTAGTAACTTTTGAAGTTCCTAAGCATGTTGAAATAGACAAAGGAGAATTTGAGCGAGATCTTCAGCAAGCATACGAAGACAAAATTCAAAAACTGCAAGGTAAAATCGACGAACTTCAAACCCTCCGTGCTGCTGACATCAAAGAAGTCGCTCTAGCAGCATTCAATCAGCAAACTATCTTGAATCAAACGATAGGAGATACAACCATGGCAGACTCGACGAACTTTAATGCTCCGGTAACGGCAGGAGCGATCGGAGATAACAACCAAGTCAGTAACAACACCTTCAACCAAATCAACAACGCGACTACTGCCGAACTATTACACCTCATTACTAAGCTCCGAGAAACCGCAGCAACCTTCCCAACAGAAACCCAAGACGCGATTTTGATCGATCTAGAAGACATCGAAGCAGAAGTCCAAAAACCCGAAGCCGATCGCAATCCCAAAAAACTCAAACAGCGCTTAATGGCGATCGTCGCCGCCGCAGGAGTCGCCGCAAGTGGAGTGGCTCAAGCAACCGACTTCGCCAATAAAGCGATCGACCTCGGCAAGAAACTCAACATCGAACTGCCTAAGTAGGTGGGCTGAATTAATTTGAAGATCACTCGCTCCGTTCTATATCGCCCCAGATTGAAATCGAGAGCCTATCTACGCTGATATCCGCCCGCGCGTGAACGGCGGGCTATTGCTGCAACTCCCCTAAAGGGGACTCAGAGCCTTAGCCCGGTTTAGCGGGGTTTCCTCCATTAGCCCGCCGTTTACGCGCGGGTGAGATAGGAACGCAGCTAGAAGGCTGATTCTGGAATCTTATTAGCAAGCAAATCCCTTAGCTCACCCTAAAGCAATTCAATAGAAGTTCGCACTTGACCCTTCACTCACAGGTATAGAAATAGTCTGAGAGACAACTTGCAACTGATCCCTAAGTCTTCATCTTCGAGATATAACGAAACCGCCTCACTCAGATTTTGCATGACTTCATCTAAAGTTCCGCCTTGAGTCACGATCGCAAATTCTTGGCACTCAGCAACATATCCACCATCCACACCAAACTCCCAAAAAACTTCTAAGGCGAAGGAGAAGGCGACGGTGAGGCAGAAGGCGACGGTGAGGCAGAAGGCGACGGTGAGGCAGAAGGCGACGGTGATGGAGCTTGAACAGTCAGAGGAATGCCATCACTCGTCGATCGCTCAGTCGCTTCGATCTGTCTCGGATTCGTTTTCGCTTGCACCTGTGCCTCAGCTAGATTCGCTTGATAATCAGACAACTGCTTGCGAATCCGAGGAACTTGAGCCGCAGGCTTGAGAATGTCGATCGCGAGCTTCCATCGATCGATCACCAATCTCCAATCATCTTTTGACTGCGCCACTCGTGACAGATTAGAAGCACTCGCCGCTTTATCATCTGCCTCAGCCAGGAGGAGTTTGATTTCTTCGTCTGAAAGCTTCTGACCCGGCTTCACCGTCACAGTCGGCGGCAGTTTTATCTCAGCGCCAGGAGCAGGCTTCGCACCCGGTTCTACAGCAACTAGACCCTGTTTTTCGTAAGGAGTCGGATCAACGGGACGAGGCGAAACATAGGTTCTAATCGTTGTTGGCAGAGGAGTACAACTGGTTAAAACGCCTAAAACACTCACGATCGACAAAATCTTACGCATCATCAACAGAACAAATTCGACCCCGTTAGAATGCCTCAATTTCAACATTTGATCACATAACAGCGTTAAAATTTCTTAATGAAGTCATGTCAGTGAGATTATGCGTGTTGCGATCGTTGGGGCAGGATTAGCGGCATTAGCCGCAGCCGTGGAATTAGTCGATGCGGGTCACGAAGTTGAGATCTTTGAAGCACGATCGTTTGTGGGCGGAAAAGTCGGCAGTTGGATCGATGCCGATGGCAATCACATTGAGATGGGATTGCATGTGTTCTTCAACAATTATGCGAATCTGTTTGCCTTGATGAAGAAGGTGGGCGTATATGACGAACTCCTCGCAAAAGAGCATGTTCATACCTTTGTCAATCGCGGCGGTGAACTTGGACAACTCGATTTTCGCTTCTTAGTCGGTGCGCCGTTTCATGGATTGAAGGCATTTTTTACAACCGGACAGCTAACGGTTCAGGATAAATTGCAAAATGCGATCGCGCTTGGGACGAGTCCGATCGTTCCGGGTTTGCTCAATTTTGATGCCGCGATGAAAATGATTCGCGCTTTGGATGGAGTGAGCTTTGCCGATTGGTTTCGCAGCCATGGCGGATCTCAGAATAGCTTGAAAAAAATGTGGGATCCGATCGCACTCGCGCTTGGATTTATCGATACAGAGAATATTTCTGCTCGCTGTATGTTAACGATCTTTCTGATGTTTGCAACGAAGACCGAAGCATCGCAGTTGAACATGCTCTCTGGATCACCTGCGGAATATTTGCATAAGCCGATCGTGGATTACCTCGAAGCTAGAGGGGCAAAACTCCATACCCGCAGACAAACGCGACGGATTTTGTTTGAAGGTGAAGGTCAGGCAATCAAAGTCACAGGATTGGCGATCGCGAACGGTGAAACTGAAGAGATTATTACAGCCGATGCCTATCTTGCCGCTTGTGATGTACCTGGAATTCAACGACTCTTGCCGCAAGAATGGCGCAGTATCAAAGAGTTCGACAACATTTACAAACTCGAAGCGGTTCCGGTTGCGACCGTGCAGATGAGATTCGATGGCTGGGTAACAGAAATGAAGGATGCCGCAGCAAGAAAGCAAGTTGATCATTCAGCCGGAATTAATAACTTACTGTATAGCTCAGATGCGGACTTTTCTTGTTTTGCCGATCTCGCACTGACAAGTCCTAAAGATTACTATCGCGAAGGTCAAGGGTCGCTGATGCAAGTCGTACTCACACCGGGCGATCCGTTTGTGCCGATGAGTAATGAAGATATTGCTCAACATGCACTAAAGCAAATTCATGATCTTTTCCCTTCTTCGCGTGAATTGAAGATGACTTGGTTTAATGTCGTGAAACTTGCCCAATCGCTCTATCGAGAAGAACCTGGAAAAGATCCTTACCGTCCTTCGCAGAAAACGCCGATCGCAAACTTTTTCTTAGCTGGAAGTTATACGCAGCAGGACTATATTGACAGTATGGAAGGTGCAACGATCTCAGGAAAACAAGCCGCGCAAAAAATTCTTGAGCCAACTGGATACAAGGTGCAGGGCGTTGGACTCTTTAAGTACTAGCTCCATACAAAATTGTTCTGTGATTGCGGCAGATTCTCTCCTCAATTTCTATTAGACCTCTTGCACATTAAAATTCATTGCGCTCTCGTTGCTGTCCGCCCGCGCCTGAAGGCGGGCTATTCGATCAAGTCCACTGAACTGGACTGGAAGCATTCAGCCTGGTTCAGCAGGGTTATCCTACTAGCCCGCCGTTTACGCGCGGGTGGGGGAATGCAGCAAACGATATGAACCTCATCTGCAAGAAGTCTATTGTTAAGGAGTGTTCAACTTGGAACAACAAGAAGCCTCTAGCACTTTAATGCTAGAGGCTTTTTTGAGCTAAATCACAAAAGCAGATAGCTGCGACTTTTGTTCTAGCCCCTATACACTCGTCTTCAAATCAGCACTGCGCTCTGCAAAGTACTTCGTCAAAAACGTACTAGCAAGCGAGAGTATAAATGGAGCCGCTAAAAACGAAATCAACCCGTGAGCTTGAAACCCTGGAACCAAAGCTGCCGCTAAAGTAAAACAGATGCCATTAATCACGATCGAGAATAATCCCAAGGTTACTAAGTTAATGGGCAAAGTCAAAAGCGACAAAATGGGCTTGACAAAAGTATTCACAATTCCAATCACGATCCCTGCAATGATCGCGACTGCAAAGCTTTCAATATTTACACCGGGCAAGACAATATCAACGACTAGCAGGCTGAGCGCAGTAACTACAGTTGTTAGAACATATCCCATGAGTTTTTCCCTCAAATCTATTAATAAGGATTTTTTCTAACTTCGATCGTGGCTCACACTCAAACAAGATCCCCTCTTCACGTGGGCAGATTTTTAAACCCAATCGATTGTTTGCGATCGCACAACAAAACCTCAATCTATCTTTGGAGGGTCGATTTGACAGTTTTTAGCTCCAACAATCAAGCGTATTGAGATGGGGCTTGAACAATGGCACGATCGCTAATTCTTTGGCTAATCTGGGCGAGTTTTATTATCTATCTGCTTTTCTTTGCACCGCCGATCGCAGCAGATACCGTTAAACTCTCGCTCTCAATTAATCCCGTGATTGTATCACTGTTTAGCTTGGTTGGAATTTGGTTACTAATCTATAGCTGCTTGATCTTTCCAGATGGGAGAATGCAGTCTTTACCTGCTTGGGCATTTATACTAGCAGCGATCGCGACAGGTGTTGTTGGACTGATTCCCTACTTGGCACTGCGTCAGCCGAATCAATCGTTTGTAGGTGAGAAAGGGACTTGGATAACAGTACTAGATTCACAAAAAACCGGAGTAATTCTGACGATCAGCGCAGTAGTTTTGGTAGGATACGCGCTGATTTGGGGCGATTGGACTGGATTTGTGCAAGAATTTCTAACCAATCGATTTGTCCATGGAATGAGCCTTGCATTTCTTCTATTCTGCGTGTTATTTCCCTATCCAACTTTGCTTCAGGATGACATGGCACGACGGGGATTGATAGCAGAGTCTCAGCTATTTCAAGTTGTCGCTTGGATTCCTTTATTAGGTGCTTTGGGTTACTTATGTCTGCGTCCTCCACTATTGATGTCTCACTCCAATAAGTTTTAATTGACCGACTGTTTTGCGATCGCATATTCATCAGATCATTCTGCATTTTCCAAAATTATCCAAAGAAGCCCTCAAATCAAATATGAGGGCTTTTTGAATCTTTAACGTCTTCTTCCACTGCCAAATGAGGATCTCGATCGCGTTCCGCTACCAAATCCACCCGGACGATTCACCCGGCTCGGAGTCGAACGATTCGATCGCCGAAGTGTACTTGTACCATAGCCCGATCCAGTCGGTCGATCCCGGTTAATCGCTGGACGACGCACTCGCGGATTCGTCACACTCGGAGAACCAATTCGACCTGTAGAACGAAAGACTTGCCGATTGCGTTCCACAACAGGCGCAGAACGATAGCGCTCTTGGTAACGATTCACCGCTTGACCGTAAGAAGTTCCGTAACCGCCAAACCCTGTTAAAGGCGCACCCGGTTGATAGAAAGGCGGCACATAGTACTGAGGACGGAAGAGTAAACTCCCGATCGCTTGACCCGCTAAAGCCCCCGCGAACGGCGACCAGAAATTCGGCTCTTGGCGCACCACAACCGTTTCAGTCCGACCCGTCTGAGGATCTGTCACATTTTCGGTGACATTATGCACATACTCAATTTTGAACTCTTCAGGAATATGCAGCGAAGCCTCGCCATTCTCAGACTTGAGATAAGCTTTCTGACCTGCTTTCACTTCATCTGGAGTCAACTGCGCCAGTTTTAGATTCTCAGTTCTAAACGCAGAATTTACCCCCGCAGGCGTATCTCTGAGCAAGACTGTATATTCGCCTGTGCCATCATCAAAGGTCGCTTGCTGCACACCAAATTGACCATTGGGCAGCTTTTGAGTCGCACGAGTCGCTGTCGCAGGGCGATCTTGCGGACGTTGAGGATCACCGAGAGAAGAACTGCTACAGCCAACCGCAGTCCAACATAAGGCTACCGACATAGAGAGAGCAAGGAATTTTCGCATCATCGATCGAGCGAGGTTGATAGAGATAAACATGGGTGTTTTCAGTTCTAGAGTCTTACTTAATTCTAGAGGGGGATCAGTTCTGGAAAAAATTCTATAAGCTGATCGGAACTGAGTTCGTCACCCAGACGAGAGGGAGAGAAATGAACTTGAACGGCTCGAAGTCGCTCTTGGTAGTGCAAGTTGATGATCGCTTTCAGTCCAGCTTGCAGTGCCTTCAAATCGGCTAAATCTGTCTCCAGTTCAGGAACTTCTCCTTCTGCTGCGATCGTAATCATTACAATCAAATTTTGGGTGACGGGTAACGTCAATTCGTCGGTCGAAGTTTCCGCACTTTCAAGCTCAGGCGCACTCAGATAGCGCTGAGCCGAATCGGTAAATAATTCGTTTACATAATCGCCCGCTTCGCCTTCATCCCAAATCGCATCGCCCTCATTGGCAGCCGATCGCCAATAGGTTTGATACTGCAACAGACCCTGACAGATCTCCACCAATCCCTCACCAAGCGTCTGAATATCACCCTCTGAAGCGATCGCATCTCGACCCGCTTGATTTAGCACGCCTAACAATGGAGCAACTTCATCGCCTGCAAGATGGATAAAAATGCGGCAGACAACGAAGCGACTTTTGCCCGTGAATTGATTCAATCGATCGCGCCATGAACTCATAATATTAATGCGTCCTAGTCTAGAATCCTTCTGATCCTAAACCGTTCTGAGAAAAAAAATGTCTACCTGAGGTTCAAATCTTTGCACTCCGCTAGACATCTTTGGTGCATCGGGGCGATCGATAATTGCATTCTCTAACCGATCGAGATCGGCACATTGCGAAAGACCTGCACATTGGGAACATCGAGATCAATACGATCGAGATCTTCAGGCACTCGGACGGTAATCGAAGCCATCAGACTCGACCCAGGACGCAAGCTCGACAGCATAATAAACTGGTCATTTGGAGTTTGAGACTGAGCGATCGGATATCGCGCATTTGTCCGAGAATTGAGCGCGATCGTGTTTGCCAAGTCAATCACATTGAGTCCCGTCACAGGGCGATTGAGCCGATGCACTCGAAGTTGGATCGTCGTCAGATTATTTGAGAGTGTGCGCCGCGCCGAGAGCAACTCAACTTGAGCGGAACGATCCTGAGTCGGTTGAATAAATTGACCCGGTTCGACCTGCTGGATTTTGGAAAATTGAGGAAAGACGGGACGACTGACCGCTTGAGACGGTGCGACAAAGGATTGAGGCGAAGCTTGAGCAGGAGGAATGTTGCGTCGTCCTGCTTGAATCGCAGCATAGCAACTGAGAAAAAACGAAATAATTGACAGCAGCAAGGCTAATCCGGACGCAATATCGGTCATCGGTGAGCCAGCATCCTGATATCGCTTCGGGGGAATCGGCTGCGAGCTTGGTTGACGATCGAGGTCGGAGTCCTGAACTTTCCGAGGTTGACGATTACGTTCTTGCACCATAATGATCAGTCTCCGAAGATTATGCTTCAATCCTATTTGTGAAAGAGAAATTTCCATCCTGTCTGAAGGGAGATTTCACTGACATTAATTGTGAATTGTTGTTGCAAAATCGTCATGACCGCTTTCTCTCCTCGATCGCTGATTGGTCTATTTGGATGGTTCTCATTGGGTCTGACAGCTTTTGCGGCGAGTGCCAATGCTCAAGGGGTGGCAATTTGTCCGCAAGAGTTGACATCAAAAGTTGATGAGATCGTCCGTCGTCCCGATTTTGCTCGCGCAAGATTTGGCATCATGATTCAGACATTGGACGGTCGTCAAACGCTTTATCGTCACGATGCCGATCGTTTTTTCATTCCCGCTTCTAATATCAAGTTGTTCACGACTGCGATCGCGCTGAAAGAGTTGCGCCCTGATTATCGAATTCGCACATCTGTGTATGGAATGCCTTCTGCCAATGGCTGGCGGTTGCGTTTAGTCGGACGAGGCGATCCAAGTTTGCGCGATCAGCAGTTGAAGGAGATTGTGCAGCAGTTGAAGCGGCGCGGGATTCGTCAGATTGCAGACTTGACGATTGAAGATAGTTATTTTGGGCAGGACAGTTTGATTTCGAGTTGGGCCGTGGGCGATATTCAAGCGCCCTATGCTGTGCCTGTAAATAGTCTGATTTTGAATCAGAACAGTGTGGAATTTCAAGTGATGCCGCAAGCGATCGGGCAACCCTTAAAAGTCGAATGGAACGATCCGACGCAGGCGCAGTACTGGCAAATTGAGAATCGATCGAGAACAGTCGATCCGAAGGCTGAGGAATTTTTAGAGATTGGGCGAGATTTGAGTCAGCCGATTTTGAAAGTCGGGGGACAACTGCGGATGAACTCAAAGCCTGATCCCTGGGCGATCGCGGTTCCGAATCCGAATGAGTATTTTTTGCGGCAGATGGTGCGATTTCTTCAGGCGGAGCAGATTTCAGTAGCGCGATCGCAAATTAGTGATCAATCGATTCGACCGATCGGGGTTGAGGTTGCCGGAATTGATTCGCCTCGGCTCATTGACTTAGTAAAAGAAACGAATACAAATAGTAATAATCTCTTTGCAGAAGCACTGCTAAGAACAATTGGAGCGAAAAACGATCGGGCTGAAGGTCGAACGGTTTTAGAACGCGGACTTGCGACGGTAACCTCACAATTGACTCGGTTAGGAATTGAATCAAACAAGATTGAAATTGAAGATGCAGCAGGGCTGTCGAGAAGAAACTGGAGTACGCCCGAGACATTTGTGAGATTGCTACAGATCATGATGCAGCAACCGGAAGGTAAATATTTTCGAGAATCACTCGCGATCGGAGGTGTGAGCGGAACGCTATCAGGTCGGTTTCAGAATCATCCCGCCAAGGGAATCACACAGGCGAAAACCGGAACGTTAAGAGGAGCGACGGCGCTATCGGGTTATATTAATCCGCCTCGCTACTCTGCGATCGCGTTTAGTATCATCATCAATCAAGCCCAAGATTTCACGGCACAACGCGACGCAATTAGTGAAATCGTAGCGTTGTTGGCACAATTGCGATCGTGTTAAGGTCGATCGTAGAGACGCGATGAATTCTAATGTAATCAATCATCGCGTTTCCATGACTTCCCGGCGATTTCGCGGTTAAAAGTCGTATAAAACCCGTAATGACCATTCAACAATCGTCGGACTTGCCCGATTGTTCGGATTCGAGACGACTGTTACTGAAGGGCTAACATTCAATCGATCGTTTAATAACAATCCAAAAAATGCCTCAAAATTTGTCTGAGTCTTATTACCTAAACGATCGGTAATAAACGGCTGCCCAAATGCGAGTCCAGCTTTCGATCCTGGAATCAGAAAATTCTGAAACGATACGCCCAATGCCCAGGTTTTTGGATTGAGATCCAAATCTTGTTGCAGGATCGTATTAAAGCCTTGATAGCTGCCAACTCCCAATCGTCCAAATATACCGAACACGCCAAATCGTCTTTGGATCGCCCATTCTGCACTCAAGCCTGCGGCGTTAATTCGAGTGCCATTAATTTCACCATGCGTGTACTGGGCGCGAACAGTGATCGGCTGATTGGGAATTGTATATTCCGCCTCAAGACTCGCCTGATAGCGATCGTTAAACAGTCCCGAATTTGCAGAATCTGCGGCAGCATACAGTCCTCGAATGACTAAATCTCGATTCGCATTCCAAGCGATCGCGGCTCCTGCCCCCCCAAAGCGATCGATTTCATTCTGCACAATCAACGGATTATTCATAAAAAAGCTAGAGCCGAAGTTCTGCCCAGATTGATTGGCGAACTGCCCTCGATCGATAAAATCACTGGGCGGCAAATTCGATCCGACTGCTACTTGCAAATTCTCGATCGGGCGAAACGAATAGTAGAGTTTACGAAGCTTTAGCTCACGGGACACTCCCACCGCATCTAGTCCGCCCCCATCCGCTAGAATTCCAGTGGTTCCTAGTAAATTTTGCCGTTGATTCTGTGCCGTTGAAATCGCATCTCGTCCATCATTCCCTGCTTCAAGCTGCGTGACTAAAGCGTCATTTCCCCGAAAGCTCGTTAGTAGATTCAATCGCACACGAGACAGCAAGGTTGCCTCATCATTCGTCCCATTCGTCACACCGTAATAAACCTGTCCATTGAGTTTCGTCGTTGTGGAAAATTGCTGCCGTTCCTGCGTGATCACGCGGCTTTCAATGATATCGACTCGCGATCGCAGTTGAGACAATGCACCACTATAGGCTGCAATTAAGCGCCGAATCGTCTGCACATCATCGGCGATCGTATTGACTGCACTGTTTGCGATCAACTGTTCTTCAATTCTGCCGATCACCTTTGAGATCGCCGTTGCAAACTCGTAGCGAGTCAGAGAACGATTGCCGCGAAATGTCCGATCTGGGTAGCCTGTAAGCACGCCATACCGCTCAACTAAAGATTGAACCGCTTGATACGCCCAATCACTCGGACGAATATCCGTCAATTCTGAAACCGAAGTCACTTGCTCCATTGGTTCAGAGACTTCAACCGTTTGCGATCTCACTGGAAGCGCGATCGTAGCGATAACGAAACCACCTAAGATCCAACTCGACTCTTTCACAAACTCACTCCTCACACGGACTGCCGAACTTAGTTAGTTATAGCAGTCCGCTCGATCCTGACAATTTTTAAGCCGTTGCGGTCGCCTCTTTTTTCTCTGAAACTGCCCCTTGAGTGCCAAGCTGAATCAGTTCAATCTTGTACCCATCTGGATCTTCGACAAAGGCAATCACCGTCGAACCGTGTTTCATCGGTCCCGGTTGGCGTGTCACTTTTCCGCCTCGATCGACGATCGCACTGCACGTTCCGTAAATGTCATCCACGCCGATCGCAATATGTCCGTAAGCGTCTCCTAAGTCGTATTGCGTTTTTCCCCAGTTGTAAGTCAATTCGATCACGGTGTGATCAGATTCTTCTCCATAACCGACAAACGCTAAGGTAAATTCGCCACCGGGATAATCCTTTTTTCGTAAGAGCTTCATGCCTAGCGTGTCACAGTAAAACTTCAGCGACTCGTCTAGGTTTCCAACTCGCAGCATGGTGTGTAGTAAGCGCATTAACGTTCTCCTAATAGGTCGCGATCGACAAAACTTCTAAACGAAATGTTCCAGGATGAAATCTGGGGTTCAACGTTCCATCATATTCAAATTTACTCAGCATCAGTTGAAACGATCGGATCTGAGCCAGAGAAAGCTTCGCGTTTGGAACTGTTTTTGCTCGAAAGACTGGAATCGTTTGATCAAAGGGAATCTGGATCGTCATCCATTCATCAGCAAGGGTATCAAACGAAAACGAAAAGCCTGTACTATCCCAACTCTCGCCATCTCGAATCAGGAATTTATAACGATTGCCATCGCCCTTGATCCGCAACTCAATTCCGGATCTATTCGATAAATCAAGGGGTGGATCAAAATTGCGAGTCCGAACCGAAGCAAATCCGCCCGAATTCTCGATCGAAACATTGCCCGTAAAAACGGCGACCCCTGCCTCAAGACGGATGCCGCTATTACTGACTCCGCCCATAACTACATCATCAAGTGCCCCCCAAGTATTTTGAATATCCGTTGCCGAATCGTTGAAATCGAAGAGAACTGTCTCATTTGAGGTCAAAGGTTTGGGTCGGGGTTGAAACATGGTTTGCAGCCAGCTAACGACGGGAATCGCTTCAAAATACTCTAAGGTTTGCACAAATCGTCCAAGATCCCACTGAGCCATATGGTTCACAAATCTAAGGGGCTTCTCCTACTCTAGCGGTTGAACTCACAATGCTAAAGACAAAAAATTTCTCTTTCGTTGCGATCGGTGCGCTGATTTTGTCGATCACGCTTTCGTTTTACTTGATTCTGAAAGGGGTTGAAGTAATGAATGCAACATCATTTGTCAGTTCTAAATTGAACGATCGCTTAATGGCAGTTGGATTTCTGATGTTAGGGATTCTCTACCTCGTTTGGCTGTATCAGATTCGCAAGGAGAAAGTAGTTCTCAAGTTTACTCAGATTTTCAGGTCTGCGGCTCCTTTTCTATTTGTTTCCTGGCTGGCTTATCCGATGACGCATGATATTTACTTGTATCTGCAATACGGCTTGATGAGTCTGAATGGGATCAATCCTTATGCGATGAGATCGGGTGAGTTTCGCTCAAGCTTGACTCCTCTACTCGATTGGGATGTAACTTCGACTTACGGGATTGTTTCAAAGTCTATTTTTACGATTTCGGCAACGCTTGCTGAGATGAATCCTGTGTTAGGCATTTACGGGTTTAAGCTCGTTTGTCTCGCTTTTCATGTTTTAAATGCCTATTTGATTTGGCGATTTCTCAGGCAAGATTCGCGCCAGAGTCGAGTCACGTTTGCTTACTTGCTCAGTCCAGTACTGTTATTTGAACAGGTTGCAGAGGCTCATCTCGATGTGTTTCTTTGTACGATTTTGATTGCGATCGACTACTTTCTAAAGCACCAAAAGTATCTTTCGGCGCTTGTGATGACGGGAGTTGGTTTTCTGACCAAAACATTGCCGATCATTTGGTTGCCGCTAATCGGAGTGTTTCTAGTTCGACGAAGACGCTGGAAAGCCCTGGCTCTATTTGCGTTGATTTGTGCGATCGCGATTTGGGTTCTGAGTTTGACGTTGTTTCCGTCGATTGAGGTTTGGAGAAGTATTCTCAATCCAGGTGTGAGTGATCAAACCTCCGGCTCATGGCACAACTTACTCGGCGGACTCTTAGAGCGCACGAGAGGGGCAGTTTCGCTAGAGATGCAAGTTGTAATTTCGGATATTTTCAAGAATCTGACGATGCTTTGCTTTGGGGTCTACTACGGGGCGACGCTCTTGAAGATTTATCGAAAATCGACGTTACTAGAAGGTCAGTTGGTCGTCGAAATGGGCTGGGTTACGCTTGTGCTATTTGCTTTTGCTACGCCCTGGTATCAGCCCTGGTATGCAACGATTTTGCTTGCGATCGCGGCTTTGAATTTAGAAGCAAGATTCTTTGTTGTGATGAGTTTTGGCTTTTCGTTTGTGGGTACGATCGCGAATTTTTGCTTGTCTTACAATCAATCAAGATTGGGACTGTTAGGGAGTTTGCTAACGATGGGATCTGTGCTTGTGCTATTTCTAATGAGATCGAAGCTCACTGAGAAATCTGTGCAGTTGTCTCAAGAATCCGTGAAAGAACTGACTGCGAATCGCTAGGTTATGTTCAGATCTGTTGCTTTATTTGTACCAGAAGCGGGCGAGGGAGGTGCGTCCTAACCAGTAGGCATCTTGTTGGCTCATTGAGATCGAATAGCGGGGGGGAGAACCAGGTGGAATGGGGGTTTGATCGCAGAGTTTGAAAGTCGCGATCGAGGCGGTGAGTCCGAGTGCGATCGTGATTTGGGTTAATGTTGTGCCGGACATGATGCTTGGCTCCAATGCTTGTGAATTTTGAGATGTTGAAATTCACGTTGCGGTCTTGGAGTTTATGCAGATGCTGAGAATCGCTTTAATCTATGTATTCTGCGATCCAATTTTCTAGGTCTGCCAAGTTGGTGAAGTCGAATAGCGCTTCGCTGAGGTCTTCGAGAATTGGCAGAGGCAGGGTGGTGAGTTGCGATCGTACAGTTTCAGGAATGTCTTGCTGTAGTCTGCGGCTAAGTTGTCGAGTCAGCAAGATAACGGCTTCTTCTTCTCGCCCTTCTTCTTTGGCTTCTCGAATTGCGCGGGGTTCTTCTGATAGATTCAGTCCGATCATGGCTCTAACCTCTGCTCGACTTAGGGTTGCAAACTTGTACACTCGTATGAGTTATGAAAGGGAGATCGTACCAGTGATTCCGTAGTAAAATAAAATTGTTAAGCCGATAGCAGGTTTGAATGAATGAATGCTCAAGCTCAAGACTATCCCTTTGCACAGGAGTTCATTACGGATGCGGAAGGGCAAATTCGCAAAGTTGTGATGGATATTGCGGATTATCGAAAGTTGATTGAAGCGATCGAGGATGAAGGACTTTACCGCGCCATGCTTGAAGCACGTCATGAACAGCCTTTGAGTTTGGAAGAAGCCCGTAAGGAAATGGAAAGAGAGTGAACGTTGACTACTTGCCCAAATTTCTGAAAGACTTGAAGGCGCTTAAAAGTAGCACAGCGTTTGAATCGATTAATTCGCTTGTATTTGATCAGATTCCCAGTTGTGGGCGATTGGAAGATATTAGCAATCTGAGCAAGCTTAAAGGATTTGATAATGCTTATCGAATTCGTGTAGGAGACTATCGCATTGGCTTCTTTCTTGAAGAGGATACTTTGACGTTTGCTCGTGTTTTGCATCGGAGTGAGATTTATCGATATTTTCCTTAGAAGGTGCGATCGCAAAGTAACTCTAGAATTTCTGCTGCATTTTTGGTTTTACGATTTCCCTGCCCCATTCCCACCCTCGTAATGCCATTCCCATCGTCGTAATGCCAATTCCAAACCGTGTAACGCGATTCTCACCCCTGGAATCACACTTCACTGCAATATTATTTGATTCCCCATCCCTGAATCACGATCGCTGTATCTGTTGTCCCAAC
>JALOOO010000345.1 GCA_025454375.1 Leptolyngbya sp. Prado105 | reverse complement strand
TATTGCTTGAATTTCGTCATCTTCAATCACTAGCAAATTCTTGACTCGACGATCGATAAAGCCTTGAATCTGATCAAAGAGCCGATCGAGTTCTTTCGAGGAGATCGGTTTTTGCAAATAGGCGATCGCACCTAATTGTAATCCTCGTTGTCGCTGATCATCACTCGACAAGATATGCACAGGGATGTGCCGCAGTTCTAGATCGTGCTTTAAGCGATCGAGGACTGTCCAGCCATCTAGGTCAGGTAAATGCAGATCTAGGAGAATTGCTTGCGGTTTGAACTGTCTTGCTAAGGCTAATCCTGACTGACTTCTCAAACTACAAAGAACTTTGAACCCCTGTTGTCGAGCCATGTCTATGAGAATCTTCGCAAAGCTCACATCATCTTCAATGATTAAGAGAATACGATCGTTTGGCTGAATCAAAGCTCGATCGTCGTCAATCTCAAATGAAGGAGCGGGTACAGGTGCAGAAATCGAGATTGGTTGGGGTTGAGGAACTTGCCTTAGGGTTTGAGGCAAGATCAAGGTGAAAGTGCTACCTCGATTGAGTTCGCTCGTCAGTTGAATCGAACCGCCCAACCGCTGTGCTAATTCTCGACTAATCGAGAGTCCCAAGCCTGTGCCGCCATATTTTCGACTCGTGGTGCCATCAACTTGCTGAAAGGCTTCAAAAATAAGCTGCTGCTTTTCAGGCGGGATGCCAATGCCAGTGTCGTGAACCGCAAAGTGGATTTGAGCATTCGGCATCAAGCGAATGTCAACGGTCACGCTGCCTTGCTCAGTAAATTTAAAGGCATTTGCCAGTAGATTTTTGAGGATTTGCTGGAGCCGTTTGCTATCGGTGTAGATGACTTCTGGCGCTTGTAGGTTGATCGAAAACTTCAAGCCTTTACTAGCTGCAATTTGACGGAATGAGCGATCGAGATAAGTTTGAAGCTCAGCTAAATTGACCGATTCAACTTCTAGAGTGATCGTGCCCGATTCGATTTTTGCAAGATCTAAAATGTCATTAATTAAAATCAGCAGATCATTGCCCGCAGAATAGATCGTGCGACTGTATTCGATTTGTCGATCGCTGAGATTCTGTTCTACATTGTCGCTGAGAATTTTTGCCAGAATCAGCAGACTGTTGAGTGGTGTTCTCAATTCATGCGACATATTGGCAAGAAATTCAGACTTATACTTCGAGGAGATTTGTAATTGTTCTGCTTTTTCTTGTAGTGCCACCATCGCTTGATCGATTTCGCCGTTTTTCTGCTCAACTTCGCGCTTTTGAATGGCGAGTAATTCTGCTTTTTCTTCGAGTTCCTCATTCAACTGCTGTAACTCTTCATTGGAGACTCTGAGTTCTTCTTGTTGTTCTTGGAGTCTCAGTTCTGATGCTTCTAGCGCAGTGGTTTGCTGTTGGAGGATTTCGTTGCTTTGTTGCAGTTCTTCTTGTCGAATTTTTAACTCTGCTGCTAAGGCTTGAGATTCAGCGAGTAGTAGTTGCGTTTTTGCGTCCGCCTCGATCGCTCTCAACACTACGCCAATCGTCTGAGTTAAGCGATCGAGCAAAGTAAGCTGTAGCTCACTAAATTCGCGAATTGAAGCGAATTCAAGTACAGAAACAACCTGCTGCTCAAATAGAACAGGCAGCACAATCACCTGCGTTGGAGCCGTCTCTCCTAATCCTGATCGAATCCGAATATAGTCACTTGGAACCTGAGTGAGAAGAATTCGTTGCTTTTCGAGCAACGCGCCATGCTGCGCCCCAACTAAGGGAGTAATATGAGATAGCATCAGTCTCGAAACGGCTTCTAGATCTCGCTCTCCCTGGATCAAATGTCCAAATTCTGCCAAATTAGACTGGAGCCAAGTTTGTCGATCGCTCTTTTGCAAGCTCGCTTTGAGATTCTCGACCATCTGAGTAAGTGTCCGCGTTAGCACCCCGATTTCATCTTCTCGTGGGAGCGATTGGAGTTGAACTGCTAAATTGCCCTCTGCAATCTTTTCTGCTGTCTGCGAAATGTGAGTCAGCGGCTTAGAAATATTCCGATTGAGCAAAAAGCCTAGCACCCCTAGCAAGGCAAACCCCAACGGAATCCCATACAAAATACTATTGAGTGTATTTTGTGCCGCTCGATTTGTTGCAAGCAATCGCTGATTGAGCAAAGCTTGCTCGCGTTTTTTCATGTCCCTAATCACATTCTGAATCTGTTCCGTCACTGGAATTGCATTCGGAACAATATCAGTTCGCAAAGAAGCTTGAAGTCCTTGGTTTCTACGGATGTTGATCCGCTGCTCCATGATGGTTAATCGTCGTTCGATCAGGGGCTTTAACCGTTCAATACTTTGCTGTTGGGCGGGATTATCTGATGTGAGGTTGCTCAGCGATGCAAGTCTGGCATCAATCGTCGATCGTGCCGCATTATATGGCTCAAGTGATTGCAAGTCAGGTCTGAGGAGATATCCTCGCACTGCGCTTTCTGCATCTTTGACTAACGAAAACACTTCATCGAGTTCACTGAGTACGCGGTAGGTGTAAGCAACGGAGACTGAAGTGTCAATCAGTTGCCGAGTTCCCCGAAATGAAGTGATTCCGATCGCTGCAAAAATTGCTAGCCCGATGCCAAATGTCGCACCGATTTTCGTGCCAATTTTCAAACGGTTCAACATCGCCAAGTTTGTTTTGAGCAGGGGCATTCGATTATCGAGTACCCCTACAGAGCGATGCCTCTAGCTTGAGGTAGAAAAGTTACGCTTCTGGAACAAATTCCAAGGACACACCATTCATACAGTAGCGTTGTCCCGTCGGACGAGGACCATCTTCAAACACATGTCCTAAATGCCCACCGCATTTTGCACAGTGAACTTCAACCCGAGTCATAAAGAGCGATCGATCAACACTGACTTCGATCGCATTCTCGATCGGGGCATAGAAGCTAGGCCATCCCGTACCGCTGTTAAACTTCGTCTCAGACGAGAACAGAGGCGTTCCACACCCGGCGCAGTTAAAGGTTCCTTTGCCGTATTCCTTATCTAAAGGGCTGGTTCCTGCGCGTTCTGTGCCGTGCTTTCTCAACACTCGAAACTGCTCTGGAGTCAGAGACGCTTTCCATTCTTCTTCGGTTTTATTGATCTCAAATGAGTTGTTCTGAGTGTTCACAGGTTCTGTCTCAATTTACTTGCCTTTAATAGTTTATCAAATTGTCTTGGCTCCCTGAGAGGCTGTAGAGTTCGGTTGTCCCGACCCATTGCGATCGTTGGCGATCGTTTGCGCCTGCAACAAGTTCAACCTTGCCTGATGAATCACTGTAGTCTGAGCTTATCCAGCTTTTCAAACTCTTGCCAGCAAAGATACATCGATCGCGGCACATGAAAGCATCCTTTCCACTTGCCGCCTTTGAGGTTGAGTAAGACTTCACCGCGTCGATCGAGATATCCAAACCATTCTCCATGCTCTGAATCGGCAAAGTGCGCCCAACTGTAGTCATGGACTTTCTCATACCAATCCCAACACTCAGAACGCCCAGTTAAGCGATATCCCATCACTAACGCAACTAAGGTTTCAACATGTACCCACCAGAGCTTTTGATCCCACTCCAATTGCTGCGGTGGATGCCCCTTCACATCTAGAAAATAGTAGATGCCACCATACTGCTGATCCCAAGCAAAATTTAAGGTGTGGATCACAACGTCAATACATTGATTGATCAATTCAAAATTGCCCGTTCGATTTGCGATATCCAGCATAAACCACATCGCTTCAATCCCATGCCCCGGATTGATTACACGACCTTCAAAGCTATCGACATGACCATCTGGCGCAACGTTCTCATAGAGTAAATTCTCATCCAAAAAATCCGTCATCACTTCTTGAACGGTTGCTGCTAGCACTCGATCGAGGGTTTCTTCGGGTAATAGCCATTCCATTTCTAACGTGAGATTTGCGAGAATCATCGGAACAGACAAGCCTTTGAGCGATCGTGTTCCGGGATAGGCTTTGTTATAGATTCCTTTCGGATTGTGCTGACGGCGCAAAACGTTTTGATAGGCATGGATCGCGACCTCTCTCGCCCAGTCCTGACCCGATGCCAGCGCAAATTGGCTAAATGCCATCGCCGCAAAGCAATCGGAAAAAATATTGTAAGGCTGGATCAAGGGCTGTCCCGATCGATCTAACGAAAAATACCAATTCCCCTCAGCGTCCCGTCCATGATTGGCTAAGAATTTTGCCCCATGTTCTGCCATCTCTAGCCAGTTGGAACGCTTTTCTAAGCGGTTGCACAGCATCGAAAATGTCCAGACTTGCCGATTCTGGAGCCAAATAAATTTATCCGTATCGTAGACTGTTCCAGCACGATCGAGACACGTGAAGTAGCCGCCAAATTCAGCATCGATCGAATGCCTCTCCCAAAATGGCAGCACATTGTCGAGGAGCGCAGTTTTGTACAGATTCGCCAATTGCTGAAAATTGCGCTCCATCGTCATTCTCCCTAAAATCCGACTCCCATCTTAAAACGGAATGTCGTCCAATTCGGGCTGTGATTCTAATGCAGGAGCCGCAGGGGCTTTGGTTGCCCGTTTCGGAGCCGCTGCCGCCGCAGGCGCACTTGGAGCAGACACCGCAGGAGCAGCAGCCGTCACAGAACTAGAAATTGATCCTCCATCAAGTGAATAAATCTTCTGAATCGTCAATTCCGCCTGCTTCTCCTTAAAGCCCTCAGGACGCTCGATCGTGTTCATCGTCAAGCGTCCTTCTAAAATGACTCGATCGCCTTCGTGATAATTTGCCTGAATCTCCTGTGCCAAATTTCCCCAGCCCACCGCTTTCAATTTGGTTGGCGGATCTTCAGGGCGCAAACCAGAAAATTCAATCCGCATTTCTGCGATCGCAGTTTGCGTATCCGAGGTATATCGAAGCTGCGGTTCTTGCACAATGTCCGCTAACAAAATGATGCTGTTCATAGACCTGAGAAAAGTGAGTGAACGTTATTCTACTGCCGATCGCTGGCTTCTTACGAATCGATTTCTTAATCTAATTTTAGTACACATGCTCTACTCTTGTCTCCTCAATCCCCTGCTCTTGATAGACAAACTCCTGCACTCGTAAGCGATATTCTCGCAGGGTTTCATCGACCCAGCCGCGATTTGGACTATTGGCATAGACATGAATCAATGGCTCCGTCGCATCGGGTAAGATTAGCACCCAACTATCATCTCGTTCCGGGTTAAAAATCTTCACTCCGTCGAAGGTTTCGAGCATTTCTGCGGGATGACTTTCGACAAGATGCCGCATCAATGCCCCTTTGACTGTCCAGGGACAGCGTACCGAGTAGGTTTTATGCGACACACGCGGACATTCGGCTCGAATCTGTGCCAGGGTGCGATCTTGCAAGGTTAGCATCTCGATCAGTTTGGCAATGCAGAACATCGCATCAAATCCAGGATGAAGCTGCGGGAAGATAAAGCCCATTTCACCACTTCCGCCTAAAACTGTACTGGAATGCGCGTGACAGGCTTCCATTAATGCCGTCGGATTCGCCTTCGTCCGCACGACTTTGCCATCATGCCGACGGGCAATTTGCTCGATCGCGCTTGACGCATGAACCGGAACCACGACTGTTCCGCGAGGGTTCGCGGTCAAAATCATATCGACCATTAACGCCGTCAGCGTCTCTCCTCGAATTGGACTGCCCGTTTCATCTACAAGAATAAACTGCTCTCCGTTGGCTGAAACCTGCACCCCAAACGTCGCTTTTAAGGCTTCGACCACGTGACCTAATTGATTCAGCAGCGTCTCTCGATCGTTTAATGACGGAGCCGTTTGCGTCAAACTCGCATTTAAGACCACGGCATCACAGCCAAATTTTGCAAGCAACTGCGGCAAGACTGCACCCGAAACCGCATAGGCATAATCGATAATCACTTTGGAACTGCTAGTCTGAATCGCTTGAATATTCAAATGCCGCTCAAAGCCTCGGCTATAAATATCGAGCGCTTGATGCACATTCACAACGCCGCCAATTTCGTGAATTGGAGCGCGACGAAAATCTTCTTTGAAAAATGCGCCTTCGATCTTTTTCTCGATCGCTTTTGATACATTGATCCCGTTGCGATC
>JALOOO010000344.1 GCA_025454375.1 Leptolyngbya sp. Prado105 | reverse complement strand
TTGATTGTTAGAGTTCAGTTGTGCCTCCAGTTCTTTGACAACGCGATCGCGTCGTGCGACAGCAGCAGCAATCTGAGTTTTTCTTACAGTCGCTCTCGCTTGTGGCAGTTGGTTGCTATCGACGAACCGGAAGACGGATTGTAGAGACTGGTCATAGTTCTCGCCAAACTGAGTTAGAGCCGTTACATCTGGCTGGGTTTGAGCATCTGCGATCGCGGCGGCTGTTCTTGCACTATCGGTAAAGGCTTGGCGGGCATCTCTGTAGGCATCGGCGGCTGTTTGATCGCCTGGAAAAATCACATAGGCACGGGTATGACCAATCATGCGATTCAGTCCATCGACAAGCCCGTTGACATTGCGAATTTGACGTTCGATTCGACTGCTTTCTTGCTGAAGCGCGAAGGTACGTGTCGTCGAATCATAGACGATCGCACTCAGCCCAAGTAAAGCGAGCAGTGGGATAGAGTAGCCGAGCAAAATGCGATCAGCGCTGCTGTTCCATAGGGATCGAGTCATAATAGGTTACCGGATTGAGAGCTTGATGGGATCAGGCGTTGTGCCCGTTTTCTCAGACGATTTGCTTCAATCTGATTGCCCTGCTGTTCTTTTAACAAAGCCAGGTAAATTAATGCTTCATAGTTCTCTGGATTGAGATAGATCGCCTTATGAAAGGACTGCTCCGCTTGCTTCATTTGATTCAATCCCTGATAAATCTTTCCAAGAAGTAAGTAGGCTGAGGCTTGAGACGGATGAGTGCGAATATAGGATTCGCAAAGCTCTGCTGCGGGTACAAGCTGTCCTCGATCGGCAAGGTCTTGAGCCGTTTCTAAGGGAATTAGAGTAGATTCTGCTAGAAAGGTTTGCGGCGCTAGAGGAGAGAGATGAGGAGATTGAACAGAAGTCGCTTGCTTTTTGGGTGCTAGCTTTGACTCGATCGAGGGTGCTTTTTTTAGCTCTTGCTTACGAAACGCAAATGCAGCAGAATGTTCGACCAATTGATAGGCTCGGTTAGTGAGTTGAGGGGTTTCGACCGACCCTAAGAAGAGTAGACCCATTGGCAAAAGAGCTTGATCCAGAATATCAAGCGTTCGCTGGCGTGCTGAGTGATCCAGATAGATTAATAAATTGCGGCAAAAAATCACGTGATACTGCTTGGCGTTTAAGAAATGCGGTTCTAGAATGTTGCCCTGGATAAAATTGACGCTGCGGCGCACCTCCGGCAAGACTTGATAGCGATCGCCAATTTGCTGAAAATAACGCTCAAGATTTGGCATACTCTTGCCCCGAAACGAGTGCTGCCTATAAATTGCTTTCTTTGCTTTCGCTAACGCATGTTCGCTAATATCTACGGCATCAATCTGAAACTGGTTTGGAGTCAACCCTACTTCAAGCAGTGTCATCGCGATCGAGTAAGGCTCCTCTCCGGTCGAACAGGGCACGCTGAGTATGCGGATCTGAGTTTGGTGATTCTGTTGAGCATCGTTTCGCAACACCTCGAATGCTCCTTGATCCCGAAAAAACCAGGTTTCTGGGACGACAACTGCTTCAATGAGCTGATTGAGTTCTTGAGGAGACGATTTGACCAGTTTGAGGTACTCGGCTTGATCTGCAAGATGGCACGCTGCTTGACGTTGCTCAAGCGCACGCGCAATGATTCGTGAACCTACGCTGTTGGGGTCAAGTCCTATCTTTTGCTTCAGGATCAGTTCGATGGAGTCTTGCACCCTTCACCATCCTTTTCTTCAAGCGAGATTGCTGTCAGCGTATTTGACATAAGATGCTGAATGTTAATCATCTGAATCATGCCTTTCTCGGTGAGAAAGAGCTTGCCAAGAACCGGAGAATTGCTGGTCGATTCTGTCATTTTTGCTGCTGGATCTGAGACTTTGAAGGTTTCTGTCACTCGTTCTGCAATGAAACCAATCGATTTTGAGGTCGCAGGATTTTGTGCCATAAGGATGCGAGTGCGATAGCAAACTTGACTAGGCTGACCGCAGATCAGAGCGCGAAGATCAACAACCGGAGCAATATTCTCACGATAATTGAAAAATCCGATCGCCGAACTTTGAGCCGATTGGATTCTTCTCAGGATCACCATAGGGACAACTTCAAGAATGTTACTCGTCTCGATCGCATACAGATTTTCTTCAAGATAGAACAGTAGTAGCAGCATTTATAGCAACCCGGTTTGAGTTGTAAGATTTGAGAATGCCCCCAATTCTAGAGGATAAGAATCTTGTCCCCTAAAAACTTAAGGGCTAGGCTGAATTAGAACTGCTATTAGTAAATTGAGAAGCCGTACAAATAAATTTGTTAAATCTATCAGATCTAATTGATTTTATCTAAGTCAAGACTCCACAACATCATCCTTGAGACTGGAAAACTATGCTTCCAAGAAAATTTGCAGTTTCGCTTATATGTCTGAAGTAGGAAATTATCGATCGAGCCGTTTCAACGACTCTAGGTTTCTATACGATAAGCGAAGCGCTCATATTGTCTGAGTGAAGCACTATATTTCTATTTTTATTTTTTAAACAAAGTGATTTCTATTGCAGAGTCCAAATCAGCCACTAGCTCTATGATCTCAAATAGCATTGCAGGCGCAATTATGGGTCTGCTAACCGTGACGAGTGCTGTATCGTTTGGAGCGCTCATTTTTTCAGGAGATTTAGCCCCCTTTATGCCCTTTGGGATCGGGCTGTTGCTCTTTAGCTCAGTTATTGTTAGTGCAGTCATTTCCTCTCTGAGTTCATATCCTGCGGTCGTTGCCACGATCGCTGAAGTGACTGTTCCGATTTTTAGCTTGATTGCTCGGCAGATTGTTGCTGCGATGCCGGATATGTCGGTTGAGCAAAAGCTGATGACGGTCGTTGCCACGCTGATTGTAAATAGTTTGGTTACAGGAGTAATTTTTCTGGGACTGGGCTGGTTTAAGCTGGGTAGCTTTGTGCGATTTATTCCTTATCCGGTTGTCGGGGGCTTTCTTGCAGGAATTGGAGCGCTTTTATTCGTTGCAGCATTTCAAACCGTTTCTGGGTTAGATTTACAGCCGTTTTCACTGGCTGCATTTTTTCAATACAATGTCTTTTGGCAATGGTTTCCGGGTGCATTGTTCGCACTGGCAATGTTTATTTTACCCCAGCGGATCAATCACGTTTTGGTCTATCCCAGCATCATTGTGGGATCGGTCGTTCTCTTCTATTTTTCTCTTACCGTGACAGGAACTTCGATCGCGCAAGCGACGCAGTTAGGCTGGTTATTGGGCGAGGTTCCCGCAGGTGGGCTATATCGCTTTGTCGGCATTGAAGCCTTTCAGCAAGCAAATTGGAATGTAATCGTTCAGCAAATTCCAACCTTAGCAGCACTCTGGATGATCTCTGCGATCGCGCTTTTACTCCATGCCAATGGGATTGAGCTTGTGGCATCACGCGATCTCGACTTGAATCGCGAATTAAAAGCAGCCGGGATTGCTTCTTTGCTTGCCGGATTAGGCGGTGGAGTAGGAGGATTTCCAAGTGCTGGGGAGAATGCTCTATCTAACCAATTAGGCGCAAGAGGGCGATTAGTCGGCTGGGTTATTGCTGCAATCTGTCTTGCAATGCTAGTCGGGGGAGCGACGATATTATCACTCTTTCCAAAATTCATTTTGATTGGAATGCCGCTTTTGATCACGACCGAGCTTTTTAATGAATGGCTCTACGAAGCATGGTACAAGTTTGATCGTGCAGACTATGGGATCATTCTCCTGATTGTGATTGTGACGGTGATGGTCGGATTTTTGCAGGCGATCGGCGTGGGATTGGTGGCTGCGATCGTGCTATTTGTGATTAGCTACAGTCAGTTAACCGTGGTTCGTCGAATTAGCACAGGAGCCTACCATTATAGTAATGTGCTGCGGACTTCTGATGAGCTAGAAATGCTTGAATCTCAGGGAGAGCAAGTTTATATTGTGGAATTGCAGGGGCTGATCTTTTTTGGCACAGCGAACAAGTTGCTCAATCAAGTTCGCGATCGCATTCATGATTCACATCTTGCCCCAGTTTACTATGTGATTCTCGATTTTCGCTTAGTTCGGGATTTAGATGCCTCAGCCGTTCTCAGTTTTGCTAAACTCAAGCAAATTGCCAATCAAAAACAGGTACATCTGGTCTATACTCATCTTTCTGCTCAAGCAAAGACACGACTAGAGCAAGGAGATTGTCTGGATAAAAATGATCCGTTTTGTCATTTATTTGCAGATCTGGATCGAGGATTGGAATGGTATGAGCGCCAAATTTTGGAGCAATATCAGCCCTTGAAGGACAGCAACTCACAAACTCCTGAAGCCGCATTAGTAGCACATCTCAAGGAGGATTTTTCTGATCCAAAACAAGT
>JALOOO010000343.1 GCA_025454375.1 Leptolyngbya sp. Prado105 | reverse complement strand
TGTGTAATGCCACCCTGCTCCCGATTCCAAAGATGGATCTCTCAGTACGTTCTTTTCTTTGTTCCCACTGTCAGCAGCATCACGACAGAGATGTGAATGCAGCGATGAACATCAGAAATGAAGGCTTGCGGATATTGGCATTGGGAACCAGTGCTACTGCCCTTGGAGGCAATGTAAGACCAAAGCGGTATGGGTGAAAGTCCACAACCGCAGAGGCAATTGCTGATGAATTGGGAAACTCAAGCTCTATCGCCTCAGCGATGAGTGTCGGGTAGTTCACTGAAGTGATGATGAATGTTGCTCAGAGAGCTAATCAGCGTCAAAGCTGGAAAGTTAGGATTATGAATACATTCTGTGACAACCCATGAATCTGCTAGCAACTCATTTGAGAAACCAGAGGGCAATTACCTCAAGGTTTCTCTACAGTTAGTTGCATGATTCGGATCGGCTTCCAGCTATGCTAAGAATGGGCTTCCGCCCTGAATTGATAGAAGTTCCATACAGAGTTCCATAGAAGTCTCTGGGAAGTTCCATGCTCCGCCAAGAATTCCAGTGGTGGAACAACAAGAGGCTTTCGCCTCGAAATGATGACCCAAAAGGCTTTCGCCTTGAACCAATAGAAATCAATCAACAGGAGATCACAATGAATACGACCTCGATCATCGGCTACGTAGGTGCTAAGCCTGAACTGAAGCAAATGAAGAGTGGCGCTAAAGTTGCCAAGCTGTCTCTCTACTACAATCGCCGCTACAAAGTGAATGGCGAAGTTCAGGAAGAAAAGCATCGGTTCAGTATTGAAGCATGGGGAGCAACCGCAGACTTCATGATGAATTACCTGGATAAAGGCAGTCGGATTGCTGTAACGGGTGAACTCTGCACTTCTTCCTGGACAGTAGACAATGGCAACGGAGAGGGCGAAACTCGCACCCGCGTCTATATTCTGGCAAAGAACATCAGCAACCTTACTGCCAAGAATGGAGCAGATGCTCAATCGGAGATCGACGAAGATCCCGGATTCTAACCCACTAACTTCTCCCTCACACAGGGAGAAATCTTTTTACCGTAGCAAGATGCTCACGGATCGAGCTTAGAATTTTTATGGTTATTAGCGATGGAACCGCCCTTCAAGCCTAAACGGAAATACACTTGGATCGATGGAAGTTTGACAGTTCTAGAATGGATTCTGTCAATTCTGTGTGTGCTTGCAGGCGGAATTGTTTTTGCTTCTAGCGATCGCATTCATGGAATTTCCCTGGTTATCACGGGTGGTGTTCTATTTCCTCCAATCCATTGCCCACAGTGGTTGAAATATTTGGTTGTAGTTGTTGTCTTGCTTCTGATTTAGTGCTATGGATTCAATAATCCACAGACTGGTTACGCATTAAATCAATTGAGGCTTTCGCCTCGTGATCTGTGATGCTTGGAGTACTACGAGCAGGTTCATCTGCAATTTTCAGCATTCGCTACACGCTGGATTGCACCTACTACCGAAATTTGGAGATCAACCCATGCAAGACATTTTAACCACTCTCGCTACAGTTACCGAAATTGCTGCCTTGGCTTATTTTAGCTTGGGTTTTGCTTGCTACGTCATCCAACAGTCCTCTCCCGCACCTCAGTGCCATCAACCGATTGAAAGCGTATCTATCCAATCAGAAGTGGCTGAAGTCGCTTTGGAAGAGGCAGTCCAATCGGAAATGCCTCAGACCATTGTAGAAGAAGTAGTTCAAGCTCCTGAAATCCAGCCTGAAATTGCAAGCTCAAACATCAAACTGCTTGGTGTTCGAGAGCTTCGCTTAATGGCGCGTGAGCGTGGCATCAAAGGATTTGCGCGAATGAATAAGGATCAATTGTTAGCCAAACTCGCCTAGCTACAGCATTTTGCCCTCAGTTCCTGGAGAACGCGCTTCATTCTCTCCAGGAACCTCCAACTCTAAAAATCGCTTAACTCCTCTCCAGTCTTGATAGTTCGGAGATGCTTTCGCTCAGCTTTCTACACACTCACTTTCTCGCATTTCAAACTCAGATGAATAACCAGTACGGAGCATGTCCAACCTGCGGTGGGGCAATTCGGATTCCTGGATTAGAGCGATCGCTTTGTTCTATTGATGGATGGGTAGTCACACGTTCAGTCAAGACAGCCATATCCAGCCCAAAACTAAAACTGAAATCTCGCCCTCCTTCTCCAACACAATCTGAGCAGATGAGCTTGTTTTGAATTCAGCCGCAAAACTTGCTGCACCGCTACTAATCGCATGACCTGAGCAAGTCTCTAAACTGCCCAACCCGGAAGTAAGACGCGAAGGGCAACTCACTTAACCGTGACCCGCCAGTGCAATGGGATAAGCACGAAGTTGGCGCATTCCTGTAGCTGAGCAAGTCGTTGAAAGGCTTGCTTTGCGATCGCTGCCTGAATAATTTGACGCTTGCTCACGGAACTTCAACGGCAGACATCGCCTTTACTGATCATTCAACTCAATTCGTTTGGCTTGAGATTCAACATACCGATCTTCTAAACAGTTTAGTTAGGGTTTTTACAAAAAAGCAGAACCCTAATTTTTTTTGGATTCACCAAATTTTCGTTGCTCTGGCGGAACTACCCAGAGGGCACAGTAGCCAAAAGTAGAAGGTTTTCCCTGCACATTGAGCGTTACGCCTAAGCGATCGACATCCTTAGCGCAATCGAGATTTGCCAGCAGATCGTCATTCCACTGGACCAGGTTGCGAGCTAGTTTGCCTTCGCGACTTTTTGCCCACCGCAATGTCTCTGCTTCGTCTAACGTTAGCTGTCGCGGTGCGCCCGGAGCTAGTTCAGGTTTGGCAAGTTGGGTGCTTGCCCAGCCCAATCCTGCCCCGATCGCAACCATGACCACGCTGAAGATTACGATCGGCAATGCAGCCGGGGTCAGCAAACTATCTTTCCACGTCGTTAGGTCGATCGCGGTAGTCGAGTAAGTTTGAGTCTTGATCGCCTTGAGAAGATCGGGATTTCCGGTTTTCTTCAATAGGGCTTCGACGCTCCGAGCGAGATTCTGCTGGAGTGATTGGATGTCCTGAAGCGTTTGCTTCAAATTCTCCTGATAGGTCGAAAATTGCTCGATCGAGACATTCTGATTCTCGGACTCTGGGATCGCCGGAGCCGCTGGTAGCTCCCAGCTCTCCAAGGTTTCGCTCAATTCGGTCGTTACTTGCTCGAAGCTGCTTAGTTGCTGCTGTAATTGAGTCAAGAGCCGACTGCCTTTCTCGTAGGACTGCGCCGATCGCTGCACCTCCTGCGAGTTCAGCACGATCACCTTGAGCAGTTCCTGGTTTGATTCCAGAAGCACTCGATTCGTGTCTATCCATGTGTCCAACTTGTCGCTAACTTTGCGCGATTCCTCCATCGTCGAGATCTTTCCTTCATCAACTGTTTGCCACAGTTTGCCAACAGCTTTTTGAAGTTCAGCGATCTCAGTGAGAAGTCTGTCGTTACTTGGTTCCACTCGCTGCTACCTCTGGCGCAGATTCTTCTACTTTCGGTTCAGGGGTCTTTTTCTTGCTGGTCGATTTGGGTGTCTTTGCAGCAGTTGTGTCCGCAGGGGAAGCAGGTAGCCCTAAATATTGAGCTGCTTTTTGCAGTTCTGGCAGGCTGAGGTTCAAGAAGCTATTGACCAGAATGCGATCGCCAAATGGAAGCTGATCTTTCTCAAAAAACGACAAAGCCTCCTCGTGCATCACATCAAAGGTGCTGAGGTCAAGGATCGGCATATCAATTTCGATGCCATTCAACTCCAAAAACCGCTTGCGCTCTTCGGATTTTTCCCAGCGGCTGAAGTTCAAGCCCTCCTGCGTCCACATCAAGCTTTTCACAGCAACATAGTCTGCCTGAGTGCCGCAAAATTCCATCATGATCCGAAGGCTATTGATGGTGTTGTAGCAGTTGTTGAGAACAGTATCAAAGGTGATGCGATAGCCCAAATCCTTAGCTAAATCGAACGCTCCAAATTTTTGTAGCTGCTCCCTGGTCGCTTTTCCAGATGCTCCAGGCATATCGATGAGAACGACTGCTGGCTTGTGTTTATATGACGCTTTTGTAACTGCACATCCTTTAGCACGTGAGTACAGGTAATCATATTGAAGTAATCTTGAAGAAAACTTCTAAACTCGTGCGATGAAGAAGTTGGTGAGAAGATGGTGACTCGCAATAGAATGACGGCCTCAAAAACAGAGTCTCAGATCAGCGACTCAATACGAACGTAACAAAAGGCGGGGGCTCACGCGAAGGCGCGAAGCCCGCGAATGAAGAGGAATCGGCAGAATGAACCGGCGCTTCATTCTGCTGTCCTCATTCTATTGCCTAGACTTCTTGAGTCTTTCGTTTGACTCGCTGCCCGGC
>JALOOO010000126.1 GCA_025454375.1 Leptolyngbya sp. Prado105 | reverse complement strand
GCGCTACAATCTCCTGAAAATGCGAAAGACCCGTGGAATCTTGAATTTCAAGCAGCTTCTCGGCAAGACCCATCCGTACGAGTCCCCTTAAATGACTACTGGCGTTCTCGATCGACGAAGCGAAAAACTTTACTCAAGCAATTTGGACAGGACTTTGAGCAGCAGCTATTGATGCAGTTGGGGTATGCAGCCCGAATCTATCCCAACCTCTGGGCAGGACTCGAAACCGATCAGCCGATTCAGATTCTCCTCACGGTAGAAGAGGCAACTGCTTTTTTACAAGAAACGGCTTGGGTGCTAGAAGATGCAGGCTACAAAGTAATTGTTCCTGCCTGGTGGACTCCGCAGGGCTGGCGACGTGCAAAAATCCGAATGCAGGCAAAAGGGCGAAAGCTTGGTAAAAGCGATAAAAGCAAAAGTTACTTCTCAGCCGATAGCTTGATCGACTATCAATACGAACTCTCAATCAATGGCGAACCCGTCAACGCGAAAGAATGGGAGCAGCTTGTACAGTCGAAAGCAGATTTAGTGCAATTTCGAGGACAGTGGATTCAACTCGATCGAGATAAGATGCAGCAAATGCTAGAGTTCTGGAAAAAACATAAGAACGAGAACCCAGAACTGAGCCTGATGGACTTGATCAAGCTCTCTGCCGAAGGGAACAATGGATTTGAAGTAGAAGTTGTCCATGACGCTACTCTCTCGACCATGCTCAATCAATTGCATGATAAGAGCCAACTCGAAGTTCTTCCTGATCCAAAACAGCTTCAAGGCACATTACGCGCCTATCAGAAACGGGGCGTTTCTTGGCTGAACTATCTTGAGAGCTTAGGTCTAAATGGCTGTCTTGCCGACGATATGGGGATGGGAAAATCGTTTCAGGTGATTGCTCGATTTGTACAAGAGCGTGAAGCTAGAAAGAAATCAGCCGCAAAGATTCCCCCCACTTTACTCATTGCGCCGACTTCTGTGATCGGAAATTGGCAGAAAGAAATTGAGAAATTTGCGCCTCAGTTGCGATCGTATCTCCATCATGGCAGCGATCGTGTTCAAACTAAGCCCGCATTTCAAAGCGCGATCGTAGATTGTGATGTGGTGATTACCTCTTATACGTTGATTCGCAAAGATGTTACTTTTTTAGCAGAAATGACCTGGCAGCGCATTGTCATCGACGAAGCTCAGAATATTAAAAATCCTGCCTCAGCCCAGACGAAAGCAATTCTCAAACTTCCAGCCCAGCATCGTCTCGCCCTGACAGGAACACCCGTTGAAAACCGTCTACTGGATTTGTGGTCAATTTTTAACTTTCTCAATCCAGGCTACCTCGGCAAAGAAGCACAGTTCCGCAAAGCCTTTGAAATTCCAATTCAAAAGAACAACGATCGCACTCAGTCTGCTATCTTAAAGCAACTCGTCGAACCCTTCATTTTGCGACGTGTGAAAACTGATCCTGCAATCATTCAGGACTTACCTGATAAGGTCGAGCAAAAACTATACTGCAATCTAACAAAAGAGCAAGCCTCGCTCTATGAAGCCGTTGTAAAAGATATCTTGAAGCAAATTGACAGTACAGAAGGAATTCAGCGTAAAGGTATGATTCTCGCAACCTTGCTGAAGCTAAAGCAAATTTGCAATCATCCGATGCAGTTTCTTCAGGATGAGAGTGAATTTCTCCCAGAACGATCGCATAAGTTGCAACGCCTGAGCGAAATGATTCAAGAAGCGATCTCTGAGGGAGAGAGTGTTCTGGTCTTTACTCAGTTTGCAGAAATCGGTTCAGCATTAGAGAAATATCTCAAGCACCAACACTATCGAACTTACTATTTATACGGGGGGACTGCCCGATCTAAGCGCGAACAGATGATTGCAGAGTTTCAAGATCCAGAGACAGAACCTGCCATCTTTATCCTGTCGATCAAAGCAGGCGGGGTTGGCATTACCTTGACCAAAGCAAACCACGTCTTTCACTTCGATCGCTGGTGGAACCCGGCAGTCGAAGATCAAGCAACCGATCGAGCGTTTCGGATTGGGCAAAAAAAGAATGTCTTTGTGCATAAATTCGTCGCACTTGGAACTCTCGAAGAACGCATTGATCAAATGATTGAGGATAAAAAGAAGCTCGCAAGTACGATCGTCGGTTCTGATGAATCCTGGCTCACAGAGCTAAACAATGAAGCCTTCAAACAACTGATTACACTCAACCGCAGTACAATTTTGGAGTAACACCCATGGCAGAGATTTCTAGAACTTGGTGGGGCAATAAATTTATCGAGGCATTAGAGAAGTTCACAGATTCAGGTCGTCTGAGCCGGGGTCGAGCGTATCGAAAGAACGATCGCATTCGCCAACTTGAGATCACGGATGGAGTGATTACCGCGAAAGTGCGAGGGAATGTGAATCCTTACTTTGGGGTTTACAAAGAGCCGATCTATGAAACGGAGATTACGATTCATCCGATCAGTCGGGCACAGTGGACATCTGCGATCGCGTACATTGCCTCTAAAGCGAGTTTTATTTCTAAGCTGCTGCTCAATGAGATGCCGGACAACATTGAAGATGCTTTTACTCAATTGAATCTGAATCTACTGCCAAAATCAAAAAAAGACTTTCACACGGAATGTTCTTGCCCTGACTATAGCAATCCTTGTAAACATATTGCAGGAGTGTACTATCGGATTGCCGCAGAGCTAGACCAAGATCCATTTTTACTCTTTGAACTGCGGGGCATTTCTCGGACAAAATTACAGGCTGAGCTTGCGAAAACGCCGCTTGGACAAGCTCTTGCGAGTGAATTGAATCGCCAAGCTGCGACTCCTGAATCAGTCGAGTCATTTTTTACTCGTCCTGAGCTTCGACCTATGCCTGCTAATATGACGCTCAAAGAGTTCTGGCAGGGAAGTAAATCACTCCCAAAAGAGATTGAGCGTCCTCCTCAGAGTAGCGTGTCCGGGATTTTAGTCAAAAAGCAGGGAGATTTTCCACCGTTTTGGAATAAGCCGCAGTCATTTCTTGCAGTCATGGAGGAAGTGTACGATCGAGCAAAGCGTGAGCCAAAATCGCCGCGTTAAAGACAAAACTACTGTGCTGATCTAAAAGGGATCGAGAATCTGCTGCAACCACAGGTTAGGGATTTGCTCACTCATAAAGTCGCAAACGGATCGACCTGCTGCGTTGCTTGTTCACCCGCACGATCTGCGGCGGGCTAATCGAACCAACCCCGCTAAACCGGGCTGAATTAGCCCAGCAAGGCTGAGTCCACTTTAGTGGAGGTGAGACAATCGCCCGCGCGTAAACGGCGGGCGGAACCCCATCGAAGCGGTGGGATGTTATTTGATTGCAAATCCCTTAATTGAGTATCAGTTAAGCCCCTTGAGTTTGCAAGCTCAGAGGCTGCTCGATTTTACTAATCAGTTGGGCTACTCGCAGTGCCGAAACAATGGCTCCTTCGTGCAGACCATCTCCAAGATAGGCTCCCGCATAATAAGTATGATGCTCCCCATTTGTCCGAATGATCTCATCTCTAAAGCGAAAAGCTTCGACCGTGTAGAAAGGCGTATGATGCTCTTGAACATGCAGAACTTTCGCGGGATCGATTAGACTCTGCAAGTTAAATGCCAGACTATACTGCACACATGATTCGATGCCACAAAGCTGATTGAGAGAAGCATTATAGCCCCAACCCTGATCCGTCTGAAAGAAATCAAACTCTGAAAACTGCTGCACTCCATGCGATCGATACATTGCACAATCTGTGTGCATAATGGTTTGAGCCGCATTTGCTTCCCAATGTGCAAATCGTCGGACTTCTTCTGAAGTTGGATCTGCAAGTAACTTCAAAACTTGATCAGGCGGGATAGCAAAAACGACTTTATCAAACTGCACCGTCCGATTTTGCAAAGTAATTCTAACCGTATCTGTCGTTCTTTGAATCTCGTCAATCTTAGTACTCGTGAGGATTTCACCTCGAAATCGCTCCAGAATTTTCTCAATATAGGAATACACGCCCCCTTTGATTCTGACCCAATCGACAAATACATACTCTCGCAGAGCCAGAATCGCTAGCTCTGCGGGAAAATTATCGATCGTATGAAATGGCATCGAATAGCTATACATCGTCAGTAATTTTAGCCAATCCATTTGAATACACGATCGCTGCCAGAACTCAGCCATAGATTGATTACGCAAAGCTTGAGAGGTTGCACGATGCACTTTTCTCCCAAGTCCTGTAGATCGTGCGTACAGCCAAATGAGTCGAGATATCTCGATCGTGCGTCGCCTTCCCGTAAAGTTTTGCTGGATCACACCTCTAGATAGCCAATGCCGTCCATCTTGAAAATACAGTGCAGAGCCAACCTTAACCGTCTCTAATTCTACGTCTAATTCCTGCATCAACTGGAGAAAGTTTCGGAACGCAACCGGAAACTCTAGGACTCCGCCTTCCAAGACCTGATCACACTGAGAGCGATTTGGCTGCACATTCCGATTCAATGTGCGAATATGTCCGCCTAAAATCGCCTGCCGCTCAAAAACCGTGACCTGATGCCCTTGTTTATCGAGCAAGTAAGCTGCGACTAACCCACTTGCCCCGCCTCCGACGATCGCAATTTTCATAGTTAGAATCCCATGCGAATGAGTTAACCCTTCGATAAGATCACATCGCCTGATAGTCTTTGATACAAAAGTGCCCCTGTCCAGAAAGTCGGAGCAAAGCCGGGATAGCCTGATGAAGCATTACAAAAGTAAAAATTTTGCAGCGAAGTTTCGTGATTCAGCCGACCCAGCGTCATATTTCGCGGAGTCAAGCTCGATCCGTAAGAATTCCCCTGAGGACACAGACAGAAATGCTCATTCGTCGTCGGACTTCCCGTTACTTTAAGAACAATATGCTCTCTAAGATTAGGAACATAGTGTTTTTCAACGATATCAAGAATGGAGTCGAGAATTTCTTCTTTTTTCTGATAGTATGCTTTGCGATCGCTGTCTTTTAATTTGCGAAAGTACTTGTAGTTTGCAACAGTTAGAAATTCAATAATCTGACAATCTTCTGGGCAGTCGCGATGCTCATGCGTCAGTAATGTCGGTGTCGTAATCGCAAAGCTAGGACGAGAAAAGTCATGCTGCTCATACATTTGATAAAAAGCTTCGTTTAAGTCCTGATGCTCGGTATGAAAGGTATTCCACTCTCCAAAGCCGTAGTCTCGCAGATCCAAATCTTTGACGACACAGTATGCCATGTAGTTTGAAGGCGAATAGTCATAGTTCAATTTTTGGCGAATTGAGCGGGAAAATTTCTCTTCTCCAATCATCTTGGCAGCTTTTTTCGGATCCATATTGCATACGATCGTGGTTCCAGTGAATTCGTGCGTTTGATGGGTAATACGATCGATTGCCTGTACCCCCTTAACCGCATTACCTTTTAGCACAAAGTCTGTAACTTCCAGATTCAGCAAAACCTCACCGCCATTCTCTTTGATGACTGTTACTAATGACTGAATGACTTGCTCAAAATGCTGAGTCGGATAGAATGCGCCATTCTGATAGCCTGTAAACAAGATCACCCAGGCATAAAATGAAAGTTGATCGGGAGGAAGCAAAAAGTCTTCCCATTGTAGCGCGAGTAGAGTTTGTGCTGCTTGTGGAAGTTTGAATTTATCAAAGACATCTTGCAATGTACGATTGAGGTACATCACGGTTGAGAATACTTCACTCAAGTGTTGAAGTAACTCAGCCGGATTAATCGGTGGTGATAGTCGCTTTAAGCTTGAGCTAGTCTTTTGAATTTCTAAAACAAACTGACGGATCTGATCAGCATGATCAGGAAATAGCACCGATAATCTGTGAATTAGCGCTTGAGGATCTGAAGGGATATCCAGCGCGTATCCCGGCATCCGCATATGATCAAAGCCATTGGGATCGTATCGATTAAATGTAACCTGCTGATCTAGATCTAATTTTTTTAGGACTCGATTGACCGTTTGCCCTTCACCACAGTCCCAAACATAATGCAACTGAGCATTAAAACTGTACTTCTTAGCAAGCGTGAAGGTATGACCAAATCCACCCGGATACTCATGGGCTTCTAAAATCTGAACTTTCTTGCCCGTCTTTGCCATCAAAGCCCCAAAGACCAATGCGGACAGACCGCTTCCTACAATCAGATAATCGATTGCCATAAACTTTCTCTTCAATAAGTTGCATGAATGAGCGCAAGAAAGCGTTATTGACCGGATACTAGCTGATGAATTTGCTATACTCCTCTACCCTAAGATAGGCTCTATGTACATCTCATCGATACTACGCCCGTAATCGATACCCAATCCCCCGAATCGTTTCAATCAAATCACTGCCGAGCTTCTTTCGGAGTTGTTTTACATAAGCATCGACAATGTTGGAGCCTGGATCATAGTCATAGCCCCACACGCGGTTCAGCAATTGCTCCCGACTCATCACCTGCATCGGATGACGTAGGAAAATTTCTGCCAAGGCAAATTCTTTCACTGACATTTCAATCAGGTCAGTTCCGATCCAAACTTGGCGTGTGAGTAAGTCTAGAACAATGTCTCCTACTTGAAGCATTGTTTCTTTGCCGCTTTTAGCTTTAGCAACAACATTGTCTCGGAGTTGCACTCGCACTCGTGCTAAGAGTTCGCTAAACTCAAACGGTTTGGTTACATAGTCATTTGCGCCACTCTCTAAAGCGGTGACCGTGTCTTCTACTTCATCTTGAGCCGTGAGAATAATAATTCGCAGTCGCTCTCCCCGTCCGCGCACTTCCTCTAGTACTTGCCAGCCGTCTTTACCGGGAAGCCCCAGATCTAAAATCAACAGATCAAAAGCATCACTCCGAGCCATTGCGATCGCTTCAAGTCCGTTTTTCGCAATCGTGGTCGTGAATCCGTTGGCGCGGAATCCTTTTTCCAGAAAAGCAGCAATCCGAGCTTCATCCTCAGCAATCAGTAATCGGTTCATAGTGATTTTTTGGAGGATAAGGGCTGACGGATCGGAGATCGAATGAGACTAGCATCGATACGTTGCTGAGGCAATATCACCGTGAAGGTTGCTCCTTCTCCTAAACGGCTGAACAGTTCAACCGTTCCTCCATGTGCTTTGATCAAGGCGTACACGATCGATAAGCCTAAGCCAGATCCTTCAGATCGTCGTTCACTTTCAGAGCCTCTAGCAAAGCGATCGAAGATACGCGCTTGATCGTCGATCGAAATCCCTTCGCCCGTATCCCGCACCCAAAATCGAACTGTCCCATTGATGAGCGCAGAGCCGATCGCAATCGTGTCTCCCGTTTGAGTATATTGGGTCGCATTCTGAGCTAGATTCATGATGATCTGCGTCAGACGCTGGCGATCGCAGACAATTTCACCGCGACCGATTGCCTCTAGTTGCCAATTCCGAGCAGCTAACCCTCGCGCCTTAGCAAAAAGTTCTTGAGTAAAAGATTCGAGATCCACAAGACCAGGACGCAAGAAATTAGGACGTTCAGCCCGCATTAATAAGAGTAGGTCATTCACAAACTGATTCATTCGCTTCAGTTCATCGCGCACAAGCGCGACCGTTGCTTGGCGTTCTTCAGGATCGTCTCCTAAGAGTTCTAGATGACCTTGAATAATCGTGATCGGAGTTCGGAGTTCGTGACTCACATCCTTGATGAATTCTTGCTGACTCGTGAAGGCGGCTTGTAGGCGATCGAGCATCTGATTCACCGTGAGTGTGAGATCTGCAATCTCATCGCTTCCTCGCACCGTCATGCGTTTGGATAGGTCGGTTTCGGTGATCATCTGAGCCGTATCGCTTAACTGACGTAAGGGAGCGAGTAAGCGTCCTGCTGTAAGCCATGCGATCGCCATGAATAAAATCATCAGTGCAATCGTGACTTGAACGACAATCGCGAGAGTCATCTCGCCCATTTCGTAGCGTAAGGTAGCATCGTAAAGTCCGACTGCGATCGCTCCGGGTTGCTCCGGAATTTGCAGCGATCGTACAATCCGAATAATGTAGTCTTCCTGAATAGATCGAGTGGGTCTGGCTTCTGCCCATTGTCGAATTTGGTCAGGATTTTCGCGTAGAACGGGCGGCAGCTTTGACGATCGAGCCTTGTAAAGTTGTCCATCTACAACGAGAATAAGTGATTCATTCGGATCGCTCACTTGATTCTGCGTAAACTGTTCTAGCGCTTCAGTTAGCCCATTCGGCGTGAGTTCAGAGGGACGAGTTTGAGCGATTCGCTGTTCTAAAGCACTAATATTTCGCTGCAATCGGTCTCCAGCTTGCTGCTGTTCCAGTTCACAGAAGATTTTGAAGGTCGCCCACACGGAGAGCAGTGTGATGCAAAGGGTGAGCAGAAAGTACCAGATGAGCAAGCGAAACCGAACTCCAGCAAATGCACCGCCCCATTTCCGCAGCCGTTTTAAATTGATTGGAAGCGTTATTTTTGGCACGAGCGACCTCGATCGTCTTACTTTAGAACCATTGTTTCTCATAATCTGCGTCTATTGCCAGTACTTCAGCAAGGATGTGTTACTCAAAGCACATCCTTAATCCCCTATCTTTGTCATAGAAACCAGCGAATCCCATTCACCAAATAGAACCCACCTGCCAACATTAAAGCGGCGCTTCCGACTCGAATCACCCAGTCTGATTGTCCTAGAATAACGCGACTTTGCTTCACTAATCCGGTATACAGACTGGCAAAAAAGATCAGGGCAGTATATCCCAATCCGTAGCTCATCAATGTGACAACACTGATTAACTGAGAACCTGTCGCCGCTGCTGCTGCAATCACCGCAAACAGGACTGGGCTGGAGCAAGGCGAACTAATCAGCGCAAAGGTCAGTCCAATTCCATAAGGTCCTGCTGCGGATACAGATGCTTTTGGTTGCGGCAAGGGCAGATGAATCATGCCTGCAAAACTGAGTCCCATTAGCAGAATAATTGCTCCTACTACAACATTGAAGTATCCCCGATAATCGACTAGAACTGCTGCTGCAAAGGATGCGAACAAACCAAACAAGCTAAATACTGTCACCACTCCCAAAACAAACAATCCCGCTTTATTAAATGCGGCTCGACGCGAGGTAATTTTGAGTGTTCCAATGTAGCTCAGATTGATCGGCAGCAGGGACAAAATACAAGGTGAAATACTTGCAATCAGTCCACCTACGAATGCGAGCGGGACTAGCACTAGCGGATTACTCAGATTTTGCTGCTCTAACCATTGCTGATAGGGGGCTTGAATGTGACCAACTCGCTCAGTCAGATAGAGATACCAGCTAGAGAGATGTGGGGAAACGATCGCAAGCCCTAATGCACCGAAAAATAGCCCCCCGTAGAAAAGCGTTTTGGAGGTGAGGAATTTGCGCGGTTGATTCTGCGGCATTGAGTTCACAAGTAAGGGCGAGTTTGAGGACGGTTGGGATTTCATTGCAGCTTCTCCTGATTGGGTTGAATTCATCTAGAAGCGAGACGCTCACACAATGAATCAATTCTGGTTTGAATCCATGTGAGCATCTTGCTTCTGCTTGGTTAGATTGATATTAGGAACGGGCGCTGACACGCTCGATCGCTCTTTCAATCCCATTCACATAGTCCTGCTGATTGAAGTTGTAGCGGAACTGCGTCAGAATCTGACCGTTACTTGGATTGATCACAGCAACCGTTGAGGTTTGACTGCGATGGGCTGCGAGAAAATCACCCAATCCGAGTTCTCTCGCTCTTGCCTCTGCTGCTTGGGTTGTGGAACGACTAGTGACATCAAACACGACGAAGTTTGCTCGACCCTTGAACTGCTGCTGCAAGGATTCGGTTACGGGTCGAAGGCGTTGGCAAGCGGGACACCAATCGGCGTAGATTTTGACGATCGTTGGTTTTCCTTGTAGTTGGGAAGCGAGCCGATTATTGTTCGAGGCTTGCGCGACGATCGCGGATTGATTGTCAGTTATTTCCATTGCTTGAGAAACTTGCATGGTGTCTGTAGCGCGTTGCCCAGCATTAGAGAGGACAGAATACCCTGCAATGGACGCGACACCTAAGACACTGACACTCATAAGTAGAGTCGATTTGAGATGTTTTTTCATGATTTCCTCTAAAATTTAGGGATGATTTTGCAAGGCTTTGTTTGTCTGACTGTTAGTCATCCAGCGATGCTAACTTTGTGTCTACCGTGTTGATGTATCTTGTATCAGAGAGCGTTTCAGGTGAAAGATGCCCCGCCGCGATCGCGACTTTCACCAAACCTTCCGCCGTGACTCGTCCTGATGCGTAAGCATGATGCAATTGAGCAGAACTCGGAATGCCTTGATTGATGTAGCTGCCCCGAAAAGCCGATGATACTAAACTATTCGGTGTAAGCTGCAACGAAGTCGGACGACTGAGCGTAGAAGAGACAACGGCAGTTTTTTGTTCGATCGACGATTCAGCAAATGCAGCAGGAGCGACAAAGCCAGAGAGAGCTAGAACAGACAGAGCGGAAAGAATAACGCGCTTCATGATGAGAACTCCTGATAGAGAAAGATTTAGGGTGTTTTGTAAGGTTTGCCTGTGCCTTACATTCACTACTTTCGGAGTTGGGCATGAATGCAAAATGAATGAACCATGAAAGTTTTTTCATGGTTCAATGGCTCAGCTAGGCTAGATGACTGATAGAGATGTAACCACAGGTTCTATCAAATCAAATCTGTGTAGTACATTTTTTATTAATCTACTGTCCTCTAATACACTTTCCAAAGTCGGGATAAAACGATCGCAAAAGGTTGACATCATTTTTTAGAACCATAGGTAAAACCTAAGGGATTTGAGATCGTTTTATCCTGCCGCTTCGATTGAATTCCGCCCGCGCGTAAACGTGGGTTATTGTCTCAACTCCACTGAAGTGATTAGCCTTGCTCGACTGATGCAGCCCGGTTTAGCGGGGTTGGTTCGATTAGCCCGCCGTTCACGTACAGGTGAACAAGCAACACAGCAGGTCGATACGTTATTCGTGAGCAAATCCCTAAGATGCTAATCCCCTAAATAGAGGAATGTTTTAGGCGCTTAAAGTGAGTAAAATCACTCGATAAGTTGTAAGTTTATGGGATTCTAAAAGATACAGCCATTCGCATCAATCTTGAGTAAGATCTTGTAGAAGATGGATTCCAAATTTATCTACCCTGAAAATGAGTGAGGTTTGAGATGTTAGAGAAGCTTCTCCAGGCGATCGCCATCACATTACTTTTGGCATTATTTGCAGGCGTTGGGGTGCCTAAATCTAAAGAAACGACCGACCCATTCTTTCACGCCTTCTCAATCCCTGTTCTCACTTGGGGATCGGTGAATTGATTTTGCACATCACCGATCGAGCCTGTGCAGATCTCGCTCAGCAGACCGGAACCTATCGAGCCGATTCTTTAACGACAGAAGGCTTCATCCACTGTTCAATGCCGGAGCAGGTCGTTTGGGTTGCCAATCAGTTCTACTTAGGACAACTTGACCTCGTTTTACTCTGCATTGACCCTGATAAGGTAAAGGCAACGCTCAAGTACGAAGTCGTAGAAGGGGTCGGAACCTTTCCGCATCTCTATGGTGAACTTAATTCAGACGCGATCGTCAAAATCGTCGAATTTCTACCCAACCCCGATGGAACCTTTTCGCTGCCAAATAGTTTGTAACTAAAAATCCGAAATGGTTAGGTTTTGTTAAGATTTTAAAACCTGTCTGCATTCCTAACCCTTGGAGTTTTTTATGTTGCGTCTCGAACACGTCAGTAAGATTTATCCCACTGGCGAAGTCCTCAAAGATATTAATTGGGAAGTTAAACCCGGAGATCGGATTGGATTAGTCGGTGTGAATGGTGCAGGCAAATCGACGCAACTTAAAATCATTGCAGGCGAAGTCGAACCGACCGATGGCGAAGTGATTCGTCCGAGCAGTCTCCACATTGCCTATTTGACCCAAGAATTTGAAGTTGATCCGACACGCACGGTTCGAGAAGAATTTTGGCGAGCCTTCAAAGAAGCAAACGAAGTGCATGAAGCACTCTCGAAAGTTCATCTGGCAATGGAAACCGCAACCCCAGAAGAATTAGACAAACTGCTGCACAAAATGGATCGGCTGCAACGCCAATTCGAGGCAATGGATGGTTATGGACTCGAAACCCGCATCGAGAAAATCCTGCCAGACATGGGATTCGACACTGATGATGGCGATCGCTTAGTCAGCGCATTCAGTGGCGGCTGGCAAATGCGGATGAGTTTGGGCAAAATTCTGCTTCAGTCTCCTGATCTGCTGCTGCTCGATGAGCCGACCAACCATTTAGATCTAGAGACGATCGAATGGTTAGAGAATTACCTCAAAGACTTGACGACACCCATGGTGATTGTGTCTCATGACCGAGAATTTCTCGATCGCCTCTGCACCCAAATTGTCGAAACCGAACGCGGGGTCTCAACCACTTATCTGGGAAATTACTCCGCCTACTTGCAGCAAAAGCAAGAACAGCGAGACGCACAGATGAGCGCATTCGAGCGGCAGCAAAAAGAATTAGAAAAACAGCAGGCATTTGTCGATCGCTTCCGTGCCAGTGCGACGCGAAGCACCCAAGCGAAGAGCCGCGAAAAACAATTAGATAAAGTTGAGCGCATTGAAGCCCCCGATTCCAATGTCAGAACCCTGCATTTTCGCTTCCCGCCTGCACCTCGAAGTGGGCGCGAAGTCGTGATCATCGAAGACCTCACCCACATGTATGACGATAAAATTCTGTTCTTAGGTGCAGAATTGCTGATCGAACGCGGGGATCACATCGCCATTTTGGGACCGAATGGAGCCGGAAAATCGACCCTGCTGCATCTAATGACGGGGATCGAACAGCCTGTCGAAGGCACGATCAAGTTAGGGGATCATAATGTAATCCCCAGCTATTTCGAGCAGAACCAAGCAGAAGCACTCGATCTGAATAAAACGGTCGCAGACACAATTCACGATGAAGTCCCTGACTGGAAAAATGAGGAAGTCCGCACACATTTAGGACGATTTTTGTTTAGTGGTGATACCGTTTTCAAACAGGTAGAATCCCTTAGTGGAGGCGAAAAAGCCCGACTCGCACTCGCAAAAATGTTGCTTCAACCTGCGAATTTGCTGATTCTTGATGAGCCAACGAATCACTTAGATATTCCAGCCAAAGAAATGTTAGAAGAAGCGATTCAAAATTACGATGGCAGCGTTGTGATTGTGTCGCACGATCGCTATTTTATTTCAAGAACTGCAAACAAAATTGTCGAGATTCGAGACGGCGAACTCCGCTTGTACCGGGGCGATTACCACTATTACCTCGATAAGATCGCAGAAGAAAAAGAAAAGGCAAAATTAGCGGCAATCGAGGCAGAAAAAGCAGAAAAAGCGGCAGAAAAACGCACCAAACAGAAGGAAAAAGAAAAAGCGAAAAAAGCCCAAAGAAGTGCGTAATTTTTGGCAAAAACCGCTAATATTTCAGAGCGTCGAAATTTTAGAAGACGACTTGTAATTAGTCATTGACCTGATTCCAAGTCGTTAAACTTTCTGAGCCAGCTTCCCCACAAGATTGGAAAAACAAATCGATTTATTAAGAGATTCTTAACAAAAGAACCGGGTCGATTTTTATGTGTACGGGAAAAGCGAAGAATTACATTGGCAATGCTATGATTTGCGGAGAATATTTCAGTGAAAGGGCAGAACAATATGGGGCAAGCGCCTGTTTCTCCTGTCGTGCTTATTATTCTGGATGGTTGGGGCTACCGTGATAGCCGTGACGGCAATGCGATCGCGCAGGCAAAGACTCCGGTGATGGATAGTCTGTGGGCAGCATATCCGCATACTTTAATTCGCACGTCGGGTCGAGATGTCGGATTGCCCGAGGGGCAAATGGGCAATTCTGAAGTTGGACACCTCAATCTTGGAGCAGGGCGCGTCGTCCCTCAGGAATTAGTCCGGATCTCAGATGCGGTCGAAACTGGAACGCTCTTACAAAATCCAAAGCTGGTTGAAGTTTGCCAAACAGTACAGCATCGAAAAACCAAGCTGCATTTAGTCGGGTTATGCTCGACGGGTGGAGTTCATTCTCATATTTCTCACCTGGTGGGCTTGCTGCATCTAGCGAAGTCCCAGGGGATCGAAGACGTTTGCATTCATGCCATTACCGACGGTCGCGATACGCCTCCAACGGCTGCAATGCGTGAGATTCAGCACTTGCAAGCTGAGATCGATCGTGTGGGAGTCGGTCGGATTGTCACGGTGAGCGGTCGCTACTATGCAATGGATCGAGATCGGCGCTGGGATCGAGTTGAGAAGGCGTATACCGTCATGACTCAACTGGGAGAAGGCACGGGTCAAAGCGCGATCGAAGTTCTCAAGCAGTCTCATGAGGCAGGGATCACCGATGAGTTTGTTGATCCGATTCGGATTGCTCCGGGTGCAATTGAGCCGGGAGATGGGATCATTTTCTTTAACTTCCGTCCTGATCGAGCGCGACAACTGACTCAGGCATTTGTTGATCCTGGGTTTAATGGATTTGAGCGATCGCTGATCTCAGCTTTGGCTTTTGTGACCTTTACGCAATATGATCCGTCGCTATCGGTAAAAGTCGCATTTGAGCCTCAGAATTTCAACAATATTCTGGGTGAAGTTGTCTCTCGACATGGATTGCGTCAGCTTCGCACGGCTGAAACTGAGAAGTATGCTCACGTGACTTACTTTTTCAATGGTGGGTTAGAGGAGCCTTTTCCAGGCGAAGATCGCGAGTTAATTCCGAGTCCAATGGTGTTGACCTACGATAAAAAGCCTGCAATGTCGGCAGAAAAAGTTACGCAAGGTGCGATCGCGGCGGTCGAAAAACAGATCTATTCGATGATTGTGATCAACTACGCAAATCCCGATATGGTCGGTCACACTGGACAAATGGACGCGACGATTGAAGCATTAGAAACGGTCGATCGCTGTTTGGGTCAACTGCTCGAATCGATTAACCGAGCGGGTGGAACTGCTTTGATTACAGCAGATCATGGCAATGCGGAGTTGATGTGGGACGAAAATCACAATCCCTGGACGGCTCACACCACGAATCCCGTTCCTTTTATCTTGGTAGAAGGAGAGGGGTTAAAGATTCCGGGACATGGAACTGAGGTTTCACTGCGCGAAGATGGACGATTGGCGGATATTGCGCCGACGATTCTGGACATTTTGCAGCTTCCTGTTCCAGAAGAAATGACAGGTCGATCGCTGATCGAGAAAGCTGAGTTTGATGTCCGAGCCAATCGAACTCCGGTGAAGATAGCTCGTTAGTGTTTAAATCTTTTCAAATAATCCCCTTGTTAAGAAATTACCAAGGGGATTCCGTTATATTAGCAACGCATGAAGATGCAGCAGCAAAGCAACTTCAACAACTGCTAGCTCCCTTCTTGATTGGGCAGTTCTACACCGATGGCTGGGGAGCATACCCGCGGTTGTTAGATGAGCAGCAACATACGGTAGGAAAGACCAATACTCAGCGAATTGAGCGCAAGCATTTGAGGATCAAACGATTAGCGAGAAAGACGATCTGCTTTTCCAAGACCGAGGAGATGCACGATGCGGTGATTGGATTGTTCATCAACCGTTATGAATTTGGACAAGCAATATAGGTAATCTCATATCCACACGTCCACAACATTACCCAATTCATTCACTGCTTCAAGAAGTTCCTCTTTACACTCCACTGTTTAGCGATCGAGCGATGGCAAGTCTTCCAATCGATCGATCGATCGCTTACGTCAAGAATACTGGCTCGACTGCTTACCATGCCTCTAGCAAAACTTCTACTTCTCAATCTGGTAGCCAAATAAATTCGGATCAACCTCTCCCAAATTCAAATCTGCAAACCCATACTCTGCCCAACGTCGATCGACCATTGCTGCCACATCCGGATCAGATTTAAGCGGATCTGCCCAAGGTCGATCGGTTTCTGGGAAAATCTTCGTCGTCGCATCAATTCCCATCCGACTGCCCAACCCAGGCTTTTCAGTTGCAAAGTCGAGCGAATCAAACGGATTCTCCGGCAAGATAAACACATCCCGCGCTGGATCAACCTTAGAAGTAATCGCCCAAACCACTGCTCTCGGATCGCGAATGTTGATATCTTTGTCTACAACAATCACGAACTTCGTATAGGTAAACTGCGGCAAAGCACTCCAAAAAGCAAGTGCCGCTCGTCTTGCTTGACCCGGATAAGCCTTATCGATCGACAATACCGCCGCCTTATAACTCAGAGCCTCCATCGGCAAAAAGAAATCAATAATCTCTGGCACTTGCTGTCGCAAAATCGGCGTATAGATTCGATTTAAAGCGATCGCCATCATGGCATCCTCTTTCGGGGGGCGACCGCTAAAAGTAGTCAAATAAATCGGATCTTTGCGATGCGTCACACAGTTAAATCGCAGCAACGGAGCTTTCTCATTCACCCCGCCGTAGTACCCCATATGATCTCCCGCTGGACCATCGACTCCGGTATCTCCCGGCGTGATCGTCCCTTCAAACACAAATTCTGAATCCGCTGGAACTTCGAGATCAACCGTTTTGCACTTTGCTAAATGCACACCCGTTCCCCCATAGATTCCGGCAAACAGCCATTCAGACAAATCCACAGGTAACGGAGTTGCTGCTGCTAGAATGATCAACGGATCAACTCCCAGCGCGATCGCCACTTCTAACTTCTCCCCGCGCTCTGCCGCCTTTCTCAAATGCCGAGTCGCCCCACGCACCGAAAGCCACTGCACCGTCATCGTATTTTTCGACTGCACCTGCAACCGATACACCCCGACATTCGGAATCTTCGTTTCAGGATCTTTCGTAATCATCAATCCCAAAGTCACGACCTTGCCCGCATCCCCTGGATACACTCGTAAAAAAGGCATTTGATTAAAATCAAACTCTCCCTCTTTCAGCACAATTTGCTGACAGGGCGGAAAAAAGTCCCGTGCAGGTTTTGCTTGCACCACGTCATACAGGACTTTCCCAAGCTCGATCGCTTGAGAAAACTTCTTCGGAGGACGCGGCTGATAGAGCAACGCCAATTTCTTCCCCAACGTTTCAAGCTCTAACGGCGAATCCATATTCATCGCCAAACAAACCCGCTCCACCGTTCCCATCAAATTCACAGCAACCGGATAGTCTGACCCTTTTACATTCTCAAACAGCAAGCCAGGTCCCCCATGCTGCAACATCCGATTCGCAATCTCAGCAATCTCCAAATCCGGATCAACCAAGGTCTGAATTCGGCGCAACTGCCCGCGCTCTTCAAGCTGTCTGATAAATCCTCGTAAGTCTCTCGGCATGGTTCGATATCGTAAAAGGCTTCTTTTATTATGAAGGATGATGAAGAACCTCCCCATCTCCCACTTCTTAAGTACAAACTTTCCCGCCATTCCAGGGCACTTTAAACAAGAAGCAATAAAATTGTGTCCGCCCCTAGCCCATGTCTACACAAAGAGTCCCTCTCGAAGCACTCCAGAAGATTCGGCAACATTTAAAGTCCGGATTGGTCGTTCCAGAGTCAGAAAACAACCCAAATCTGTATGCGGATGTCGAGGAACCTCCCACTCCTGAATCTCTAGATGGATTAAGCAGTTTATTTCACTTCGGCGGCTCACTCGAAGAAGCAATCCAAATGCCGAATAATCAAGGGCAATGGTTCATTAGTGCCACGAATCCAGGGGATGTGATTATGAAGCTTCCTGGGGTAAAACTCAAACCGCACTTTCGCTTAGTCAGCTATCTCTTTCGCATGGACAACGACGGAACCAGTGCAACCTGGGCACTTCCAGAATCGTTTAGCACCACCGCTCATCTAGAAAAAGCGCTCCTAATCGCAGGAGGACGCGACACCCCCCCAAAACCCGAAGCCGCACTCACAGACTTTATGGCAGCGATCGAGGGCGATAATTCCCCAATGTCATTTATCATTGCCTCTCTCCTACGGCGCGAAATCCTGGAAATGGGAAAGATGGGGCGTGTTGCAGGTTGGACGCATCATTGCTTGATCAATACCCTGCCTGCTGCCCGGTGGCAATGGCGCATCGAAACCCCGAAAGACTTCTCCCCAAAAGTCCGCGTTTTCCTAGATGGACGAGTTGCGATCGAATTTTTCACCTGTCGCACTGTTGCACCGATCGCACTCTTTCAACATGTTGATCAGTATCCTGCCGGACACTACCATGCCAAACATCTCGATCGAGCGATTGCGATCGCCCAAGCTCCCAGTCAAAATGGGAAAAAGCCAGCTTAAACGTTCCTTATAAAATAATACGTTTACCAGGCAACAGTGCATGGGTAAGAAAGAATGAATTAAAAGGCAGTAAATTGGTAACGCCAGTTTGCAAAAAGTTAGTTTAATCTTAGGATTAACATT
>JALOOO010000125.1 GCA_025454375.1 Leptolyngbya sp. Prado105 | reverse complement strand
AAAAAAACTCGTCTCGTTTCTAAAACTATTTTGCAGGGGGGAGATTCTGAGTAGGCGTACCAAATTCAACCGTCGGTAGCGCACATATCTTCTTTGACATTTGCGGATCAGAATAGCGATCGGTTTTCCAAGTTGCAGGCGAACCGATGCCATTTGTCATCGTAATTTGATTCGTTTTGCAATTCACATCGGCATAGTGAAACTGAAACACACCATCACACGCAGATCCGCTATCTTTGCCCATTGTTTGTAAAACGATTAATTGGCGAATATTTTTATCCGACTGATTGGGGCGTTCGCTGCGTGCCACGATAAATTCTGGATCAGTATAAAACTCACAACCATCCCGAGATTGACGCATCAGGAGACTATATTTATTTCTCACAAAATTGTAAGTCTCGACATCGGGAAGAGCGGCGAAAACGGCTCCCTGACCGACGATAGAAAGAGCAAGCGTGACAGGGACTAAAGATTTCATATAGACCTCAACGAATACAAATGGCTTGAACGATTTTGGCAGATTCAGTTCCCTGATTTGATCAAAAAAATATCGATCCCCGAATACCCTTTACAATGGTTTGATGTAGAATCCCACAGAAATTAAACCGTGAATAGCGTCCGTACCGTTTCCGATACTAAGCGATCGTTTTATAGTCTTCATACTCGTCCGGTGAATTCGATTTTCCGTCGAGTTGTGGAAGAGTTGATGGTCGAAATGCACCTGCTGGCTGTCCATACTGATTTTCGCTACGACCCATTTTATGCGCTGGGGGTTGTGACGACGTTCGATCGGTTTATGCAGGGGTATCGCCCTGAAACTGATAAAGAGTCCATTTTCACGGCATTGTGTAAGGCAGTAGAATCTGACCCACAGCACTATCGTAATGATGCTCAGCGTCTAGTTGCTACTGCATCGGGTGCAGCTTGGGATTCAATGCTGATTCCAGACAAAGCCAATGATTACCGAGATGCGTTGAATACGATCGCATCCAATCCGAAATTTAAATACAGCCGACTGTTTGCGGTGGGTTTGTACACGGTTCTAGAAGCAACGAGTCCAGATGTAGTCAAAGACACGACAAAGCTGAATGAGACGTTTAAGCAAATTTGCCAAGCGTTGAATCTTTCAGAAGAAAAAGTGCAGAAAGATCTGGATCTGTATCGCAGCAATCTAGAGAAAATGACTCAGATGCAGGCGGTCATGGCTGATGCGTTGGCAGCCGATCGCAAGAAACGCGAGGAACGTGAGCAGGCGAAAACGGCAGATGTGTCTAAAGATAGCGCTACGTCCGAATCTTAGAGAAGTCGGAGAGGGGGGGAACTCAGACTCAACCCCTCCACTCTCTCAATTTTTGTATCCTTTGTAACAACACAACAGAATCAAACTCGACTACAAGTAGAACCGTATCGAGTTTGATTGCATATGACTATCCCAGAAATTTCACAGAAATTATTAGCGGCGAAACAAGCAAAAGGACTGAGCTTCACAGACCTCGAATCCGTACTTGGACGCGATGAGGTTTGGATTGCAGCCTTGTTTTATCGGCAAGCGACTGCATCGGAAGACGAAGCGAAGAAACTATTAGAAACACTAGGGTTGAGCCTTGATCTGGTGCCAGAATTGGCAAGCTCCTCTGTCAAAGGATTAGGTCCGATCGTGCCCACTGATCCTTTAATCTATCGCTTCTATGAAATTATGCAGGTTTATGGAATGCCGATGAAAGAGATTATTCATGAAAAATTCGGCGATGGCATTATGAGCGCGATCGATTTCACTTTGGATATTGAAAAAGTTGAAGATCCAAAAGGCGATCGCGTCGTCGTCACGATGAACGGAAAATTCTTGCCCTACAAGAAATGGTAGATTTTTGGAACGGTTATCGGAAACTCATCTACACTAATCACAGTCAAAGATCTTCCGATGTCTTGTGTTAGTTGAGATGCCGATGCACCCGCACGATTGTTCCTGCCCCGTTCACGATCCGCAAACCAAACAGCGTCAACTTCTCACCGCTCTGATTCTGGTGGGAAGTTTTGCGGTGGCAGAATGCACGATCGGAATATCAAGTCACAGCCTCGCACTGGTTGCCGAAGCAGGGCATTTAGTCTCAGATTGTTTTGCATTACTTCTCGCTTTGCTTGCGACTCGGATCGCACAATCTCCGATTCAATGGGGCTGGATTGGTGAGAATACCGTTTCGATTAAACCCAGTCGATCGCCTGAAACTTGGGCAGCTTTGCTCAATGGGTTGGGACTCGTTGTAGTTTCAGTCTGGATTATTTGGGAAGCGATCGAGCGATTTCAGACCGCCGCTCCAGAAATTTCCAGCATCCCGATGCTCATGACTGCGATCGTGGGATTGGTCGTCAATGGCATCAACATTGCAGTGCTGCATCACGGCAGCGAGTTTGATTTAAATTTGCGGGCTGCTTTTTTGCATGTGATTGCTGATGCGTTGGGGGCGATTGGGGTGATTATGGCAGCGATCGCAGTTGCTGCATTTCATTGGATGTGGGCAGATGGCGCGATTAGCTTAGCGATCGCGGTTTTGATCTTAGGATCAACGATTCCGCTGATTCGTCAGAGCATTCAAGAACTCCGACGCTCATAGTGTTACATTGCAGACGATCGCACCTCTTGCCAGTACCGCGTCAAGCTCTCCTGATTCTTTGCGAGATCGAGGGCGATCGGTTGCAGTGCGATCGTCTCGACATTCAATTCATCTTGAAATCGTTTGACCTTATCTCGACAAGTCCGCACACTGCCAATGATCGAATTTGCTAGCAGAAAATCAGGATCAAACGCATTCGATTGCTGACTCAGTTGAGTAAAGTTCTGAGCATTGCCGCTATGCTGAATTCGATGGGCGAATTCCTGCATCCGGCGACTAAATTTATCAATAAATGGCAGCGCTTCACTGACGGCTTCCGCATCTGTTTCGGCAACCAGAAAGAACCGAACGAGTATCAATTTCTCAGAGCCACTTGAGTTCAATTGACGATACTTTGCTAACGTCGTCTTCAGCTTCTGAAGTGAGAATGGCGCACCTCCCATCAACCCAAAAGAATGCTCAGCAGCAAACGCGATCGCATCGTCATCTCCACTAGCAATCCAAGCAGGAATGGGGTTTTGGACAGGTTTCGGCGAAAGGGTAACTCGATCGCAGTGATAAAACTGCCCCTGAAACGACACCTCTGACTCATAGAGCAATTTCCAAACCAACTCCATTGCTTCTAAGGTTTTGGCACGCGCATCGCCCATCGAAGTGGCAAAATGCTTATTTTGATCGGGAAAAGGTCCCCCCCTCGCAACCCCGAAAGCAAATCGTCCTTGAGAGAGATGATCCAGCGTTGCAATCTCTTCTGCAATCTGAATCGGGTTGTGAAATGCGAGTAAAACCGCAGCAGAGCCTAGTCGAATCCGATCTGTCACCCCTGCTAAATGGGCGAGTAACATTAAAATTGACGGGCTGACATGAAATTCATCAAAATGATGCTCAGTCACCCAAGCTTCTTCAAATCCTAATTCTTCAGCCTTTTGCACGAGCGCGACTTGATCCGCGATCGCCTGCTTGACACTCTGATGATAGTTCTCGTAAGTGCAGAAAATGCCAGTTTTCATGAGGTTTCAGGGAGTTTAGCAGGAAGGAGCCAATGCAGTTCTAGCCAAAATCGGGGCGATTCTTTTTTCAATTTCGACATCGGATCGCGAAGTAACCGATTCGCATTGATACAAACTGGATCGGCAAGTCCCATATAGCGAGAGATATGCCCAAATGCTTCTTTTTGCTCAGCAATAGTCTCATAGACTGTATTCGGGCAATAGATCGCAAAGTAATCTAATCGGCTTGGAGGCTTGCCCCAGTGAACGGTAACGAGCTTGATATAGCAGTGACGTAGCACCTTACTCGATTCAGGATAGGTACGCCTTATCAGATGGATGAATTCCTGCACTAAAAGGGGTTCCGATAGCATGATGCTGCCGTCAGTCGTTGATATAACGGCATTTGTATCATGCAGCGCAAAATAAAGTCAGGTTTCCCCACTCTGATTAGAATTATTAGAAATGTACTCAGCCTGATAAGTAGGCACTCATAGCCTCGCTCTAGGGCAAGGTGCGAGTATTTCTAGGAAGGGGCACAGGTATTTTCTAACGGATTAAATTGCTCCAAAGGACAATAGCAGGGAGACTGATCCAACCACTGAGTACCTACATGATGCAGTGCGCTCATCACAGGCTGAATTTGACGACCTTTAGCAGTCAGAGAATATTCAACATGAGGCGGGACTTCTGCAAAAACTTGGCGATCGACTAAGCCATTTTCTTCCAATTCTCTCAGTCGAATCATTAGCGTCTTTGTGCTAATTCCTGGTAACGCGGCTAGCAGTTCGTGAGTCCGACGACTGCCTGTAAATAGCTCTCGCAGAACTAAAATTGACCACTTATTGCCCAAAAGATCGACGACAAATTGAATCGGGCATTTGACTTCGAGACAATCGGTTAGGGTATCCATCAACATTCAACCTTAGGTGCGCTTTCTATCTTAAACACTGGAATCAAATCTAACTTATCGCTCATTCTGAAGATTTAAGACTTTCTTCACAGTCTTATAAGACTCCGATGGGGTATTAATATTTTACTTGCAGTAACTAGGCGGTGTTGGTTGTAATCAACTTGCGAATAAATCTCAAGTGGCTAGGATGGGGATGTTGAGTTTAGCTCAACCTAAGACCGTCTGTCTGGCGGTCTTTGAAGGTTCGTTTTGACGGAGACTGGGATATGATTCGTTTGTTGGTTGGTGTTTTGGCGTTCGTGATCAATCAAGTGTATCGCGATCGACCGATGCCGCGCTTCTATGTCTTAGAAACAGTGGCACGAGTTCCATATTTTTCTTATTTGTCGGTTTTGCATCTTTATGAAACATTAGGTCTTTGGCGCAAAGCAGATTGGTTGAAAGTTCACTTTGCTGAATCCTGGAATGAGCTACATCATTTGCTGATCATGGAGGAGCTAGGCGGTAGTCAAAATTGGCTCGATCGAGTCTTTGCTCGGAGTGTTGCTTTGATTTATTACTGGATCATTGTAGGACTCTATTTTGTGCATCCGCGTGCTGCTTACAACTTCATGGAGCTTGTGGAAGGTCATGCGTATCGCAGCTATGACAAATATCTGAAAAGCAATGCAGATGAGCTAAAAAGTCAAGCGGCTCCTCAAGTGGCGATCAACTACTACCGCGATGGCGACCTATACATGTTTGATGAGTTTCAGGCAAGTCGCAGACCTGAAGAACGTCGTCCCAAAATTGACAATCTCTATGATGTGTTTGTCGCAATTCGCGATGATGAAGCAGAACATGTGAAAACGATGGTGGCTTGTCAGCGGGCGGATGCTCAATTGATACTGCATAGCCCGCATGGAGCTTGTGAAGTTGAGTCTGCAAGTCCAATCGCGACTTCGTTGTAGGTTGAGTTCGCACTCAGATCATAGAAAAATTAAATTTTGGTGTCATTAACAGCATTCTAGAATTTCGACGAATGCTGTTTTTAATACAGAAATTTTTTGAGGTAAATTCTATGATGTTTCTATGACTTTTAGTGACTAGCTTAAGATTTCATTTCGCATTTCCTTTGCAATTTGCAATATAATTGGAGTGTGAAAGGAAAAGGCTCAAAGACCGCTTCAGATCGTAACCTTACTTTTCCAAAGTCGTTCACCAGAGGAGACTATAGATATGGTGAAGCAATGGCAAGATTTCAATTCAGGCGCTTGGATGCAGGAAATCGATATTCGCGATTTCATCCAGAAAAACTACACTCCCTACACCGGAGATGATTCTTTTCTAGCCCCTGCCACTGCAACTACTCAAAAGCTCTGGGATCAAGTCAGAGCACTGATGAAGCTTGAGCGTGAGAAAGGGATTTTAGACGTTGATACCGCAACAGTTTCAGCAATTACTGCTCATGCTCCAGGCTATCTCGATCGCACACTCGAAAAAATCGTCGGCTTGCAAACGGACAAACCGCTAAAACGAGCCATCATGCCCTTTGGTGGGATTCGAGTCGTCAAATCTGCCCTCAAAGCTTACGGCTATCAGCTTGATCCCAGCACCGAAGCCATCTTCCGGTTTCGTAAAACGCACAATGACGGAGTGTTTGATGCTTACACTCAAGAAATGCGGCTCGCACGGCACTCTGGTATTATTACAGGCTTGCCGGATGCCTATGGTCGAGGTCGCATCATTGGAGACTATCGGCGAGTTGCTTTATATGGAGTCGATCGCTTAATCGATGACAAGAAAGCACAAGTTAAATCCCTAGAGCGCGATCCCAGTGATGAAACCGTCATTCGATCGCGTGAAGAACTTTCAGAGCAAATTCGCGCCTTATTTGAACTCAAAGAAATGGCAGCGGCTTACGGGTTTGATATTAGTCAGCCCGCCCAAACCGCTCAAGAAGCGATTCAGTGGCTCTATTTTGGCTATCTCGGCGCGGTTAAGGAACAAAATGGGGCGGCAATGTCGATCGGGCGCATTTCGACCTTCCTCGACATTTACTGCGAACGGGATTTAGCACAAGGCATTGCAACCGAATCAGACTTGCAAGAATTGATCGATCACTTTGTGATGAAGCTGCGAATGGTGCGTTTCTTACGTACCCCAGACTATAACGATCTATTTTCTGGAGATCCGACCTGGGTCACCGAAAGTATCGGCGGCATAGGTGAGGATGGTCGTCCACTCGTCACCAAGACAAGCTTCCGATTTTTGCACACGCTGCAAACTTTAGGAGCCGCACCAGAACCGAATCTTACCGTCCTCTGGTCAGAACAACTGCCGAGAGGATTTAAGGAATTCTGCACAAAAACCTCGATCGCAACCAGCGCAATTCAATACGAAAGCGATGACCTGATGCGCCCCTATTGGGGAGATGACTATGCGATCGCGTGCTGCGTCTCGGCAATGCGAGTCGGGAAGCAAATGCAATTTTTCGGCGCACGAGTCAATCTCGCCAAATGCTTGCTCTATGCCATTAATGGCGGAAAAGATGAAAAGTCGGGTGAGCAAATTGCTCCGGTTGCTGAAGCGATTACATCAAGTGAACTCGATTACGAAGAAGTTCTCAGTCGATTCAAATCCATGATGGCTTGGCTGGCAAAAGCCTACATCAACACGCTGAATGTCATCCACTTTATGCACGACAAGTACTGTTATGAGCGCCTGGAAATGGCACTGCATGACCGAGATATTTTGCGTACCATGGCCTGTGGAATTGCTGGACTCTCTGTGGCGACAGATGCGCTTTCTGCAATCAAATATGCGAACGTTAAAGCGATTCGCAACGATGAAGGTCTAGCCGTTGACTACGAGATTGAAGGCGATTTTCCGAAGTATGGCAACAATGACGATCGAGTCGATCAGATTGCTGTCAGTTTAGTAACAGAATTCATGAGCGAACTTCGGAAACATAAGACTTATCGGGATGCTGTCCCAACCCAATCTGTGCTGACGATTACTTCCAATGTCGTTTACGGCAAAAAAACAGGAAGTACCCCCGACGGTCGTAAAGCAGGCGAACCTTTCGCCCCCGGTGCAAATCCAATGCACGGTCGAGATAGTAAAGGTGCGATCGCATCTCTAGCCTCTGTGACCAAGCTCCCTTATTCCGAGGCACAAGACGGAATCTCTAACACCTTCTCGATCGTGCCAACTGCACTCGGAAGATCACAATCCGATCAAGTCAATAACTTAACTGGAATGCTGGATGGATATTTTCATCAAGGCGGACATCACATCAATGTGAATGTGCTCGATCGTGAGATGCTTCTAGACGCAATGCAGCATCCAGAACTGTACCCACAGTTGACAATCCGGGTTTCAGGCTATGCGGTCAACTTCATCAAACTGACGCGAGAGCAGCAGCTAGATGTGTTGGAGCGAACCTTCCACGATCGGTTTTAAGCAGCCTCAATCTCCCTATTTAAGGGGGATTGAAGGATCTCCCCAATGTAGCCACCAGAGTCGCTTGATTTGAGGAAGTAGAACAAATGACCAACACCCTCCAAAAGACAACAGGCTACATCCACTCCGTTGAAACCTGCGGTACAGTAGACGGCCCCGGCATCCGTTTCATTATCTTTACCTCCGGTTGTCCCCTCCGCTGCCTCTATTGCAGCAATCCTGACTGCCGCCATCTCGAAGACGGACATCTCGTTAGCGTCGATGAACTGATCGAAGAGATCAAAACCTACATCCCTTACATGCAAGCCTCCGGCGGCGGTGTCAACGTTTGCGGGGGAGAACCCCTGTTTCAACCTCAATTTGTTCAGGAGATTTTTAGAAGATGTCAGGAACTGAAAATCCATACCGCGCTTGATACTTCTGGCTTCTGTGATTTATCTACCGCAAAGCTAGTTATCCAGCATACAAATCTTGTGTTGCTAGATATTAAATCATTCGATGCAAGCACTTACCATAAAGTAACAGGTGTTAATATCGAACCAACCTTAACGCTTGCCCGGTACCTGGATCAGATACACAAACCCGTTTGGATTCGATTTGTCCTAGTCCCCGGTCTCACAGATGATCTCCAGAATATTTCTGGGCTAGCAGACTTTCTATCCACCTTGTCCAATGTCGAAAAAGTTGATGTTTTGCCCTTTCACAAACTGGGTGAATACAAATGGGAGCAACTGGGATATGAGTATCAGCTAAAAGATACGCCCACTCCAACGCCAGAGCAAGTCAAAGCCGCGATCGACATCTTTAGAAATCGCAATCTCAATGCAATGTAACCTGCTCAATGTCCAATCGCTACTCTCATCGGAACGGAACTTATGAATATTGCCGCCGAAAAAAAACAAGACCTCGAAGCTCTGATTCAACAGGTCAAAGCTGCCCAAACGCTCTATGCAACCTACACTCAAGAACAGGTTGATTACATTTTCAAGAAAGCGGCTCAAGCTGCTAACGAAGCTCGCATTCCATTGGCAAAACTTGCGGTTGCAGAAACCGGAATGGGCATTGTCGAAGACAAAGTGATCAAAAACCACTTTGCTTCAGAGTTTATCTACAACAAGTACAAGCACGAACAGACCTGCGGCATCCTGGAAGATGACCCTGCTTTCGGCTACCAGAGAATAGCCGAACCAATTGGCATCCTCGCTGGAATTGTGCCCGTAACGAATCCAACTTCAACGACGATCTTTAAGGCGTTGCTGGCACTCAAAACCCGCAACGCCATTATTTTCTCTCCCCACCCAAGAGCCAAGCAATGTACGGCAGCAGCAGCGAAAATTGTCCTAGACGCGGCAGTTGCGGCGGGTGCGCCTGCGGACTTAATAGGTTGGATTGAAGAACCCACGATTGAGCGATCGCAGGCTTTAATGCAGCACGCTGACATTAAGCTGATCATTGCAACAGGCGGTCCTGCCATGGTCAAAGCTGCCTATTCATCGGGGCATCCTTCTTTAGGAGTCGGTGCTGGCAACACGCCTGCGATTATTGATGAAACTGCAAACATTAAAATGGCAGTTTCATCAATTCTGCTGAGTAAAACCTTTGACAACGGCATGATCTGCGCCAGTGAACAGTCGATCGTGATTGTTGATGCCGTGTATGAAGCCGTGAAGCAAGAATTCATCGATCGAGGCGCTTACTTTTTAGACGCAGCAGAACGCGATCGCTTAAGACATTGTGTGCTTGAGGACGGTCATTTGAACGCCAAAATTGTTGGGCAATCAGTTGCTCGGCTCGCTGAACTTGCAGAGATCCAGTTTGAAAATACGACTCCTAAAGTTCTCATGGCAGAAGTTCAAGAGATTGGCACACAAGAGCCGCTCTCCTATGAAAAACTCTCGCCGATTTTGGCAGTTTACCGAGCCAGTAACTTTGAAGATGCGGTTTTCAAAGCTGAGAAGATCGTTGAGTTTGGTGGATTGGGGCATACTTCAGTTCTCTACACTCAGCCTGCAAATGCAGACCATATCCGGCAGTTTGAGACGGTGCTAAGAACATCGCGTGTGTTGATTAACACGCCTGCTTCTCAAGGTGCGATCGGAGATTTGTACAATTTCCGCCTCGATCCTTCGCTGACTTTAGGATGTGGAAGCTGGGGCGGCAACACAGTGTCTGAAAACGTTGCACCACACCACCTGCTGAATGTCAAAACCGTCTCGCAACGCCGCGAAAATATGCTGTGGTTCCGCGTGCCGCCGAAAGTTTACTTCCGCGATGGGTCAATGCCCGTCGCATTAAAAGAACTCACTGGGAAGCATCGCGCTTTTGTCGTAACCGATAAGCCACTGTTTGAACTAGGCGTTTCGGAGCAGGTGACGCATGTTCTCGAAAGCATTGGCGTAACGCATCAGACTTTCTATGATGTCGAACCTGATCCCTCTTTAGAGACGATCGAGAAAGGCTTAGCGCAAATCAACCTCTTTCAACCAGATGTGATTATTGCCATTGGCGGCGGCTCACCGATGGATGCAGCAAAAGTCATGTGGTTGATGTACGAGCAGCCTGACACCGAGTTTGAGGGATTAGCCACTCGATTTATGGACATTCGTAAGCGAGTGTATGAAGTCCAGCCTTTAGGTCAAAAAGCAATTATGGTCTGCATTCCGACAACCTCGGGAACTGGCTCAGAAGTCACTCCATTTGCAGTCGTGACCGATCAGCATACCGGGATTAAGTATCCGCTAGCAGATTATGCACTCACGCCGAATATCGCGATCGTCGATCCTGACCTCGTGATGCACATGCCAAAACGCTTGACCGCTTATGGTGGAGTCGATGCCTTGACTCATGCCCTCGAAGCTTATGTTTCAGTCTTTGCTTCAGAGTTCACCAACGGGCTAGCTTTAGAAGCGATTCGACTATTGCTCAAGTATCTCCCGGCAGCCTACAAAGAAGGTGCGGACAATCCAAAAGCTCGCGAGAAAGTTCATTACGCGGCAACGATGGCAGGCATGGCATTTGCGAATGCTTTCTTGGGAATCTGTCACTCGATGGCGCACAAATTGGGTTCGACGTTCCACGTGCCGCACGGACTGGCAAATGCACTCCTAATCTCGCATGTGATTCGTTATAACGCGACGGATGTGCCGTTTAAGCAAGCGATTTTCCCGCAGTACAAGTATCCAAATGCAAAATGGCGCTATGCCGTAATTGCTGAGTATGTGGGCATTACCGGGGCAACCGATGACGAGAAAATTGAGAAATTGATCCAAGCGATCGAGGATCTCAAAGCTCAATTAGACATTCCGAAAACGATCAAAGAAGCGCTTTCGGGTGACGATCGAGCATTCTACTCGCAAGTAGAATGGATGGCAGAGCAAGCTTTCGACGATCAATGTACGGGTGCAAATCCGCGCTATCCATTGATCAACGATCTCAAAGCACTTTACATCCAAGCGTATGCAGGAAATGAAGTTGCGCTAGAAGCTGAAAACCAGATTCTAGTAGCACAGTAAGGGGGATTGCATGACTATTGTTTCTTTCGCGAACTATCAGAGCGAACGAGTTCATGATATTTGGCGATCTGAGTATCATCCGCTCGATGCTATTTTTTCACCAAAAACGATTGCGATCATTGGGGCGACCGAGCGAGACGGAAGTGTGGGTAGAACGGTTCTGTGGAATTTGATGAGCCATCCATTTGGCGGCACGATTTTTCCAGTGAATCCTCAAAGACCAAGTGTTTTGGGCATTAAAGCGTATCCGTCGATCGCGGACGTTCCCGAAGCAGTGGATCTCGCAATTATTGCCACGCCTGCTCTGAGCGTTCCTGATTTAGTCGGCGAATGTGTTGATGCCAATGTGAAGGGGGTAATTATTCTTTCTGCTGGCTTCCGTGAAATTGGCTCAGTAGGCGTTGAGCTAGAGCAGCGGATTCGCACACATCTGCAACGCGGTCAGCTTCGATTGATTGGTCCCAACTGTCTCGGCGTGATGAATCCGCATCTAGGATTAAATGCAACCTTTGCAAATTCGATCGCAAAGCCTGGAAAAGTAGGATTCATCAGCCAAAGTGGGGCATTGTGTAGTGCAATCCTCGACTGGAGCTTTCATGAGAATGTCGGCTTTAGCTCGTTTATCTCGATCGGTTCAATGCTGGATGTCGATTGGGGAGATTTGATCTACTACCTAGGCGATGATCCTCATACCGAAAGCATTGTGATCTACATGGAATCGATCGGAGATCCGCGATCGTTTCTATCTGCTGCACGAGAAGTGGCGCTGACGAAACCGATCATTGTGATCAAAGCAGGACGGACTGAAGCAGCGGCTCAAGCGGCAACTTCTCACACAGGCGCAATGGCAGGCAGTGATGATGTGTTTAATGCAGCCCTTCGTCGCTGTGGCGTATTGCGAGTTGAGAGCATTTCTGACCTATTTGATATGGCGGAAGTGTTAGCAAAACAGCCTCGCCCAAAAGGATCGCGGCTGACGATCATTACGAATGCAGGTGGACCCGGTGTACTTGCAACGGATGCTTTAGTTGCAAATGGTGGAACTTTAGCAGAGCTATCCCCCGAAACGATCGACAGGCTCAATCAGCATCTTCCGACCCATTGGAGTCATCATAATCCGATCGATATTCTCGGAGATGCAGACCCCGATCGCTATGCCAAAGCCTTAGAAATCGCTGCCAAAGACCCGAATAACGATGGCTTGCTTGTGATTCTTACCCCTCAGTCCATGAGCGATCCCACTCAAACGGCTCAACAGTTACAGCATTACTCTCAATTGGGTAAGCCAATTCTCGCAAGCTGGATGGGAAACTTAGAAACCTCAGCAGGTGCAGAACTTCTTAATCAAGCGAAGATTCCGACTTTTGCGTATCCCGATACGGCAGCCCGATTGTTTAACTATATGTGGCGATATAGCTACAACTTGCGCGGGATCTATGAAACTCCAGCCGTTGCAGAGGTTGAGGCGATTAATCATGTCGCGATCGAGACCATTATCCAGACTGCTAGATCTGCCGGACGCACGCTGCTTAGTGAGTTTGAGTCGAAGCAAATCCTCGCGGCTTATAGCATTCCAACCGTTGAAACCTATGTTGCCGAAAGTGCGGATCAAGCGGTTCAAATTGCCGAAAAGCTAACTTATCCAGTCGTTCTCAAACTGTACTCCGAGACCATCACGCATAAAACTGATGTGGGTGGGGTACAGTTGAATTTGCGCAATGCAGATTCAGTGCGAGAAGCTTATCATGCGATCGCGTCTACTGTTGCTGAGCGAACCCAAGACCCGAATGCTTTTCTAGGAGTCACCGTTCAACCGATGATTCAGCGAGAAGGCTATGAATTGATCATTGGCAGTAGTCTTGATCCGCAATTTGGTCCAGTGATGCTGTTTGGTTCGGGCGGGCAACTCGTCGAAGTCTATCGCGATCGCGCGATCGCACTGCCGCCCTTAAATACAACGCTCGCTCGCCGAATGATGGAACAAACTCGTATCTATCAGGCATTGCAAGGAGTTCGAGGACGCAAAGCGATCGATCTTGCCGCACTGGAGCAACTGCTCGTTCGATTTAGCCAATTGGTCGTAGAGCAGCGATGGATTAAAGAAATTGAAATTAATCCGCTGCTTGCTTCGACCAATACCCTCTTAGCTTTAGATGCTCGGATTGTTCTCCATGATCCCGATGTGACTGAAGCAGAGCTACCAAAACTCGCCGTTCGCCCTTATCCGAGTCAGTTTACCTGGCAGCATCAATTGCCCAATCAGAAACAGGTCACCATTCGCCCGATTCGCCCAGAAGACGAGCCTTTACTGATTCAGTTTCACAAAACCCTGTCCGAAGAAAGCGTGTATTTCCGCTACTTCCACATGATTGGCTTAAAGCAGCGGATTGCTCACGAGCGTCTCACTCGATTGTGCTTCATTGACTACGATCGAGAACTTGCCCTGGTTGCTGAAAGTAAAGATCCTCAAACGGGAGAATCTGAGCTTCTAGCCGTGGCGCGCCTGAGCAAACTTCATGCTACAAATGATGCCGAGTTTGGCATGATGGTCAGCGATCGCTATCAGTACAAAGGCTTAGGAACGACCTTACTCAATTGCTTGCTGAATGTCGGACGGCATGAGCAGCTAGATCGCATCAGTGCTGAAATCCTTTGTGAAAACAGAGCAATGCAGCGAGTCTGTGAAAAACTGGGCTTTCACTTACATCGGGATGCAGAGGAGGGCGTGATGAAGGCAGAGATTTTATTGTCGAATTAGGGAGGATGCTATGCAAACCGCACAATTCGCTTCAGTCTATGGTCCTGTAAAATCTTGGCGCTTTGGTCGATCCTTGGGCATCGATCCCATTGGAGCCATTTCGACTTGCTCATTCAACTGCGTTTACTGCCAACTAGGAGAAATGCAGCAGCAAAACGCAGATCGCCAGGTCTTTGTTTCGACGAAGCGAATTCGGCAAGATCTCCTCTGCTTTCAGCCCTGGAATATCGATGTAGTCACCCTGAGCGGCAGTGGTGAACCGACGCTTGCACGCAATCTTGGCGAAATTATTGCAATGGCTAAGATTCTCACTGAAAAACCTGTCGGAGTCCTAACCAACGGCAGTTTACTAGAGAATCCACTCGTTTGTGCAGAGCTAGCGATCGCAGATTTCGTCGCGATCAAAATCGACGCAGTTTCTGAGCAGCAATTCCAAAGCATCAATCGTCCGATTAAACGTTTGACTCTAGACAGGATTTGGTCAGGCTTAACCCAATTTCGACACCGCTATCGCGGCAAGTTAGCGATTCAAACCATGCTGCTTGCCCCCTGGCATGAACAAGACCAAATCAACTACATTACCCACCTACAAGCGCTATGTCCCCAAGAAGTTCAACTCAACACGCCCACGCGCCCTAAACCGTTAGAACATCAATTGGACGCGCGGGGCAACCACGAACTGCTCCAACCCTATCCAGTTCGCTCGCTCAAAGCCGTGAGCGAAGAAGTTCTGGAGCAGTTTCGCGATCGTATTCAAGCTGTGCTTGATGTTCCAGTTCGTTATCCCGCTTTAACACATTGAGGTGAAAGACTATGCTGCACTCCAAACCCGACTCTTACCAAGAACTCCTAGAGATTCCCCCTGGCTATCTCAACATCATGGGCTATGTGGATGAGTCATCCGTCAACGGACCCGGATGCCGTGCCGTGATTTGGGTGCAGGGATGTTTGCGAGAATGTCCGGGCTGCTTCAACCCAGCTTCTTGGTCTTTTGAAGCGAATCAACTTGTCACCGTTGAGAATCTCGTCGAAAAGATTTTGAGCCACGATCGCAATCAAGGCGTGACTTTTTCCGGTGGAGAACCTTTCTGGCAAGCTCCAGCCCTGGCAAATCTTGCCCGTCAGGTGAAAGCGGCTGGATTAAGTGTGATGTCCTTTACTGGATTTACCTTAGAGCAATTGCAATCCGAATTTGCTCCCGCAGGCGCTCAAGATCTGCTCGCTCAACTCGATTTGCTAGTCGATGGTGCTTATGTTGAATCACAAGCGATTCACAGTCCTGACTCGCTTGTGTCTTCGAGTAACCAACGAGTGCATGTCTTCAATCCCGAATTCCAGGATCGCCTGAATTGGGCAAGTGATCAAATCGAAATTCACATTCTCAAAAATGGCGATCGCATTGTGACTGGCTT
>JALOOO010000124.1 GCA_025454375.1 Leptolyngbya sp. Prado105 | reverse complement strand
GGGATCACGAATACTTGTCATCCTGTCGTCACATTCTCGACATAACGAATTTTTATCGCCCAGTGCGTGACAAACCTATTGAACCCACTTATAGTAGTGGAGTGTGAGGAGCGAACCAGTTAGAACGCCGAGACGAAACACGGCCAGTCGTCGGCGTTCTTTCTGTTTTAAAGCAAAAATTTCCGAATGGCGATCGCGGCTCCATCCTCTTCAACGCTGGGCGTGACCCAATCCGCAACTTGCTGCACTCCCACCGGAGCATTGCCCATCGCGATCCCAATTCCAGCATATTGAATCATCTCGACATCATTGAAGTTATCGCCGATCGTCATCACATTCTCGGGCTGCAATCCTAGAATTTTCTCAGCAAGATATTTCACAGCCGTTCCTTTATTTGCGGCTGGATTCGTTGCCTCGAAAAAAGTCGCCACAGATTTTGTCAAGTAGAGTTCGGCAGGTGTGTATTGTTTCTGAAGAGAACCCAGCATCGAATCGATTAAATCAGTGTCCTCGCTTAGCGCCAAAACTTTTGTCAGTTCCATATCTAATGTGTTCCGCAGATCTCCGACTTCAATCGGAACAATGCCCGATCGTTGAATATAAGCTGCGGTTTCAGGAGTCATTGATCGAATGTAGAGATCATCGTTGATATAGAAATGAATCGACAACAATTCTCGTAAACTTGGTTGCTCAAAATAATCCAGTAATTCAAGCACTTGTGCTTTAGGCACTGACCATTGACGCAAGCGTTTATTCGTTATGGGATCTTGAATCCATGCGCCCTGGTAGGCAATCAGGGGCAAAGATGAGCCAACGGTTTTGTAGAAGCGCAGTGCGGAGCGATACATTCGACCTGTCGCGATCGCAATTTGCACACCAGAATTCTGTGCATGGGCGATCGCTTCGAGAACAGGTTCGCGGATATTATTAGATTTGCCTGCGATTGTCCCATCAATGTCTAAAACGAGTAATCGAATATTAGAGTGCTGCATAACTTAATTCAGGGTGAGGGATGTCAGCTTTCTCAATCATCCTCCTACCTTAGAGCGCGTTATGGCTGAAGTCAGAAATCAAAAAGGAGTAAGCCGTCAGATTCTATTAATGACGCTTTGGCTGACGCTTCTCATGTTAGTCGTGAAAGTGGGCGCAGCTTGGGCAACGCGATCGCTTGCGATTGTAGCGGAGTGCCTGCATACAGTGATTGATGGGTTCAGTACTGTTCTCGGGTTGATCGCGATTTCCTCACCGAATCGCTTGCCGGGACGGGAGATTTGGGGGCATAGTCGGCTAGAAGCGATGTTGGCGCTGCTGTTAGTCGCTTTACTTGGGTTTGCCTGTTTGAGTTTATTTGGCATTGCGATCGAGCAGTTGGCAACGGAACCGAATCTTTCCATGCTGCCGAGAACTCAGATGCGATTATCAATCATTGGATTATTGGCGATTGTCTTTCTTGCCAGTGTCGGACTGGCATTTTTTGAGCGGAAGGTGGCGCGAACTCTTGACAGTTCCATTTTGAAATTGAATTCGCGGCAGATTTTGCAGGATGCTTGGCTAAATTTGTTTCTGCTGATCGGACTGCTGGGGATCTGGCGAGGATATGCGTGGCTTGATCCATTATTGACGATCGCAATGGTGATCACAGCCGGATTCAGTTGTTGGCGAGTGTTAAATTGGCAACTGCCGTTAATGGTGAGACAGGTGGCGATCGCACCCGAAGCGATCGGGCAAATGGTGAGACAGATTCAAGGGGTGACGCAATGTTATGACGTGCGATCGCGCGGCATTGTCGGGCGGCAGGTGTTTGTCGAGATGCGCGTTCTCGTACATCCAGATTTTTTGGGCGCGAGTGAATGGATTATCGAACAGATCGATGGGGCGATTCGCGATCGCTATGGGCCGGTGCAAGTGTGCATCTCGATCGAAGAAGCCCAAGACGATTTGCAGCACCCTTTTGAAACCTTACGAAGCGATCAATCGAGTCGAGAGATTGATTGGAACTAGATTCAGATCGGCACGCTCAAGGTAAAGTAGGAAAGGAATTATTAAGAAGCATTACGTTATACCGAGTTTCATGGATTTGCCCTCTTTGACCCAGATCTTTACTCAATGCCTCCTGGGAGCCTCTGCGATCGTCTTTACTGAACTGGTGCGAGACGCTTACCATCTTGCCGGACACTACTGGCAGCCGTTAAAGCGGGGTCACAACCTACATCACAAAGCCTATCGCCCGGATTTAACGATTACCAGTTTAGAAATGTACCAAAAGGCACAACTCAATAATGATGTGCCTGAGGCGATCGCCATGTTGGGGGCAGCAACCCTGCTTGCAGGCTTGACTCAAACTCCGACGCTGTGGATTGGCTGTCTATATTCGTTAGTATTTTTAATTCCTGCCTTTGCCCGATCGCAAGGCTTATTATTACAAACTGATGTGACTCACAAGCCAGGTGATTTGATCGAAATTCCTAAGCCTTGGATTGTGAATCGCACTTATCATTGGCGACATCACTTTGATGATCAGAACGCTTATTACTGTGGTCACTTTACAATCGTGGATAAACTCTTAGGCACAAGTTTGGCACTGAAAGGAAAAACCGTTGCAATCACGGGCGCATCGGGTGCGTTGGGACAGGCATTGATTGCAGAACTCTCGAAACAGGGTGCAAAAGTCGTTGCCTTGACGACGAGCGATCGAGGATTTGCTGAAGGAATCGAAGTTTTGTCCTGGCAAATTGGCAAAGAAGAGGATCTGCGATCGCGCCTGAAAACAGTCGATATTTTTATTCTGAATCATGGGGTGAATGTCTATGGCAACCGCTCAGCCGAAGCCATTCAGAAATCCTACGAGGTCAATACCTTTTCAACCTGGCGACTTGCGGAACTCTTTCTAGAAACCGTGAGCGAATCTTCGCACAAGGCACTCAAAGAACTGTGGATCAATACTTCTGAGGCTGAGGTGAATCCGGCACTGAGTCCGCTTTATGAATTGTCAAAACGCACTTTGGGAGATTTGATCACCCTGCGCCGATTAGATGCCCCTTGTATCATTCGGAAATTAATTTTAGGTCCATTTAAAAGTCAGTTGAATCCTTATGGAGTCATGTCTGCTTCTGGAGTGGCTTGGGCGATCGTGGCGTTGGCGAAGCGGGATTTCCGTGACATTATTGTGACGATTAATCCGATCACTTATCTGCTTTTCCCGATTAAGGAATTCTTCCAGTCGCTTTACTTTCGCCTATTCTCGCGATAAAGGAATTTCAATCACAAATTCGGTTCCTAGATTGATCACAGAGTGACAGTCAAGACTTCCATGATGTTGCTCTGTGACAATTTGATAGGCGATCGATAACCCCAAACCCGTTCCCTGTCCAATGGGTTTCGTCGTGAAGAAGGGATCAAAGATTCGAGTCTGAATCTCTTCTGGAATGCCTATGCCGTTATCTGCAATCCAGATCCGCATCCAACGATGATCGATTTCAGTCCGAATCGTAAGTTTGGGATGCCATTCTGCCGGGGGGATTTTTGAACGGGCATCTAAGGCATCGATCGCATTGCTGATCAGCGACATAAACACTTGATTGATTTGTCCGGCATAGCATTCGATATTGGGCAAATCTCCGTAAGCTTTGGTGACTCGAATTTCGGGTCGATTCGTCTTAGCACGCAGGCGCGATGCCAAAATCATTAGCGTGCTATCCAGTCCCTCATGAAGATTGACCAGTTTGAGTTCTGCTTCATCTAAGCGCGAAAATGTCCGCAGCAGGCTCACGATCTCTTCAATGCGCTCCGCCCCGGAAGTCATCGATCGCAATACGCTTGAAAAATCTTCCAGCACAAACGGCAAGTCTACTTCTTCCATCAGCGCATTAATTTCTTCGATCGAGTCTTTCTGATACGCCTGAATCACTCGAACTAATGTTTCTGCATATTGCTGAGCATGGCGGAGATTTCCATAGATAAAATTGATGGGATTATTAATCTCATGCGCCACTCCAGCAACCAGTTGACCCAAACTCGACATCTTTTCGCTTTGGATCAACTGGGTTTGAGTCAGTTTGAGATTTAAGAGCGCTTGCTCTAACTTTGAGGCTTGCTGTCGAAGCGTTTCGTGATTTTGTTGAATCGTCGATCGCGAAGCTTGTAAATCTAAAATTGCTTTTCGCAGCAACGCCTCTTTCAAATCGTTGGTTTTCTCAAGTTCAAGCTGATTCGATTCCGAGCGTCGTAGTTTCTTTTGAAGAATGCGATTTTCTCTTTCTAGTTCCTGCACTCGTTTTTCTAACGCTTGGCATTCCATAACTCATGTTCCTAACAGCAAGGTGACGATCGTATGATTGTGTAGTCGAGTCACACCGTATTCACTTAACGGAGCGAGTTCTCCATAGGTATAAAACCCGCTACAAGTCACTTCGTCTGATAAGCACGATCGAATCCATTCATATTCTTCTTTCACCTGGCTGCCTAATAGCTTGAAGCGACAGTCACAGCTAAAAATTATTGCAACACTCGGAGTACTGCCTGGATAAGACTGCGTAGCTTGTAAAATTGCAGTCTTAGACGCAGCAAGAATATCTTCACGACTTGCTGTACTCACTTGAACAACAGCAGACTCAGGGATATCTGCGAGACAGTGCAATTCTCCGGTTGTATCATCAAATCCACTGAAACCTCGCAAATAAAACGAAGTCTCGTCAGATTCAAACACCGCAAGTGGATGCTGTGGTAGCGGATCTGAGCCGCCAAGCTGTTCGCGATAGAAGGACAATGCGGACTGCTCTCCGATCGTGGTGACCAGATTCTTCTGGGATTGCGTCACCGTTCCAGGTGCGCTAATTGGCTGCCATCCGCTGGCAACTCCATGTGAAAACCGCAATGCTTCTCCCGAAAATAGCAAAATCGGTGCAGCATCGGTTAGCACCTCTGTCTTATAAAACTGATAGGTCGCTTCAAATCGAAAGTCATCAGTTGAGATGCCGCCAAAGATGGGGAAATTCTGTCCGAGTGCAGCTTGTAGTCCACTAAGAATTGAATTCCCATCCGTTTTAATCCCTTCAGGAATCGTGATGCAAAGTCGAGGAGAGCGATCGTTACTGATCGCTTGTTCTACTGCTTTTCGAGTTGCTGCGATCGTATCTTCTCCAAGATTGCGGGCGACTCCGGCTCGAATCTCAATTTCGTCGGAGTACAACAGTGTTAGCACGACTGAATCATGTTGGAATCGCAGCATATCTGAAAGTTCTGCATCGCTGGTACAACCAATCAATTCGAGATTTGGAAACGCTTGATCGATCTGCTGCAATATCAACGCATGATCAAAATCGATCGCGGCGAACAGGATTCCAGCTTGAGGCGTGCATCCTTTGAGTTCAGTTTGGCAATGGGCAATGACTTCTGCGATCGCACTGTTTGAATCTGGATCATCACTGTGCCCAACAATGGCTTTTAGCATCAGACTTTTTCGGGGTAAACACTGCCTTTAACATGCCCGATCGTAAAATTAATTCAACAAAGCTTTTTTACACTTCGTTACCTTCAGGCGTTCGGTTCCGACCCCGTTTTAGACTGATGAAGTCTCCCCGAAATTGATTCGGATTTTTCATCGAAGTTGATATTCCTATGTTTCCAACTCATCGCCCTCGTCGGTTACGCACCCATCCTCAACTGCGTCGCATGGTGCGTGAAAATGCTTTAACAACCAGTGATTTGATCTATCCCCTGTTTGCTGTTCCAGGTGAAAGCGTGGCAAATGAAGTCAAATCGATGCCTGGGGTATATCAGTTATCGATCGATAAGATCGTTGAAGAAGCCAAGCAGGTCTATGACCTCGGCATTCCTTCAATTATTTTGTTTGGAATTCCAGCCGATAAAGATATCGATGCGACTGGAGCATGGCACGATTGTGGCATTGTGCAAAAAGCTGCAACGGCTGTGAAAGAGGCGGTTCCAGACTTGATCGTGATGGCAGACACTTGCCTATGTGAGTACACTTCTCATGGGCATTGTGGATTTCTAGAAGTGGGCGATTTGTCAGGGCGAGTCTTGAACGATCCAACCCTGGAGCTATTAAAGAAAGTCGCAGTTTCCCAGGCTAAAGCAGGAGCCGATATTATTGCTCCTTCTGGAATGATGGATGGCTTTGTCGCTGCGATTCGAGCAGGCTTGGATGACGCAGGTTTTCAGGATATTCCGATCATGTCTTATGCTGCGAAGTATGCGTCTGCTTACTATGGTCCATTCCGAGATGCAGCAGAATCGACTCCGCAATTTGGCGATCGACGTACTTATCAGATGGATCCTGGCAATTCGAGAGAAGCGATCAAAGAGATCGAATTAGATATCGCAGAAGGCGCAGACATGCTAATGGTGAAGCCTGCTCTGGCTTACATGGATATTATTCATCAGGTGAAGCAAGCCTCTAACCTGCCCGTTGCAGCCTATAACGTGTCAGGCGAGTACGCCATGGTAAAAGCCGCCGCACTCAATGGGTGGATTGATGAAGAAAGAGTCGTAATGGAAACGTTGCTTAGCTTTAAGCGGGCTGGGGCGGATTTGATTTTGACTTATCACGCTAAGGATGCGGCGCGTTGGTTGGGAGCGTAGTCGAGAGAGTGGGGAGTAATATAGGAGATTGTATTACTTCCCACTTTTCAGACTCGATCGCGTCTTGCTCGGAACCAACCCTGCAACTGCTCTCGACAAGGCTCTTCTAAAATTCCTCCCAACATCTTCAACCGATGATTCGAGGCGGCGCTATCTGGCAAGTTTAAAACGGTTCTAATGGCTCCTGCTTTGGGATCATCGGCTCCGTAAACGAGCAATCCTAAGCGAGCGAGGACGATTGCGCCTGCACACATCGGACAAGGCTCTAACGTCACATATAGGGTGCAGTCCTCTAAATGCCAGCGTTCTAGAACATGTCCGGCTTGTCTTAACGCCACGACTTCGGCATGAGCGGTGGGATCGTGATCGCGTTCGCGGCGGTTTTCGCCCACGGCAATCAACTCATCTCCTCGGACAATCACCGCGCCGACTGGAATCTCTCCTGCATTGCCCGCCTGTTCTGCAAGGTCAAGCGATCGCTGCATCCAATCGCGATGACGAAGATATTCGGAATGATTGATCTCCGGGGGGCGAATCTGGAAGGGCATGTCAGTTGAAAGAGTTTATTTTTCCGAATCTTAGTATGGGCGAATCTGTAAAGAAATGCCAAAATAATTGGATAGGTTTTTATGGAACTCAATGGCATTTAACCCTGACCGTGCAAATTTCCTTCATACCGATGCAGAAGCGAATGACGCAAATGCTCTTCTTCGCTATCTTCAGCATCAACCGCCTGAAGTTTTAGAACGGGTGGCGCGTACCGTAAGCCCTCAAGTTAAGCAAATTGTCTCGCACAATGTCCAAGGCTTAGTCGGCGTACTCCCAAGCGATGGCTTTAATGTCAAAATTACAACCGATCGCGAAAATCTAGCAGGACTTCTCGCCTCGGCAATGTTGACTGGCTACTTCCTGCGTCAAATGGAACAGCGCATGGAACTCGAAGATCAAATGGGCGACCTATAAAAGCGATCGCCTGCTTCCTAGTTCGATCGCTTTGGAAATGGTCCAGGACGAACTTGTAGAGTTTCCGTCTTGCCGCCACGATTCACTTCCATTTCGAGCGGCGTTCCGATGCGGCTACCTTCAACTTGCGCTTGCACGTCAGAAGAAGTTTTGACGGCTGTTCCGTTAATTTTCTGGATGATGTCACCTGATCTCAGCCCTCCTTGCGCGGCTGGGGAGTTCTCTGCGACTTGAGCAATAAAGACTCCCCGATCTTCAGTAATTTGAGTTTTGCCTTCTAGTTCTTTGTTCAATTCATCTCGAATCGTTGAACTCAGATCAATCATCCGAATTCCAAGATAGGGATGATCGACACTGCCTTTGGCAAAAAGCTGTTCTGCCACACGCTGAGCCGTTTCAATCGGAATCGCGAATCCTAACCCTTGAGCATCCGCCCGAATCGCGGTATTGATTCCGATCACTTCACCGCGATCGTTGAGCAAAGGCCCCCCCGAGTTGCCTGGATTAATTGCCGCATCGGTTTGGATAAAGCTGACTCGCTTATCTGAAACGCCGACTTCTCGGCTCGATCGTCCCGTGGCACTAATGATCCCAGCGGTGACTGTGTTATCGAGTCCGAGTGGATTGCCAATCGCGATCGCCCATTGTCCTGGAGTAATCGATTTAGAATTGCCAAGCGTCACGGTCGGAAGTTGATCAGCATCAATCTTCACTGCCGCGACATCTGTGACAGAATCAGTCCCCACGACACGCCCCTGAAATGTGCGCCCATCCTTCAACGTGACTTCTACGGTATCGGTTCCATCGACGACATGAGCATTCGTCAGCAATCGACCATCTGAAGTCAGCAAAAAGCCTGAACCCGTCCCTCGTTCGACTCGATCTTCTGGGGCAGGAAGCTGATCGCCAAAAAAGCGCTTAAAGACAGGATTGCGAAGCGCTTCGGGCACATTGCTTGACACGCGCCGAGTCGCATTAATTCTCACGACGGCGGGTCCTGCTCGATCGACCGCAGCGGAAATAAAATTCTCATTTTTTCTGGCATCGGCTGAAACTGAGACTGAACTGGGTGGAGCAAGCTGCACCTGAAAAGGTTGTCCCTGACCGCGATTGACTAAATAATGATTTGCGACCAACCCCGCGCCGCCGCCAACCGTCAATAACGAAGCTGCGATCGCGACCTGTCTGAAGGAGAGAACCATAACCTTACGCGCAAAAAAACAGTAACTGTATTTAGTTTATCTTCGCCTTTCGATTGCGGTTGCGATTTCTAAGCATAAAGCTTTGGAGAAGCCCCATTTTGAGATACACTTCTTTACACAGGCTGTGACTCAAAACCCTTTGAGGGCGCGGTAAACCAGTGATTTAGAAAATAAGGTTATGTCAAAGTATCGGTCTATTTTGGGACTCATTTGTTGTACCCTCCTGGCAATTATGTTGGTGGCATGTGGAGGTCCGGCAGCAGTGAAGCCGACCTACACCCCTGAAAGAATTGCTGAAATTCAAGGACATACGGCAGACTTGCAGAAGTTAAGCGATCGCTTACCAGAATTGCAAAATCTGATTCAGAAAGAAGATTTCATTTTTGCCCGCAATTTTATTCACGGTCCTTTGGGTGAGATTCGGATTTTGATGGGTCGGATTTCGAGTGATCTTTTGCCGAAGGATCAGCCGCCTGCAAGGGATCTGGCAAAACAAATTGCGAATGATTTAGTCCAAATCGATGAAGCATCGGCAGAGAACAATTACAAGGCAGCGGTTCGCTACTATGGCGAAACGGTGAAGGATTTGGAATCATTTTATAAATTGATTCCGCAAGGTTAATTCAAGAGGGCGGAGAATGAAGAGTGTGATTTCTCCGCCTGATTTATGAAAGTGACGATCGCGGGTTGTGGTGTTGTTGGAGCTACGATCGCTTATGAACTGAGTCAAGTTCCAGAATTTGAGATTACGGTAGTTGAGGCTCAACTGAGTCCGATTCAAGCCGATTTGCGCGAATGCCCAAGCTCTACAGGGGCAGCGCTCGGCGTTTTGATGGGTGCAATTAGTCAAAAAGAAAAGGGTCGCAATTTACGAATGCGGCTGTTTGGAATTCAGTATTACAACCAATTAGTGCCTGAGTTGGAAGCTTTGACAGGTCGATCGATTCCGTTCAATCGTCAGGGGATTTTGATGCTGAAATTTCCAACGGATGATTTAACGGTTTGGCATCGCTTAGTTGAAGTTCGGCAGCAGCAAGATTTACCGCTAGAACTCTGGGATCGAGAGCAATTGAAATCCGAGTTTCCCTTTCTAGAGCAAGCCAGTGCTGCAATTTATTCACCCAGCGATCGACAAATCAATCCGGTTGCACTGACTCAAGCTCTGATTGAAGGGGCAAAGGTGCGCGGGGTGAGGTTTGAGTTTGGCGCAAAAGTTTTGGAGATGCAAGGCAATCAGGTTCAGACTTCTAAGGGTTTGATTGATTCGGATTATTTGGTGATTGCTGCGGGAATTGGATCGAAAGAGATTTCGGCGATCGACATTCGTCCAGTTTTGGGGCAAGCGATTCATTTGAAGTTACCAAAATCGCTAGGAAATCATCTTCCAGTGATTACAGGCGATGATGTGCATCTTGTGCCACTTGGAAATGCAGAGTATTGGGTCGGGGCAACGGTTGAGTTTCCAACCGAAGTGGGGGAAGTGTTGCCGCCTGATCGAGCCATGTTTGATGCGGTGATGAAAAGAGCGATCGAGTTTTGTCCAAGTTTGGAAGCAGGGGAAGTGATGCGATCGTGGTTTGGGTTGCGTCCGCGTCCGCAGGGTCGTCCGGCTCCCGTGATTGAAGCGATTCAGCCGAATGTTTTACTTGCCTCTGGACATTATCGAAATGGTGTCTTGTTAGCACCTGCAACCGCAAACGAGGTCAAAAAAATGATTTTGAATTAAGAAGCTTTGGCAGCTAAACGATCTGAAGGCAATGGAATCGGATCATCGAAATCGTAGGCTGTTTCGATCCATAATTGCCGCGCTTCTTCAATATTTTCCATGATCTCCTCAGCCGTCTCACCTTGAGTCATACAGCCTGGAAGATCTTTGATCATGGCGACATATCCGCCCTCTGGTTCAGGATAGACGGTAACTGCGTATGTCAAATTTAGATAATATTCTAGGGATTTAGGATTCTTCTTGTTGATTGGCATACCACTCTTCTAAATTGAGTCGGTCTACGATTTCTCTAACATAAGTTCGCTTTACCCTTTGTCCGCCCTTCTTTGGAATAATCTGTGACTGCCCCTCAGAATTGCGAAAAATGTGATGACTTCCTTTTGAACGAACTTCCTCGAAACCGAAAGCATTAAGCAAAAAACGAACTTCTTCAAATCTAACCTCAACTGGTTCAGATAGGAAGAGTTTGACAAGTTTAAGGGTTTTCATATTGCTATTGGAATTTAATTACTCAGTTCCAATGTACTGCAACTCCACCGTAACGCCAATCAGATATAGCGTCTTTTCCTGCTTACTCTATTATAGGACGCTACATATGGAGCAGTCTTGCTCTAAATATAGTGCTTAATTTTATACGCTGAGACTGCATACACTACTGTTAGATAAAAGGTAACTTTCTGAACTTACTGAGGAATCTGTTTTTAGCTTAATCATCTGTAACGAATTCGGGTAGATCTCATCGAAAATCGGGCAGCACACTGCGGTAAGGTGGGAAATAGTCACTTGATAAGCACGTATCAACTTTCCGTTAATTATGTCCTCAACTGTTTCTAGCCCAACTCGTACTATTCGGATTGCTTCACGCAAAAGTCAGCTTGCTTTAGTTCAGACTTATTGGGTGCAGGAGCAGTTACAGAAAGCCTTTCCCGAACATACGTTTGAAGTTCACACCATGAATACGCAAGGCGACAAAATCCTTGATGTGGCGTTAGCAAAAATTGGTGACAAAGGCTTATTTACTAAAGAACTCGAAGATGGAATGCTCAACGGCACAACCGATTTTGCGGTACATTCGCTGAAAGATTTGCCGACTCGATTGCCCGCAGGCTTGATGCTGGGTTGTGTGACAGAGCGCGAAGATCCAGCCGATGCTTTGGTCGTGCATGAAAAGCATAAAGACAAAGATTTAGCATCGTTGCCTGAAGGTTCGGTGATTGGAACGTCTTCATTACGCCGTTTGGCACAGTTGCGTCATCATTACCCACATTTGAGCTTTAAGGATGTGCGGGGGAATGTGATCACGCGCTTGGCGAAGTTGGATTCGGGTGAGTATGATGCGCTGATTTTGGCGGCGGCGGGATTGAATCGGTTGGATTTAAGCGATCGTATTCATCAACTCATTTCCTCGGACATTTCGCTTCATGCAGTGGGACAGGGTGCATTGGGCATTGAATGTCGTGAAGGTGATGCTGAGATCCTCGAAATTCTCAAGGTGCTAGAACATCAGCCAACTGCTTATCGTTGTTATGCGGAGCGGGCTTTCTTGCGGGAGTTAGAAGGCGGATGTCAGGTTCCGATCGGCGTAAATACCACAATTGAAGGCGATACGCTGACTTTGACGGGAATTGTAGCTAGCTTGGATGGGCAAAAGCTCGTCAAAGATAGCGTTTCTGGACTTGCTGTGGATGCTGAAAAGCTTGGAACCGAACTTGCTCAAAAAGCGAAGCAGCAAGGAGCGCAAGAAATTTTAAATGATATCTTTGCGACGATTAATCGCAGTTAGGGCCGCGTTTTTGACCCGCACCGGATTAAAAACCCGGTGCTAACTGTGCGAACTCCCTGAAGGGACTGCCGAACCCAGAAAAAGGCTCCAGATATACAGTAGACCTCTTGCACATTAAAATTCATTGCGCTCTTGTTGCTGTCCGCCCGCACGTAAACGGCGGGCTATTCGATTAAGTCCACTGAACTGGACTGGGAGCATTCACAGCCTGGTTTAGCAGGGTTGTCCTGCTAGCCCGCCGTTTACGCGCGGGTGGGTGAATGCAGCAAACGATATGAACCTAATCTGCAAGAGGTCCAGTCTATATCAGAGCATTTGTGCGGGGCTGATTAATTTTGCCTAGAACTATCCAGGGAAATTGTCTGTAAAACTAATGTTCTGCGTTTTGAATCGCTGAATAACATTGCTCGATCGAGTGTCTCTCCTGCAAGGCAGCCACTAACGCATCGTAGGCGGATTGATGATTTTGTAAGAGATCTTTTGCTCTGAGGATTGATAGCCGTTCGCGTTGAGGCAATTCTGAAGCAGGGATGCCTAATTTGACTAAAGTCTCGCGGAACTTTTGGCGATCGTCGGCTCCGCCTTCTGAATTGCTGAAGGCGAGTTGTTCGGCTGCAATTCCTGCCATCCAGACGGTGCAGTAGCGTTCGATTAACTGGGCTGAGAGTTTGCCTTGCTGAAGCTCTGCATCAAGTTCTTTTGTGTCAAACTGCACGCCACCGAGTCCAGCTTGTCCTTGACGGAACGCATCCCAAGCATTCAAGGTATAGCCAACCACTGGAATTTCAAGAGATTGCGCGGCGAGAAAATGCCCAGCTTCATGACGAATCACACGATCGCGATGAGCAGGCGAGAAACTGGCAAACCAATCGAGAAAAATTGACCCAAATCGACCTTGCCATTGAAATGAATCGAGCGTCGCCAATCCAAGAATGCTGAACGTCGCAATTGCAGGAACCGCAGGCGGAATATTCAACAACGGGCTGAGTAACGTACTCATCGTCATCGTGAAAATTCCGATCGCAGCGAGATTCAGAGCAGATTGATTCATGGATTTGGAGAAGATGGGTTTTCTTGCTTGAATTCTTTGGCTCTGTAGAAGGTGTCCAGGCTCTGCTTATCGCCGACAAATCGCCAGTGCCACGGCTCATACGTTACACCTTGTTTGTTTCCTTTAGGGAAGGATAGTTCAAAGTTGAATCTCATGGCGTTTTCGCTCAGCCACTTGTAGGCAGCAGTCTTGTCAAAGTCTGGGCTGAGATTGACCGCAGGCACATTGCCATCGCCAATATCGATCGCGTAACCCGTGTGATGTTCGCTATGTCCGGGTGGGGCACTCACTAAAGCGCGTTGCTCTAAAGTCTGCGCCCGCTCTGCTTTGACTTCAAAATAGACTTGTTCTTGTTCTTTTATCGATCGAAATCCTGAGAGCGGATTGAGAACTACGCCTGCCGCACCTGCTGCTGCAACCATATCTTTGAAGGCTCTAGCCGCAGGAGCGCGCATTTTAATCCCGCCATCGGCAGAGACAGCTTCTAATTCATGTTGGGGGGCTTCGGGGTAAGTGAAATGGTTCAGAACGCGATCGTCTTTTGGGGGCACTTCTGTGGGTTGCGGACTCGCAGCCATTGGCGTTGGGCTAGCGATACCGCGACTGAGCCACCACTGATAAGCAAACCATCCGCCTGCGGCAAGCAGTGCGATCGCGAACAGTGCGCCGAACCAGAGGCGCGGTGAAGTCGAGCGAGATTTGACCGGAGGTGTGATCGGAGATTCGCGCTCTGCGATCGGAATGTCATCAAAAGACGGCGGCTGACTTTGTGCAGGTTGTCCTGGTTGGCTTGTGTTACTCAAGAAGGCTTCTCCTCAACTCCACGGCTCACAGTATTACAGGATAGCAACAATTCAAGAGTTGCGATCGGCGCTCTCACGTTCTAAAAGATCCGCAGGGTTCATATTCTCGTATTCTTCAAAGGGTTGATGAATCCAGGGATTATTTGGCAGGTAATCGACGTAATAGTCTGGCTTAATCACGGAGCAGTCTTTGTACCAGAGGACTCCGGTTCGCATTTCTTCGATATAAAAGCCGTAATGCTGTTGGAGCCAGGGGATTGTTTTTTGTAGGGTTACGCCCGAATCGACGAGATCATCGACGATCAGCACGTGACTGCCGAGGTTCAGTGTGGTCATGCTGAGATCTTTGGAAAAGACGAGCGTGCTGCGAGAATTGCCTGCGCGGTAGGAAGAGGTAGACAGAACGGCTAACGGGACATCAAAAAGCCGAGAAAGGACATCCCCAATTCGCAATCCGCCTCTTGCCAAACAAACGAGTTGATTAAACTGCCATTCAGATTTATAGACTTGGAGGGCGAGTTTTTCGATCAAGCGATGATAGTCTGACCAACTGACATGGAGATCCGGCATAACTGTTGTGGATGAATTAAGTTTTTCTGCGACTTGTACGATCGCGACGGAAGCCGAAGAAAATAATACAACTGTTAACCCGGATATGCGCGATCTGTTATGAACAATTCTGCCAATGAGTCGAACTCTGAAAAGCTGAACTTAAAAACAAAACTTGCGTATGGAGCCGGGGATTTAGGTCCTGCAATTACTGCAAATATTTTAATTTTTTATCTGTCTCCTTTTTTGACGGATGTGGCTGGGCTGAATCCGACATTGGCAGGACAGACGCAACTCGTTGGAAAAGTTTGGGATGCGGTAAATGATCCAATGGTCGGGGTGATGAGTGATAAAACGCGATCGCGCCTCGGTCGTCGCTATCCCTGGATTCTGGCGGGGGCGATTCCGTTCGGGATTCTCTTTTTCTTGCAGTGGATTGTGCCGAAGTTTAGTGATAACGAAACCTCACAGCAGTGGGGATTGTTTTGGTACTACACGTTTATTTCGATCGCGTTTGGTTGGCTATATACGGTTGTGAATTTGCCGTATACTGCGCTGACTCCTGAAATGACGCAAGATTATGACGAGCGCACCAGTTTAAATAGCTTTCGATTTGCGTTCTCGATCGGGGGAAGCATTCTCTCGCTGATTATTGTGGGATTGCTGGGGACAAGATTTCCAGATTTGGAGCAGCGATATATTGCGATCGGGGTTGTCTGCGGGATTTTGGGATGTTTGCCGCTGTTTTGGTGTGTTTGGGGGACATTCGATCGCATGAAGGCGGTGGGATTGCAGCATCCAGAAGCAGAGATGCCAGTTTCGATTCCGATCGTGCAACAGCTTAAAATCGCGTTTAGTAATCGCCCATTTCTATTTGTGGTTGGAATTTATCTTTGTTCGTGGCTGAGTTTTCAACTGACGGCGGCGATTATTCCTTACTTTGTCGCAAGTATTATGCGTTTGAATGATCCGT